>SKJY01000234.1 GCA_007121775.1 Gemmatimonadota bacterium
AGAGACATAGGAAGCAACCCGGAGTCGAAATGCAAGTTCCCGACACGGCGTGAAAAGATTCGACATCGCCCTTCCCTCTGCCGTGACAATGCCTGTGGGATGGCCTTCCCCGGGGGCGCCGAGTCTGCGACGCACTGCACCGGCTCCAGCCTGGAAAGGCATGTGACCACTCCGCCTCGTGTCCCCTTCTTGCCACCGCCGCCACACCCACGGATCTTGCTGGACACCGTTCAATACTCCATCCAAACCAGGCATCCCGGCGTTCCCAACCATGCAAGGCACTTGGCGCCGCCGGCTGAGCCGGCGCCTTCTTCTTCAGATCGTATCAGTTCCCGGCATCCTCTTCACCTCCTGGCTCGGTTCGGCGGTGCCGACTTCACTTGCCGCCCAGACCGTCCCACCGGACCCGGCGACAGCGGAGGTCAGGACGGGGGAGCCAACAGATATCCCGGATAGCCGCACGCTGTCAGTCCGGGCGACGAGGACGTCGGCGCCTCCACGAATCGACGGACGGCTGGACGAAATGGAGTGGGGGCTGGCGCAGGCGGCCACGGGATTCCGGCAGGTTGAACCGGAGGAGGGGCAACCGGCTCGGGCAGTCACCGAGATCCGCATCCTCTACGACGACGAGAACCTCTATGTGGCGGGCCGGATGTACGACCCGGACCCTGCCTCCATCCGTAGACAGCTAACCCGGCGGGGCGATGAGGGGGAGGCCTACGACTACCTGGAAATCTCCCTGGACCCCAACCGGGACGGTCGGACAGGCTACACCTTCCGCATCACGGCGGCCGGTGTGCAGGGAGACCGCTTCCACTTCGACGATACGAGTTCGGACACGGGGTGGGAGGGAGTGTGGGAGTCCGCCGTCCATCTGGACGACCAGGGGTGGATGGCGGAACTCCGCATCCCCCTCTCCCAGATTCGCTACTCCCCGTCCACAGAGGCCCAGGTGTGGGGCCTTCAGATTTCCCGACGAAAGGTCTCGACGAACGAGCGGTCCGACTGGGCCTACGTGCCCCCGGGCGTTCACGGAGTCGTCTCCCGGTGGGGCCAACTCGAAGCACTGGAACTCGCCCAGCGACGCAGGGCCCTGGAGGTGGCACCCTTTGTGGCCGGTAGGCTGGAGCGTCGTCCCACCGCCCCGGGGAACCCCTTCTTCGATGGGCAGGCTGCCACCACCCGGGCAGGCGTGGATCTGCGCTACGGACTGGGCTCCACGTTCGTCCTGGACGCTTCCGTACTCCCGGACTTCGGTCAGGTTGAGGTGGATCCGAGGGTCGTGAATCTCACCGCCTTCGAAACCTTCTTCCCGGAGCGACGTCCCTTCTTCAGCCGGGATGACCGCCTCTTTCGGTTCAGCCTCTCCGGGGGACCCAACAATCTGTTCTACTCCCGGAGGATCGGCCGTACCCCCCAGGGCCGGCCGCCGGTCGGGGCGGACTTCGTTGATGCCCGCTCCGAGACCTCCATCCTCGGGGCGGCGAAGGTCACCGGCCGGACCAGCGGCGGACTGACTGTGGGGGTGCTGGGCGCCCTCACCGGTCGAGAGCGGGGCCAGGCATATTTCCTGGACGACGACCGCTTCAGATCCTTCGAGGCGGAACCCCGAACCCGCTACGGCACCCTCCGGCTACAACAGGACCTCCGCGATGGCGAAAGCCAGGTGGGAATGATCGTTACGAGTGCCAACCGGGATCTCCCCGCGGATAGTTCCCTGGACATGCTCCCCCGCGCTGCCTACTCGGCCGGAGTGGACTTCGAGCACAACTGGTCCGACAGAACCTGGGCCCTGTGGGGATTCCTGGCGGGAAGCCGGGTTGCCGGTGAACCGGCGGCACTGGAGCGAATCCAACGGGCGCCGAACCACTATCATCAGCGGCCGGACCAGGACTTCCTTACCCTCGATCCCACCCGAACATCCATGGCCGGCGCGGAATGGCGCCTTCAATTCGAACGGCGGGGCGGACGTAACTGGACCGGAGCGCTCTGGGCTGCGCAGCGAACGCCGGGCTTCGAGGTGAACGACCTGGGCTTCTCCACTGCCCCGGAACGCCTGGATGGAGGCGCCCGGATCTCGTACCGCCAGCCCACACCAGGGTCCGTGTTCCGGAACTGGAACGCGAGCCTCTTCACCTTCCACAACTGGCGCCATTCAGCTCTGGACGAGGTCTTCTCCACCTCATCCTGGGGTGAGGCCCACAAGGCGGGTCGGGTCGCCCTGAACGGTTCCTTCACACTGCTGAACTGGTGGGGCGGCGGCATGGGCATGGGCTGGACGCCTCGGGTTCGGAGCGAGAACCAGACCCGGGGAGGCCCCCTCATGGTGAGACCGGGCGCCGTGGACCTATCGGCCCAGATCAATTCGGACCGGAGGCGGAGTTGGGTCGGGCAAACCTCATTCTCAATTCAGCGAGGCGAGTTCGGCAGCCGTTCGGGAGAGGTCTCCATAGGCCTTGAGGCCCGCCCCACCGGAGGCATCCTCATCAGTGTGGCACCCACCTGGCGCCGGAGCCGCGATGTGGACCAGTACGTAGCCACCTTCGACGATCCGGACTTTCTCTCCACCTTCGGCAGACGCTACCTCATCGGTGAACTGGACCGCCGCCAGCTCACCGTGGACACCCGCTTCAACCTCATCCTCTCGCCCACCCTGTCATTCCAGACCTTCGTGCAGCCCCTTCTATCGGCGGGCGAGTTCTTGAACTTCAAGCAGCTGCAGGAGCCTGGCACCTTCCGTTTCCAGAGGTATGAAGAAGGGTTGGCGGAGAACACGGCCAGCGGCCTGGTCTGCCGGAGTGGCTCCCTCTGTCGCGACGGGGGCCGCATCTACCTCGACTGGAGCGGCGAGGGGACTCCCAACGCCTCCATCCCCGAGCAGAACTTCAATCTTCGGTCACTCCGGGGGAGCGCCGTACTCCGTTGGGAATACCATCCGGGCTCCAGGGTCTACCTCGTCTGGCAGCAGAACCGGCAGGAGAGGCTCCGGACGGGTGACTTCGATTTCGGACGCGACCTCCGGGCTCTCTTCGACGCACCGGTGGAGAACGTCCTGGTCATCAAGATCAGCCGCTGGCTGGACCTCTAGAAGAAGACCGGCTCCTTGTACGAGCCGAAGACCTCCTCCATGGCAAAGCGGATCTCGTAGAGGGTGCAGTAGGACCGGGCGCAGTCCAGGATGAGGGGTACCAGGTTCTCCCCGTTTCTCGCCCCCTCCGTGAGTGCCGAGAGGGTGCGCTGCACCGCCTCATCGTCCCGGGAGGCCCGAAGCTCTGCCATGCGGGCCCGCTGCCGCTCCTCCACGGTGCGATCGATACGCAGGGTCTCGATGGAGACATCCTCGGAGCCGTCGGTGAATTGGTTCATCCCCACGATGATCCGACTTCCCGCCTCCATCTCCTCCTGCTGGCGGAGGGCGGAATGGGCGATCTCCTTCTGGAACCATCCGGCCTCGATACCCGGCACCACCCCACCCACCTCATCGATCTCCCGGAAGATCTCCTCCGCCTCCGCCTCCAACTCGTCGGTGAGACTCTCCACGAAGTAGGAGCCCGCCAGGGGGTCGATGGTGTTGGGAACGCCGGTCTCGTGGGCCAGGATCTGCTGGGTCCGGAGGGCAATCCGTACCGCCTTCTCCGTGGGGAGGGCTAGCGTCTCATCCATGGAGTTGGTGTGGAGCGACTGGGTTCCACCCAGGACTGCCGCCATGGCCTGGTAGGCCACCCGCACGATGTTGTTCTCGGGTTGCTGAGCCGTGAGGGTCACCCCCGCCGTCTGACAGTGGGTACGGAGCCGCCACGACGCCGGATTCCGAGCTCCATACACCTCTTTCAGCCGCCGAGCCCAGATCCGGCGAGCGGCCCGAAGCTTGGCGATCTCCTCGAAGAAATCGTTGTGGATATCGAAGAAGAAGGAGAGGCGGGGGGCGAAATCGTCTACATCCAATCCCCGGGCGATTCCCCGCTCCACGTACTCGAATCCGTTCCGGAGCGTGAAGGCCAGCTCCTGCCCCGCCGTGGCCCCGGCCTCCCGGATATGGTAGCCGGAGATGGAGATGGGGTTGTACTTGGGGGCGTGCTGGGAGCACCACTCGAACATATCCACGATGGCCCGGAGTGCCGGCTCCGGCGGGTAGACCCAGGCATGCTGGGCCTGATACTCCTTCAGGATGTCATTCTGTACGGTACCGCGGAGCTTGTCCGCTGAAACTCCCTGCTTCTCCGCAGCAGCCACGTAGAAGCAGAAGAGGATGATGGCGGGGCCGTTGATGGTCATGGAGACGGACACCTGATCCAGGGGGATCCCCTGGAAGAGCGTCTCCATGTCCGCCAGCGACGAGATGGCCACCCCACAGACCCCCACCTCACCCAGCGAACGAGGATGATCCGAGTCATACCCCATGAGGGTGGGGAAATCAAAGGCCACCGACAGACCCGTCTGCCCGTTCTTCAGGAGATAGTGGTAGCGCTCGTTCGTCTCCTCGGCGGTGGCGAAGCCGGCAAACTGGCGCATGGTCCAGAGCCGCGTCCTGTACATGGTACCGTAGGGCCCCCGTGTGAAGGGGTACTCGCCAGGGAGCCCCAGCGCCTCGCGGTAGCTGTCCTCCCCCTCCCGATCCAAGGGAGTGTACAGGGGTGCCACCTCCCGTCCCGAGACCGATGTGAAAGAGGCATCCCGCTTGGGCGCCCCGTCGTAGCTGGCCTCCCACCGGGCAAGGCGTGCCCGGAGCGCCTCCACCTCTTCCTCCTTGCGCCGGAGGACATCCTTGAGAGCAGCGGCGTTTACGTCTCGTTCGATGGTGGACATGCGCACTCCGGGCTGCGGATTCAGAAGAAGGTCTGGAAAAAGATCACTCGCCCAGAAGGAAGGGTCAACGAGACGGGGTGGCCGGGGGCACCAGCTCCGACTGGGCGAAGCGGAGGCCAAGTTGCTCCAGGAACCGGGTCGCTTCCGAGTATGGGGTCTCGGTTCCCTCCTCGATCCGGTCCAGCGCCTCCGGCAGGAGTTCGCCCCTGCCCAGTAAGCGTCGGACATGCCTCCGGGCCTCCCGGTCCATCACCTCCCGGATCCGATCCGCCATGCGGGCACGGCGGCGCTCCTCCAATTCTCCAGAGGCCACAAGCCAGCTCCGATGGCGATCCACCGTACTCCGGAGTTCATCCACCCCTTCCCCGTTCTGGGCCTGGGTCAGAAGGACCGGCGGCACCCAGATGTCAGGGACCGGCTCTTCCGTGGGGGAGACGGAGCTGACTGGGGCGGAGGGTGACCCGGCACCTGAGGCCGGCCCGTGATGCCCGGCAGGCCCATGGTGACCCGTGGGTCCGTGATGACCAGCCGGCCCGTGATGACCGCCCCCTGCCCCGGGCACCCGCCCGGTCCGGAGCTTCAGCGCTGAACGGATCTCCTTGACCAACCGGTCGGCCCCCGGTCGGTCCGCCTTGTTCACCACGAAGACGTCGGCGATCTCCATGAGACCGGCCTTCATGGCCTGGATCCCGTCGCCGGACTCGGGCGTGAGTACCACCACCACCGTGTCGGCGGCTCGGGTGATCTCCAGCTCCGTCTGTCCCACTCCCACCGTCTCGATGAGGACCCGGGGAAAGCCCCAGGCATCCATTACATCCACCACCTCCTTGGTGGTGGTGGCAAGCCCCCCCAGCGACCCTCTCGAGGCCATGGAACGAATGAAGATTCCAGGGTCCGTGGCAAGATCATTCATCCGGATCCGGTCACCCAGAAGGGCTCCGCCGGAGTAGGGCGAGGTGGGGTCCACTGCCACGATCCCCACCTCCTCACCCTCCTTCCGCGCCAATCGGGCGAAAGCGGATACCAGCGAGGACTTTCCGGCACCTGGGGGACCGGTGAACCCGACGCGACTTCCTCCGCCCTTCCCCGTGGCCATGAGGATGTGAAGGAGTTCCTGGAACCCGGAACGCTCATTCTCCACCAGGGAGATGGCCCGCGCCAGGGCGATGCGCCGCCGGCCTTCCATGGCGGCGAGGAGGGAGGAGATGCCGGCGGACGGGGTGAGATCGGCAGCGGACCCGGGGCCGGAAGACGAGGGGGATTGGGAAGGAGTCATGGGCATCGATTCGATGGAAACGCCGGGGTAGGCAATGAGAAGGCCGGGCACGCTCAAGGGCGCGGCGGTCGGATCCCGCGGGCATGTCGCAGTGGATTCTCCAGGAGGTGCGTCGGGATGAGGAAGGTGAAGAGGAACATGGAGAGAGCCACCAGGAGCCCCGCCGCCAGGAGCCAGACGTTCTGGAGTCCAAGATACAGGATGGCGCTGATGAGGGCGGTGGCGGTGGCGAAGACCGAGAGCAGCAGGCGTCGGGCCTGCAGGTGCAGGAAGCGCTCCTGGCTCTGGGAGTCCCGGGGGTGCACCCGGACCCTGAGTTCTTCCCTCTCCACCCGACTGAGTACGTCCCGGATCACCCGGAGGCTCGTCACCGCCTCGCCCAGGAGGTCACGGGCCATATTCATGGGCTCCCGGGCCGTCTCCTTCACCAGGCGCGACCGGTTACGGGCCAGGACCCGCCGCATCATGAGGAGCCCGTTGAAGTCCTTGTCATAGCGAAACCCAATCCCCTCCAGGAGCACGGCGGCGCGGAAGAAGTAGACCAACTCCTGCGGAAGGAGGATGGGCCAGGTATAGAAGGTATCCCAGACCTGCTGGATGATCTCCTGCACCCGCTCCCGGTGGGTCGTTCGGGCTCGTTCCATGATCCGCATGACCTCGGTGGCCGCCTCCCGGATGTCACCCCGGGACACCTCGGGCGAGATCATCCCCAGCTTGTACATCCCGTTGATCATCCCGTCCAGATCATCCCGCTCCACCGCCAACGCCACCGAGAGGATGCTGTCTCGGGTCCACCGAGGCACCTCCAGCGCCATCCCCCAATCGAGCACCACAATGGTGCCCGCCGAGTCCACCAGGAGGTTTCCGGGATGGGGGTCGGCGTGGAGGAAGCCCTCCAGCATCATCATCCGTAGATAGAGTTCCGCCAAGCGCTCCATGACGTCGTTGAACTCGAGCTCCCCCGAAGTGAAACGGTCATGCAGACGGTCCACCTTGGTGCCCTTCATGAACTCCATCACCAGCACCCGACGGGTCGATACCCCCTGGATCACCAGGGGCGCCCGAACCCGGGGGTCCTTCCGGAAGATCCGGCGGAACCGCTCCATATTCTCCGCCTCGCTCCGGAAATCCATCTCTTCCCGGACCCGGACGGCGAACTCCCGAAACACATTGGTGATGCCCTGCACCTGGTGGGTGGGGAAGAGGACATTCACCCAGAAGAGGAGTCGGAAGGAGAGATCCAGATCCAGCGTCACCATCTCTTCCACCCCGGGGCGCAGCACCTTGATAGCCACGTCCTGCCCCCGATACCGGCCCCGGTGGACCTGCCCCAGCGACGCGGCGGCCATGGGCTCGTCCTGAAACTCCTCGAACACCTCGCTCACCGACCGGCCCAGCTCCGCCTCCACCACGGCCCGGGCTGCAGACGCCGGGATGGGAGGGACCTGGTCCTGGAGGGTGCCCATGGCGGAGAGGTATGGCTCCGGGACCAGATCGGCCCGGGAGCTGAAGATCTGGGCCAGCTTGATGAAGGTGGGACCGAGTCCGGCGATGACCGCCACCAGCCGCTGGGCCCGCGCCTCGTGATGCCCCTCTTTCCGCCGCGTCGGCCGGCCCACCAGGATGAAGCGTCGCCGGTCCCGGAGGAACGCCCATAGGAAGGGGAAGAGGCGGAGGGCGATGAGAACGCCCCGGATCGTACGCCTCATGACGACATGACCCGGGCCAGAAGTTCTTCCTGCCGCCGGTAGTGGGGGCTCTCGCCTCGGGCTTCCGCCTCTTCCGGGTGGTCCCAGCCCAGGGTATGGAGGAGGCCGTGGATGACCAGGCGCACCAGCTCCTCCACCTCCGCCACCCCTTCGTCGAGAGCCTGCCGACGAGCCTGCTCAATCCCGACGTAAAGGTCGGCGTGGGGTGGCTCCTCGACCCCATGGAGTTCAAAGGAGAGGACGTCGGGAACCCAGTCGTGACCCAGATGCTCCCGGTTCATCCGCCGCGCTTCGTCGTCGGTCAGGAAAGCCACCGAGACCTCACCCTCCTCCCATCCCTCCTCCCGGAGGGTAAGATGGACGGCCTCCTCCAGGAGAGAGCGGGGAATGTCTTCTCCTTCTGGGGCGCTCAGGTGGACGACGATTCCCGTCACGGCAGCCGGCCGGCTTCTGTGGGGACCCCGTTGCCCCGTGGTGTCTTCGCGGCGCCCCCGTCGGATTCACCGCCCCGTTCGGTGTCGTCAGCCCTCGCAACCTCCTGGGCTCCATCCCCCTCCTGCCGCTCCGTCGGTCCCTCGGCCTGAGTCAGATGCCGGGTGTTGGGATAGTCGATGCGGTGATGATAGACGCCTGCCAGCACCTTCTGGAACTGACGCTTGACGATCCCGATCTCCCGGAGCGTCAGGGGGGCTTCGTCGAGCTGGCCCGCCTGGATCTTGCCGTCCACGATGTTCTCGATGAGGGAGCGCACCCGCTCCGGGGTTGGGTCCTGAAGGCTCCGGGTGGCCGACTCCACCGAATCGGCCAGCATCACAATGGCGGTCTCCCGGCTCTGGGGCTTGGGGCCAGGATACCGGAACTCGGCCACATTGACCCGCTCGCCCTCCCCGGCCTCCTTCCGGGCCCGGTCCAGGAAGTAGGCGATCTCCTGGGTCCCGTGGTGCTCCGGGATGAAGGCGGTGAGTACATCGGGAAGCTTGGCCTCCCGGGCGAGGCGGACCCCCTCGGTCACATGCTCCCGGACCAGCGCCGCCGAGGTGGTGGGCTTCAGCTTGTCGTGGGGATTCCGCCCGGCCTGCTGATTCTCGATGAAGTAGTGGGGCTTCAGCACCTTCCCCACATCGTGGTAGTAGACGCCCACCCGGCACAGGAGTCCGTTGGCGCCGATTGAATTGGCCGCAGCCTCCGACAGATTCGCCACATTGATGGTGTGGGCGTACGTACCCGGCGCCTCCATGGAGAGCCGCTTGAGGAGTGGCCGGTTGGGATCGGCCCACTCCAGGAGCGTCTGGTCGGTGGTGATGCGCGTGAACCACTCGAAAACCGGGAGGAAGCCCATGGCCAGGATGGCGCTCACTACGGCGTTCCCGCCGGCCCACGCCAGCGCCGTGCCCACCACCCGTGCCTCCCGCCCGGTCACGAGCCCCAGCGCGCCGATGGAGGCCAGATAGGCGCCGGCGATGATGGCGATGAAGATCCAGGTCTGGGCCCGCCGCCGCACTGCCCGGACGGACAGGGCGGCGGCGGCTCCCGCGATGAAGACCGGCGCCCAAGCGTGCACATCCTGGAAGGGGGGTTGCACCCCTACCAGAACCGTCAGGACCCCCACCAGGATGAGGGCCAATCGCCCATCCCACAGGACCGCCACCGCTAGGGCCGCGAAGGCGATGGGCAGGGCTTCCGGAGGCACCTGGTTGGCCGCCACCACCCCCGCTGCCACGGCGAAGGCCAGGATGATGAGCGCCTGCAGTAGCACCCAGCGGAAGTCCTGGTAGACCTTGGGCCGGAAGAAGAAGAGGAGAAAGCCGAAGGCCGCCAGGATGAGGGAATTCAGGAGGATGCTGCCCAGGAACGGCCCCGCCTGGAAGCCCCGGTCTTCCAGCCGGCCCGCCGCCCGCAGCGCCTCCTCATAGGCCTGTAGGCGCTCCACCTCCGCCTCCCCAACCTGCTGGTTGGCCCGCACCACCGCCTCTCCCTGAAGGACGGTCGCTCGATTTGTGGGCACAGCCCTTCGGGCCGCATCCCGGTCCCGTTCCGTCGCCTCCGCATCGAAGCGGAGGGTGGGGCTCATGAAGCGGATGAGGGTCAGGCGGAGGAGCTCATCGACCTCCGAGGAGGCCTGGGGAGGGAGGAGCCGAGCCACCCGCTGATAGAAGTCGCCGGAGCTCATGACCGAGTCACGCGGCACGTAGCGCTCCTCGCCCTCCGGATCCACCACCAAGAGCCGGCCCGGCCCCACCGTCTCCTGCCGTCCGGCCTCGTCCAGAACGCCCTGGGGGAGGATCTCGTCGGCGGCCCGGAGGGCCGTGGACCTGAGAAGGGCCCGGGAGTCGTCGGAGAGGAGGAGTTGCCGCTGGGCGAAGGACGCGGCAATCCCCAGGTCCGACAAACCCTGGGAAAGAGCCTGATGGGGATCGGGGCGTCCCTGGGCGTCCTCGGCAAGCTGGAAGAAGTTCTCCAGAGAGGCCCGCATGCTCAGGGCAGCCGCCGGCTCCAGGCGGAAGGTGGGCGGAACCGAGGCCGCCGCCGCCGCCCGCTCCCGCTCCAGATCTTCCGGGTTCTTGGGAACCCCGAAGGTGAGGGAGGCGATGACGTCCTCGTCCGCCACCATCCCCGCCTGGAAGCGGGCCACCTCCGGCCTCGGTTCCGGAGGAAAGAGGAGGGTGACGCTCAGGGCCAGAAGCAGCAGGAGGCCCACACGGCTCCCATGGTGCAACGCACCATCGGGCCACCGCTTCCCCGGGGGCCCGGAGAGGCGCGCCAGCGGCGACAGTGCCCTGGTCGCGAAGCGGGACGCCCCGGAGAATCGGGTCACGGAGAGTCCCCGTCGTCGTGCCCTGCCTCGGCGTAGGCACGGATGATGTCCTTCACCAGTCGATGCCGCACCACGTCGGAGCCGTCCAGATAGATGAAGGCGATCCCCTCGATCCCGGTGAGGATGCGCTCCACCTCCAGAAGCCCCGAGTCTTCCCGTCGGGGAAGGTCGATCTGGGTCTTGTCGCCGGTAATGACCACCTGCGAATTGAGACCGAGCCGCGTCAGGAACATCTTCATCTGCGCGGTGGTGGCGTTCTGTGATTCGTCCAGGATGACGAAGGCGTCGGAGAGGGTTCGGCCCCGCATATACGCCAGGGGCGCAATCTCGATGGTGCGGTCTTCCAGCGCCCGCGCCACGCGCTCCGCCGGCATCATGTCTTCAAGGGCGTCGTAGAGGGGGCGGAGGTAGGGATCGACCTTCTCCTGCAGATCCCCCGGGAGGAAGCCCAGATTCTCTCCCGCCTCCACCGCCGGTCGCGCCAGAATGATCCGGCGTACCTTCTTCCGGTAGAGGGCGTCCACGGCGGCGGCCACCGCCAGGTAGGTCTTCCCCGTCCCCGCCGGCCCGATCCCGATGACGATGTCGTGCTCCCGGATGGCCTCCAGATAGCCGGCCTGACCGGGAGAGCGAGGCTGGATGACCTTTCGGGATCCAGGGAGCGCGATGCGCAGGTCGTCCCGGACCACCGTCCGTGCGGCGTCGGCCCCGCGCCGCTCGAACTGATCGGCGAACCGCGACACATCGGCAGAATCGAAGGGGGCCCGGAGCCGGGCCAGTTCGATGATATGCTGGATTACCGGCACAGCCCGCTCCAGCCGCTCCACCTCACCGGACAGGATGAGATGGTCGCCGCGGAGCACGATCCGGATCCGGAAGCGGCGCGCCAGCTCCTGGATGTTGGAATCGTTCACCCCTGCCAGCAGGAGTTGGTCTGCTCCCTCAGTGCTCAGGCGATGTTCCACGATGGTGCCGCTGCTCTCGGCCATGCTCCTCCGCGTGTCCTCAGGTCCGTGCGGTCAGGCCCTCCGGGCCCGACCGGTTCCCTCAGGCCGGGCTCTCCGGCTCGGGGCTCGAGGTGTTGTTCCCCTTGGCGCTCTTCTCCCGGCGCTCCAGGTGCAACTCCATCAACTCGTCAGACTCAACCGGGGACGGCGCGCCCTCGAAGAGCGCCCGGGCCGCCGTGGTCTTGGGGAAGGCGATGACGTCCCGGAGGCTCGGAGCCGCCAGGAAGTCCTTCACGATCCTGTCCATCCCCAGGGCAATCCCGCCGTGGGGCGGGGCGCCGGAGGCCAGCGCCTCCAGGAGGAAGCCGAACTTCCTGTCGATCTCCCCATCATCCAGCCCCAGGATCCGGAGCACCTGCCTCTGCACGGCAGGGTCATGGATACGGAGGCTCCCCGATCCGAGTTCCGATCCGTTGTACACCAGATCGTAGGCGATTCCCCGCACCGAGAGCGGATCGTCCTGGAGCCGGTCCGCATCGTCCGGATGGGGAAGGACGAAGGGGTGATGGTTGGCCCACATCTCTCCATCCTCCTCCTCGAAGAGCGGAAAGTCCAGCACCCAGAGCCAGGCGTGCTCCCGGACCTTGGGCAGCTCCAGGAGTCGGATCGCCGCCTCGCGGGTGGCGGAGAGGGCCGGGGAGGTGATCCGATCGGCTCCTGCGGCCACCAGAAAGAGATCTCCTTCCGCCGCCTCCAGCCCCGTCCAGTGACTCTCCTCCAACCAGCGGGCCAGGGGACCACTCCCGCCGTCAGCGGTCCGCTTCGCCCAGAGAAGCCCCGGGGCGCCCGCCGCTTTCGCCGCCGCCTCGATCTCCTCCACCTGCCGGCGAGAGAGGGAGGCGCCGCCCGGGAGGCGGAGGCCCCGGATCCGGCCTCCTCCCTCCACCGCACCCCGGAGGATGGCGGAGTCGGCGGTGCCCAGGACCCGGGTCCAATCCCGAATCTCAAGCTCCCACCGAAGATCGGGACGATCGGAGCCGTACCGGTCCATGGCTTCCGCCCAACTCAGCCGGTGGAAGGGGGGGGCGGCCTCGATCCCGGCGATCTCCGCCATCTCCGCCATGAGCCCTTCCACCCACTCCAGGATATCGTCGGGCCCCACGAAGGAGGCCTCCAGGTCAATCTGGGTGAACTCGGGTTGCCGGTCGGCCCGGAGATCCTCGTCCCGGAAGCAGCGTGCGATCTGGATGTACCGGTCGAACCCGGCGGTCATAAGGATCTGCTTGTAGATCTGCGGACTCTGGGGGAGGGCATAGAACTCCCCGGGGTGAACGCGGCTCGGCACCAGGTAGTCCCGAGCCCCCTCCGGCGTCCGCTTGGTGAGCATGGGGGTTTCCACCTCCAGGAATCCCAGACCGTGGAAGTAGTTGCGGGTGGCCAGGATGAGGCGGTGACGGAGGAGGAGGTTACGTTGGAGCTCGGCGCGGCGTAGATCCAGGTGACGGTACCGCAGACGGAGTTCCTCCGCCGGGAGTTCGTCGCCGGGCCCACGGTAGACAGGGATGGCCGGGGTCTCGGCACTGTTCAGGAGGGTGAGGGTCCGGGCCTGTAGCTCCACATCCCCGGTGGGGAGCTCGGGGTTCCGGGCTTCCTCCGGGCGGAGGCGGAGCTCCCCCGTGATCCGGATCACATCCTCGGCACCGAGGCCGTGGGCCGACTCGAGCCCCCCGGCCTCAGTCCAATCGGGCCCGAAGGAAACCTGCAGGAGGCCGGAGCGGTCTCGTAGATCCACGAAGAGGAGACCACCCAGGTCCCGCCGACGATGGACCCACCCGGTGAGGGTGACCTCACGCCCGGCATCCTCGCCCCGGAAAACACCAACGGCGTCGGTCCGGAGCCGGGTTGCCAGCGAGGGGGTGGGATGGGCGGAGGAGGCGGCGGGGGACGTGGGGGTCCGGGAGCTCATGGGCATTCCAGTTGGGATCCGGGGAGCCGGGGGAGGGTGGGAGGGCGGAGGCGGGAGGACTTCGCCGGTGCGGACTCCCCCTATGGCGAGGGGACCCGCAGGGACCATGGCGCAACCGCAGTACGCCCGGGAGTACACCTTCCTGGAAAGCACCTTCCGCCGAGAAAGGCGCTAAGTTAATGGGACGCTGGACCGGGCTCAAGCGAACGAGGCCGTTGGTCCCGGGGAACACCCCGGTCCGCCTCGGTGAATCGGTCCCTTGATGAGGGCGAATGGCCCCGCCGACTCCGGTGTACGTCAAAGAGAACACATCCGCGCCGCACCTCCGGGTCCGGACGCGGTTGCCTGTGCCCGAACCCAGCTCCCTGTCATGCCCAGCACCGATTCCATGCTCGATCCCCGCCCCCACCTCCTCTCCCTCCTCCCCGACGAACTGGAGGTACGGCTCCGTGAGCACATGGTCTCCCGGGATCAGCCCGGATACCGGGTGGGGCAGGTGAAGGACTGGATCTACACCCATCTGGCCACCTCCTTTCACGAGATGACCAACCTGCCGGTGGCGGAGCGGGAGGCGCTGGATCAGGCCTTCCGGATCGGGCAGCCCCAGGTCCACACCGTCTCCATCTCCACCGACGGAACCGCGAAGCACCTCTGGAAGATGGCCGACGGTGAACTCATCGAATCCGTGCTCATCCCGGCGGGGGACCGACTCACCCTCTGCCTGTCATCTCAGGCTGGGTGCGCCATGGGGTGTACCTTCTGCGCCACCGGGTGGGGCGGGTTCGGGCGTCAGCTCACCGTCGACGAGATCGTCACCCAGTACCGATCATCGGCGCGGTGGCTCGCGGAAAACGGACGGGAGCCCATCACCAACGTAGTCTTCATGGGGATGGGCGAGCCCCTGGCGAACCGGAAGGCGGTCCATCCGGCCCTCACCATCCTGAACCAGGGTTTCGGCCTGGGAGCGAGGCGGATCACGGTCTCCACGGTGGGGGTGATCCCGGGGATCCGGGAATTGGCGGTCCGCCCCGAGCAGTTCGGGCTGGCCCTCTCGCTCCATTCGCCGGTGGAAGGGCTTCGAGCCGAACTCATCCCCCTGGAGAAGCGCTACCCCCTGCCCGAGCTCCTGGCCGCGCTGCGGGAGTTCCGGGACGCGGGGGGACGCCGCATCACCTTCGAGTACACCATGATCCGGGGCGTGAACGACGCGCCCGAGCTGGCGCCCCTCCTGGCGGAGCAGGCCCGGGAGCTGGGGGCCTTCGTGAACCTCATCCCCTTCAACCCCATCCCGGACCAGGACTGGCTCCCGTCCCGTCCCGACCGGATCGAGCACTTCCGCCGGACGCTGGATGAGGCCGGGGTATCCACCGCCGTCCGGGAGCCCCGGGGTCGGGACATCGACGCCGCCTGTGGTCAGCTCCGGGCCAACGCCCTGGTCCAGATCGAGGGGGGGCGGCCTCGGGCCCGGGCCCGCTCCCTCGCCGTCAGCGGATCCGCTTCCCGATCCGCTCCCAGCGCGCCTCCCGGATGAACCGGAAGGAGGTGGGGGCGGTGCGGTCGTAGGAGAAGTAGAAGAAGAGGGCCCTGCCCTCGATGCGCCACCGCTCGATCAGCCCCCAGTAGCGAGAATCCAGGGAGAAGTCCCGGTTGTCGCCCAGCATGAAGTAGTTCTCGGCAGGCACCACCAGCGGGCCCCAGTTGTCCCGGGTCGGGCGGTACTGGGAGCGGTCCACCCCAGGTGCCAGATGGTCCCTCTGCCACGCCATCCACGGGTGCTCATCGTCCCCATCCGGGTCATCCCACCTCACCCATGGCTCGCTCTGGGGCTCTCCATTTACCCAGAGCTGCTTGTCGCGCATCTCAAGGGTGTCGCCGGGCATGCCCACCAACCGCTTCACCAGCTTCATCCGGTCCTCGTGGGCAGGGTCAAAGACCAGTACGTCCCAGCGCCGGGGCTCGGAGTAGGCAGGCGTCCGGGCGGTGGTGCCGGGTATCCGGGTCCCCATGGCGACCCGATCCACCATGAGGAAGTCACCCACCAACAAGGTGTCTTCCATGGACCCGGATGTGATGACGAAGGTCTGTACCAGGAAGGTCCGGATGACCACCAGGAGCACCAAGGTGATAACGATGCTCTTGACCCACTCCATGGTGCCGCCCCAGCGGCCCGCAGTACTGGTGGGCGGGCCCCGTCGCTCACCTCGTCGCCCTCGGCTCGAGCCGGAACGGCTCAGCCCTCGATCTCGTCTGCTTCTGGACAACGGCCCCTCCTCCGGGGCTAAGGGTTCTCGTGCGTATCCTGTTTCGGATCCAGGAAGCGGCGCAGATCCCACCATGGTACCGGCGTCACCTCACCCGCCACCTCCTTTTCCCCGCTCACCCGGTCCGGATCCCAATCCTGACCCAGAATAACCGTCACATCGGCGTACCTGGTGCTGTCACGTTCCACCTCCACCTCAACCACCCCGAGCCACCCCGCCACTGCCCTAGCGCTCTGGCCCCCATCGGTGAGGGATACGACCCGGGTCCTCTCGTGGTCGAAGGAGCCGGCATTGCCAACTTCCACCACATCGAAGCCACCCTCTCGAAGGAGATCCGTCGCCCGAGCGGCGAGTCCGGTCACCCCAGCCCCGTTCAGGACCTGAACCCGGATCCGGGACCAACTGGCCGGGGGCTCGGGACGCTCCCGATCCTGGGAGGCCAGCACCCCGTCGTGGGCCAGTTCTTCGTCGAAGAGGTGTGCTGCCACCATGAGGCCGCCCACCACCACCGTGCCCAGTACCAGGACAGTCAGGAGCGAGCGAAGTCCACGCCCCCTTCGCTTCAGCCGTCGCCCCCTCACCGCTTCGCCATCTCCCGGGCACCGGCCAGTCCCTCCTGCCAGGGCGCCTCCGCCACCAGGACGTTCCAGAGCCCCACCGTCTCCTGATGGAGGGTCCGGTCCCTGGCCAGCGTCCCCTGAATCCGGGCACGGACCACGTCCCTGAGCACCAGCGGAAACTCCTGAGGCATGCGGGAGCGCCGGGACTTCTTCCACTTCTTGCGATCCCGCCGGCCAGGTTCGATGTAATCCGCCACCACCAGGGCCCGCCCCAGTCCACCCAGGTCAGGGTGCCCCAAAGTGTGGAAGGCAACGGCCAGGAGGAAGTCCTCGTCGTCCACCCCCTCTTCCCGGAGTTTGCGGGCGGCGGCCGGGCCGTGGAGGAGTGCATCCGGAAGGTGCTCCAGATCCGGGACCAGCGTCCGCCGGAGCACCGCCGGTCGCTCGTTCTTCAGGGCATCATGCAGAATCCCCGCCGCCTGCCAACGGACCACCTCGTGCTCCGGGAGCTTCAGAGCGCTGGCCCATTTGCCCAGAAGGCGGGCGACCCGCTCCATATGCTCCATACGTCCGCCGCTCACCCGCGCCCAGGGCGGCGCCTCACCGCGTCCCGCAGCGGCGACCTGCCGATGGAGGGGAGGGTACGGATCCGAGGTGGGAGTCTTGGGCGGAAGCACGAGCGGATGGCGGAGGCCGGAGGAGGTGGAACCTTCCGGGCGTGGGGTCGGACGGGCCCGGGGGCGGAGGAAGGACGCCGGAGGATAGAAAGGAGGCGGGGAGGTGTCAAACCCCACGTGCAGGGGAAATCGCCTATCTTGTTGAATGTCCATGCGCTGGGATCCTCTCCTCGTCGCCGCCCTGGCTCGTGAGTTGGATGAGCGGCTGCACCGTGCCCGCCTCCGGGCCTTCCTTCTGGACCCGGAGGGCCGCCGGGTCGTTCTGCATTTCCGGGAATCGACCCTGGTCTTCGAACTCCACCCCCAGGCCGGGTGGGTCTCCCTGCTTCCGCCGGAGGAGCCCGTCAGCGGTGCCCGCCCCCTGGCCTCCCGGGTGGTATCGGTCCAGTCGCTCCCTGACGAGAGTGCTCTGGTCATGGGACTGCAGCGGGTCCGTGGTCGGGATGAGGGGGTCGAACTGGTGGTGGAGTGGGTGGGCAACCGATGGAATGCCGTGGTGCTGGGACACCGGAGCCGGGTAATCCGCCACGTCCTCCTTCCCCGGGAAGAGCGCGATCGCACCCTGGCCCCTGGACAGAGCTATCTGCCTCCGGCCTCCACCGGACGCATGGGACGGGACGGCGCACTCACAGAAGAGGAATGGGCAGCGGTTCTCCGAGGAGCGAACGAACCGGAAGCCCGACGGCGGGCCATCCTCCGCTCTGTGGCGTACACCTCGTCCCTTAACGTGGACGCGTTCCTGGGGGAAGAAGGCCGTGTTCGCTGGCAGGAGAGCCTCGATCCGGACCGTTGGGCCGCGTACCTGGTGGAAACGCCCCGGGGCCTCCAACCATACCCGGTCCCCGTGGCTCCCCATGACCTCCCATCGGACTCGGGATCGCCTCCTTCCGGCGGCGCCGTCCCCTTTCCCGGACTCCTGGAGGCAATTGCAGAGGCCCGGGCTCAGGAGCAGACGGAGCCTGCCTCTCTCCTAACCCTCCCGGCAGGGCTGGTAGACCGGGTACGTCGCCGCCTGGGATCGCTGGAGGGGCGTGCCCGAGGGATGCGGAGGGAGTTGGAGCGGGCCCCGGACCCGGAACCGGTGCGGGCCCTGGGAGACCTCATCCTGGCCCGCTACGCCCAGCTCCCGCGGGGCGCCGAGCGGGTCATCCTGGAGGACTTCTCCGGTCAGCAGGTGGAGGTGAAGCTCGACCCCCGGCTTCAGCCCCACGAGAATGCGGACCGCTACTATCGGGAGGCAGCCCGGATCGAGCGGGCCCGTCAGGAGTTACCGGACCGCATTCGCGCCGCGGATGAGGCCGCGACCAAGTGGCGGGAAATGCTTGCGGGACTGGAAGAGGGCACGGCGAACCCCGAGACTATCCTCCGTCAGCTCGGTCCCGTTCGCACCGGCCAGGGGCAGAAGGGCGGCGGCGGCGCCGAGCAGCCCCTCCCGTACCACCGGTTCCGGAGCACCGGGGGGTTGGAGATCCGAGTGGGTCGTGGCGCCCGACGCAACGACGAGCTCACCTTCCACCACTCAAGCCCCGATGATGTGTGGCTCCACGTCCGCCAGTCACCCGGCGCCCACGTGATCCTCCGCTGGTCCCAACCCGGGAACCCACCCCGCCGGGACCTTACCGAGGCGGCTGTGCTGGCGGCCCTCAACTCAGACGCCCGACACGCCGGGAGCGTTCCAGTGGATTGGACCCGACGGAAGTACGTTCGCAAGCCGAGAAAGGCCGCGGTGGGAGCCGTGGTTCCTCAGCGGGTCCAGACCCTCTTCGTGGAGCCGGATCCAGACCTCCCCGCCCGACTCCGGGACGACTGAGGGGCGGCGGCGGGATCAACCCTGCGGATTCAATGGTGGGCAGTGGGAGAAGCCCCCCCCGATTCTTTCAGGGTGGGTCTCAACGTTACCCACGGAGTAAACCCAAAAACCGAATCCAGATTCGGTTTTTTGGGCCGTGGGGTTTCGCTGAAGGGAGCCCGAAAATGTGACGCCCGTTCAGCGTTACCCTCCTGGTACTTGGAACCGAAGTCAGCCGCCCTCTCCCTTCCCGTCCATTCCGGCGCGCAACTCCGCCAGGAACGCCCCGGCGCCCTCAACACCTCCCTCCTCCAGGCGATCCACCAGGGCGCTGCCCACCACAACCCCATCGGCCACGCCCGCCACCAGGCGGGCCTGCTCCGGAGTGGAGATGCCGAAGCCCACGGCGATGGGGAGCGCCACCTCCTCCCGGAGCGCCTCCACCTCCCGGGCAAGCTCCTCCCGCAGAGCGGTGCGGGCGCCCGTGACCCCGGTCCGAGAGATGTAGTACAGGAAGCCGCCGGCCCCCTCCATCACCGCCGGAATCCGGGTCCGAGCCGTGGTAGGGGCCAGCAGCCGGATGAGCTCCAGCCCTCCCTCCCGGACCATGGCCTCGAGCCCGGCGTCAGCGCCGGCGGGGAGGTCCGTGAGGAGAATGGCCTGGGCCCCGGCCTCGGCTGCCTCGCGCACGAACCGATCCAGGCCGAAGTGATGCACCGGGTTCAGGTAGGTGAAAAGCACCACCGGGGTGTCATACCGGCTCCGGAACCGGCGCAGGATGTCCAGGGCACCCCGCACCGTCATCCCCGCCTCCAGCGCCTTGAAGGTCGCTCGCTGGATGGTGGGGCCGTCTGCCAGGGGATCTGAGAAGGGGACTCCCAACTCCACGATGTCCGCTCCCGCCTCGGCAGCGGCCTCCATGACCGCCAGGCTATCGTCGGCGGTGGGGAAGCCGGCGCAGATGTAGGGGATGAGGGCTGCCTGCCCGTGGGCGCGGCGGGCGGCGAAGGCGTCGGCCAGGGTGCGGGGGGCGGTGGGGGAGGAGTTGGGATTGGAGGAGGGCATGCGGAGGTTCCGGAATCAGGGCTCAGGTGGTCACGTAGATGGAGACATCCACTCCGTACCGGTGCGGATCAGCCGTCTTGATGATAGTGCGCCGTGGGTTACCGGTACGGGGGTCCAGTTGATCCAACCGGACCATCGCGGGCTCGGGCAGGGGCGTCCCCACCTCGTCCGAAATGACCTTGACCACGGGCTGGTGCAGCCGGGCGGGATCAGGATTGGTCCGCACCACCACAGCCAGCTCGAAGGTGTCGAGGATCACCAGCGACCCCACCGGATACACGCCGGTGGCTGAAATCAGTGCCTTCACCATCACCGTGTCCACCCCCCGGGTCGGGTTACTGAGCATTTCCTGCAGGACCTTGTCGGCGGGCCAGGGTCGAAACTGGTAGCTCCGGACCGACGTGGCGGCATCGAAGGAATCGGCCACGGCCACGATCCTTGAGTATAGCCCCAACTCCCGCGGCCGTCGGGACCGGGGATATCCGGTGAGGTCCACCTTCATGTGGTGCTCGTAGGCCATGAGCATGGCTCGGAGTGGGAGATCCGCGAACCCCCGCAGGTTGAAGAGGGCCAGAAGCCCGTCGGTGGGGTGCTCCTGGATCGCCGCCCACTCCCCTGGGGTCAGCTTCCCCGCCTTGTTCAGGGTCGCCTCCGGGATCCGCATCTTCCCCACATCGTGGAAGAGGGCACCGAGCCCCAGATCGTACAGATCCTGCCGGCCGAAGCCCAGTCGCTGACCGATGATGACGGATAGGATGCACACGTTCACCGAATGGGTGAAGGTGTACTCATCGAAGTCCCGGAGGTGGGTCATGGCCACCATGGAGCTCTCGTTGGAGAGCACCTGGTCCACGATCCCCTGCACCGCCCGCTTCACCCTGCGGATGTTCGCCGCCCGCCCCATCCGCACATCCGTCAGGAGTTCCCGGGCCACCTGCACCCCGCGAGTGTAGGTCTGGCGGGCTCCATACAGCGCCTCTTCCTCCTCCTCGGGGGCGTCGTCCGGAAACCCGTTCACCTGCAGGCTCTTCACCCCGGCCGCCCTGATGCCGGCCTGAATCTGCTCCAGGGCAAGATCGGGCTCCGGCTCCCGGAGGAGGAGGTTCAGGAGAGGCACCCACTCGGCCCTGCGAACACCCGGATCCACGCGGATCTCTCCAACCCCATGGGTCCTCAGGGTCTCAGCCACCGAGGAGAAGGTGGAGTAGGTGCGGAGATCCAGCCGGAGACGATCGTCGTTGACGAAGAAGAGGTTCCCCTGGAGCCGGATCTCCACCCCTCCTTCCCGCTCCAGGAGCAGCTGGACCCCGGCCTGGAGTTCGTCCAGCGACTGCTGTACCACATCGTTGTCCAGAGGGTAGAAGCGCAGAGACCTGAGGGCCCCGTACAGTGCCCCCAGGAGTCTGCGCCCCTCGTCCTGAAGGGAATCCCCCCCCTCCACGAGAGGAATGTCCGGGCCTGAGTCAACCATCGTTCCGACCTCCATCCAGAGCCCGACGCACCGCCGTGCGAACCACTGCTTCCCCATCGTCCTGGGCCCGCTCCGTGGCCGTCAAGGCAGATACCGTGCCGATGCGCCCCAGCGCCAACGCCGCGCATGCCCGGGACTCGGGCGGATCCCGGCGCCCCAGGAACCCCCGGTGGTTCAGGATCCGCCCCAGGAGCGGAACGCCGTCGTCGCCCGCCAGATCAGCGTAAGCCTCGAAGAAGGCCAGCTTCTCCGGGAGCTCCGCCTCCCGGATCAGGCTCCCCGTAAGGAGCTCGGCCAGTGTGCGAGTGGCGGGGGCGAAGCCCACCTCCGCCAGGATCCGGGCCGCCGCCACCCGGAACTCCTGATCCGGGTCGACCAGGAGCTGCTCCACCGCCTCCATCATGGGGGTCGTGGGAACTCGACGGGCCGCCTCCAATACCGCCATCCTCTCGTCGGGGCCACCGGTCTCAAGGAGCCGGATGAGCAGAGGAACGGCGGAGCGATCACGAATCGCCCCAAGGAGCCGGACGGCCCCCCGTACCACGTAGGGATCCGGATCGGAGAGGAGGGACTGCACCCGTTTCCCTTGCCCTTCCGCCAGCGTCCGCACCGAGACCCGGAGCCGCCGCCTCACCTCCTGCCTGGCGATCTTCTCGATGCGCGCCAACAGGGGACCCAGCGCCTCCGGTCGGAGGTGGCGGAGCAGGAGGGTAAGGGAGGCGTCGTCTCCGTCCACGGCTCCATCCTCCAAGGCCTGCACCAGCTCGCGTACCGACTCTTCCGACGAGAAGACCTCCAGAAGCTCCCGGAGTCGCGCCCGCGCCCCAGGCTCCAGTACGTCGCGACGGATCGCCATCTCCGATTCCTTCAGGAGGAGCGCCGCCTGACGCAGGGCACCGTGGGCCAGGAAGATGGGCAGGAGCTGACCCAACGCCGCCACGATCTCCAGACGCCGCTCCGGAGTGGCTAGGGGACATTCCAGTCGGTCCATTAGGGCGTGGAGTACCGCCGTGCCCAGATCCCGCTCCTGCTCGGCCCGGTAGAGCTTCTCCACGTAGAGCCGCTCGCGCTCGTCCAGAGCGTAGAGGGTGGGATTGAAGTCATCGGGGTTGATGGACGCGGGCGGCCGAGGCGGAGCGCCCTCCCCGGCTGAGTCCACCTCCTCCAGGTCAGCTTCCAGGACAGCGTCCAGTTCCCGGGTCACCACGCCGCTCAGATCCGGGAGGTCCGAGGGGCTGCCCTCCGCCCGAAGGAGTGTGCCCTCGGGAATCAGATCCACTGCTGCGTAGCGCAGGAGCTCCAACTGCAGATCCCACAGGAGGGTGACCAGATCGTCTTCCGGCGAGCGCGCCACCCGCAGCCGGCGAAGCGCCAGGAGGAAGGGCTCGAGCTCCTCGTCCTCCACACCGGCCTGGAAGGTCAGCTCCCGGATCCCGTCCCGGTACACCAGGAAGCAAAGGGAGGTGGCTCGGGCCTCATCCCGGTAGACCTCCTCGCCCATCCAGACGAAGCGGTCTTCCTCCACCGAGATCTGCAGCTCATCCCGGTGGGTCCAGAGCCGGCGGGAGGCCTCCACCAGCGACGTCATGAACCGCCGGCGCACGGGATTCCCGGCGTCGTAGAGCTGGTAGGCCCGGAGGGCTTTTGAGAGGAGCAGGAAGAATTCACGCACCTCCGCCACGGGAAGGGACGAAGGGTCTTCCCACTGAACGGAGGGTGGGGGCGAATGGGACGAGGGTGTGGACACGGGCGGTTCCCTGCAATCTCAGGCAGACGAAACGGCAGGGGGAAGGAGCATGCCGGTCCCATGACCCTCATCCCCCGCCCGCAGTATCGGTCCACGATGAGGGTTCCTCCAGCATCCGCCCCGATTCAGGCGAAACTCGCCAGGTCGGACCTGGATTCCTGCGTCATCCCGGGGTCCGGACCATATGTCGGTCCGGACCCCGGGAGGGACTGAAGCTACGGGAGGGGTTGACGCTAGAGGAGAGAGCCCCGGCCCTCCACCCGGGCCACGTGGGCCACATCCTTATCGCCCCGGCCACTCAGATTCAGGACGCACGGCCCGGCGGAGGTAAGGGCCCTGGCCTCGGCCAGGATGTAGGCGATGGCGTGGGCCGTCTCCAGCGCCGGAATGATCCCCTCGAGCTGCGAGAGCCTGTGGAAGGCGGAGAGGGCCGCCGCGTCATCCACCGCCACATAGCAGGCGCGCCCCGTATCCCGGAGGTGGGAGTGCTCGGGTCCCACCCCGGGGTAGTCCAGCCCGGCCGAGACCGAATGGGCCGGCGCCACCTGGCCGTCGTCATCCTGCAATAGATAGGAAAGAGCGCCGTGGAGGATGCCGGGCTCGCCCACCGAGAGGGAGGCGGAGTGGCGGCCCGTCTCGATCCCCTCCCCGGCGGCCTCGACCCCCACCAGCCGGACCTCGGCGTCGTCCACGAAGGGGTGGAAGATGCCCATGGCGTTGGAGCCGCCTCCCACACACGCCACCACGGAGCCCGGGAGACGCCCTTCCACCTCCAGGATCTGCTCCCGGGTCTCCCGCCCGATGACGGCGTGGAAGTCCCTCACCATCCGGGGAAAGGGAGCCGGGCCCACCACCGACCCGATGATGTAGTGGGTGGACTCCACATTGGTCACCCAGTCCCGGATCGCCTCATTGGTGGCGTCCTTGAGGGTGCTGGTGCCCGATGAGACCGGACGGACCTCGGCGCCCAGGAGCTCCATGCGGAAGACGTTCAGCGCCTGCCGCTCCACATCCTCGGCACCCATATAGACCACGCACTCCAGATCGAACAGCGCGCAGGCCGTGGCGGTGGCCACCCCATGCTGACCGGCTCCCGTCTCGGCGATGATCCGCTGCTTCCCCATCCGCCGCGCCAGGAGCGCCTGACCGATGGTGTTGTTGATCTTGTGGGCGCCGGTGTGGTTCAGGTCTTCCCGCTTCAGGTAGATGGGTCCGGCACCGGTTACCTCCTCCAGACGGCGGGCCCGAAAGAGGGGGGTGGGGCGGCCCACGAAGTCCCGGAGGAGGGCATCGAACTCGGAGAGGAAGGCCGGGTCGGTCCGGGCCTCCTCATACGCTTCCTCCAGTTGATCGAGGGCGGCGATGAGGGTCTCGGGCACATACCGCCCGCCAAACGTCCCGAATCGGTAGCGGGCGTCGGCGGCGGGGGGGGCTGCTGCAGCGGCGGTCTCGGTCATGGTGTCTCCGGTCCCTCCAGGAGGACGGGGAATTCAATCAAGGGGACGGCGTGTTCGGTTCAGAGGTGGACGGGTCCAAGGCTGCGGAGGCGCGGGCCTGCCGGACGAAGCTCCGCACCTTCTCGGGATCCTTCTCCCCGGGCGCGCGCTCCACCCCCGAACTCACATCCACCAGAGCGGGGTTCAGGCGCCGCACCGCTTCGGCCACCGAGTCGGGGCCGAGCCCTCCGGCAACCCCAAGGGGAAGGCTGTTCGGCAGGCGATCCCTGCACCCTTCCAGCTCGGACCAGGGGAAGCGATGTCCGGTGCCCCCCAGCTGCCGGGGGTGCCATGCGTCCAGGAGGAGGAGGTCCACCAGGCTACCGTACCGGCGGGCCGCCTCTTCCATCTCGTGCCCACTCCGGACCCGGGCAGCCTTCCAGAGTTCCCACTCCCCCTCGGCCCGGATCCGCTCCAGTGCCTCCGGCGGGGTGTCGTCGTGGAGTTGGATGATCCGAGCTCGGGCGGTCCGGGCCGCCTTCACCACCTCCCCAGGGGATAGCCCGGCCACCACCACCGCCAGGGGCAGCCCGGCCGCCAGCGCCAGATCCCCGGCACGCTCCGGGGTGACGAAGCGTGGAGACGAAGGGACGAGGACCGCCCCCACCACATCGGCCCCCGACGTTCCGGCGAGGCGGGCGTCCTCTTCCCGCACCAGGCCGCAGATCTTCACGCGGAGGGCGGAAGGGGTGGATGGAGCAGCTGCGCCGATGGGTTGGACCGGGGGATTCACGCTCCGCTCCCCTGCTCCGTCTCGAGTCCCCTTCCCGCCGAAGATCCATGGGCCGCCTGGGGACCCTGGTCGTCGCCGCCTGCCTGCGCCCGCGCCCTCCGTGGCTGTCCGGCCAACTCCCGAGCCAGAGCCGAGGGATCCGGGGCACGGACCAGGGCCTCCCCCACCAGGACGGCGTCGGCGCCCATGGCTCCCACCTCCGCCACCTGCTCCGGACCGGACATTCCGCTCTCCGAAACCAGAATCACACCGGGCGGCACCAGGGGCGCCAGTCTGCGCGTCACCGCCAGATCGGTCCGGAAGGTTCGCAGGTCCCGGTTGTTGATCCCAACGATGCCGGCGCCGGAAGACAGGGCTCGCTCCAGTTCGGTTTCATCATGCACCTCCACCAGCGCCGCCATGCCCAGTGACTCGGCCTCTTCCCGGAGTTCCCGGAGGCGGATGTCGTCCAGGATCCGGACGATGAGGAGAATGGCATCCGCACCGGCGGCCCGGGCCTCCTGGATCTGGGCCGAATCGATGAGAAAGTCCTTGCGGAGGGCCGGGATCCCCACCGTCCCCCGCACGGCGCCAAGATCGTCCAGCGAGCCCTGGAAGTAGTCCCGGTCGGTGAGGATGGAGAGCGCCGCCGCGCCACCGGCCTCGTAGGCGCGGGCCTGCTCCACCGGATCCAGGTCCGGTCGGATGGCCCCGGCCCCCGGAGACCGGCGCTTCACCTCGGCGATGAGGGCAACCCGACCGTGGGTCGGCCGGAGGGCGCCACGGAAGTCCCGGGGAGGCGGCGCGTCCCCGGCCAGGTGGCGCAGGTCAGCCTCCCGCGGCCGGAGCTCCTCCACCTCCCTTTCCTTGGTTTCCACAATGCGGGCCAGAATGTCCGGAAGGGCGGTGGCTCGCCCTGCGGGAGGTGATGACATGGTTGAAAGAACTCCTTGCGCTGCGAAGGGGTTTCGATGTATGTTCGGTTCGGATTTCCTTCGGTTCCCGCGCCGGCTCAGGCGCTCCCGGATACCGGGCTCCCCAAACCCTCTAGGAAGGGCTACCCATGGCGCTGACACGACGGCAGAAGCTGATCCTGGACTTCATCAGCGAGTACATCGAAGGCCACGGTTACGCCCCCAGCTTCGAGGAAATCGCCGGCGAGTTCGGGTACACATCCCTGGCCACCGTCCATGAACACGTAAGCAATCTGGAGCGGAAGGGCTATATCCGGAAGTCGTTCAACCAGAGTCGTTCCATTGAGCTGGTTAGGCGCGACGCCCTCCCGGGGGCGGTGGAGCTACCCCTTCTGGGCGAGGTGGCGGCGGGGCAACCCATCGAAGCCATACCCGACTCGGAGACCATCCTGGTGCCCCCGGACCTTCTCCGGAAGACCGGGGAGAATTACGTCCTTCGGGTTGTTGGAAACTCCATGATCGAGGAGCAGATCCGGGACGGCGACTACATCATCGTGAACAGCCGCCCCACCGCCAACGACGGCGAGATGGTGGTGGCGCTGGTGGGCGGCGAATCGGCTACGGTGAAGAAGCTCTACCGGGAGCGGGACGGCCGGGTGCGCCTACAGCCCGCCAATGAGGCCCTCTCGCCCATCTTCGTGGACCCGGATGATCTGACCATCCAGGGGATCGTCGTGGGCGTCATCCGGAGGTACTGAGTCATGCGCACCACATTCATGGTGGGAATGAGGAACCGGAAGAACTCCCGCTACCTCCTGGTGGGAGGCGCACGGAAGCCCCCCTTCCCGGGTCCGTGGCGACTGCAGGCGGTGATCCGGAATGAGGGACCCGCCCCTCAGCCCTCGGGCGCCGCCTCCCGGGAGGCCGATACCAGAGCGTCCAAGGCACGAAGGGCCGCCCCGCTGTCCACCGATTCCGCCGCCAACCGCACTCCTCCCGACAGGTCCCGGACTAGGCCGGCCACGTAGAGGGCAGCGGCCGCATTCAGGAGGACGAAGGTGCGGGCTCCGCCCACACTCCGGCCCTCCAGGACCGACCGAATGACGGCGGCGTTCTCGGCAGGTTCTCCCCCGGCGATCTCCTCCGCCGCAGCCACAGGGAGCCCCAGATCCTCGGGACGGATGATGTACCGGTCCAGCTTGCCTTCCAGGAGCTCCACCACCTCCGTCTCGCCCAGGGGGCTGATCTCGTCCAGACCATGGCGGCCGTGGACCACCAGCGCCCGCTCATGCTCCAGGGTGCGGAGGGCTTCCCCCAGGAGGGGGAGAAGCTCCGGGTCCGCCACCCCCACCACCTGCCTCCGGACCCCCGCCGGATTCGTCAGGGGTCCCAGTAGGTTCATGATGGTGGGAATGGCCAGCTCCCGTCGGACCGGACCCACATGCCGCATGGCCGGGTGGAGGAGGGGGGCGAACATGAAGACGACCCCTGCCCGGTCCAGCACCTGTCCCATAGCCCCAGGTGAGAGTTGGATCCGGACCCCAAGCGCCTCCAGGACGTCGGCGCTTCCGCTCCGGGAGGTGAAGGAACGATTGCCGTGCTTCGCCACCGGGACTCCGGCGCCGGCCGCCACCAGGGCGGCGGCAGTGGATACGTTGAAGGTGGAGA
Organism: Gemmatimonadota bacterium; assembly: GCA_007121775.1. GTDB lineage: Bacteria > Gemmatimonadota > Gemmatimonadetes > Longimicrobiales > Gaopeijiaceae > PWLA01. Next base: position 27,880 of record SKJY01000234.1, read on the forward strand.
CCTGGCCTCCACCGGTCCCACAGGTGTCCACCAACTCACCCTGCCGGACCGACGCCA
>SKJY01000282.1 GCA_007121775.1 Gemmatimonadota bacterium
ACCGACTTCACCCAGCGGGACCCGGTAGAGGGTGCGGAACCAACGCGCCGCACCGAGATCCGGGTGCTCTTCGACGAGGACGCCCTCTATATCGGTGCCTTCTTCGATGACGATCCGGAAGGGGTCATCGCCCATCAGCGGCGCCGGAATGCAGGGCTTGGCTCCGACGACCGCTTCATGTGGATCCTGGATACCTTCGGGGACGGCCGCACCGGGTACTTCTTTGAGGTGAACCCAGCCGGGCTCATGGGCGACGGGATCATCACCCCTGGGAGCGGATCGTCCATCAACAAATCCTGGGATGGGATCTGGGAGGTCCGCACAGGAATCCAGCCCGATGGCTGGGTGGCCGAGGTCCGGATCCCTTTCAGTACCCTGAATTTCGATCCCAATCTGGATGCCTGGGGGATCAACTTCCAGCGCACCATCCGGCGCCGGAACGAGGAGATCCTCTGGCGTGGATGGCGCCGGAACCAGTCCCTCTTCCGGCCGGTGCACGCCGGCCGCCTCGAAGGGCTCGAGGGTATCTCCCAGGGGCTGGGAATCCAGGCCCGGCCCTTCATCTCCGCCAGTGGCGATGAGGCCACCGCCGCCGGGACCGGGTGGGGAAGGGACGCCAAGGCCGGGGTGGATGTGAGCTACAACATCACCCCCAGCCTCCGGGCGGCAGTGACGGTGAACACCGATTTTGCCGAGGTGGAGGTGGACCAGCGGCGGGTCAATCTCACCCGTTTCCCCCTGGTCTTCCCGGAACAGCGAGACTTCTTCCTGGAGGGGTCCGGGGTCTTCAACTTCGCGCCCAGCTCGGGACCCCGGCCCTTCTTCTCCCGGCGGATCGGGCTGGTGGATGGGGAGGAGGTTCCGATCCGGGCCGGTGCGCGCCTCATCGGTCAGGTGGGCAGGAGCGAGATCGGCTTCTACCAGATGAGGACGGGGGCCGCCACCCTCCGGGCCGAACTCGGGCCGGAAGGAGCCTTCCAGGTTCCCGGCGAGGACTTCACGGTGGCCCGGCTCAAGCAGGCTGTCTTCCAGCAGTCCCACCTGGGGGCCGTGTATACCCGCCGGGCCCACGCCACCGGGCCCGGCGCCGATGCCCCGAACCGGCACACGGTGGGGCTCGACGCCGATTTCATCACCTCCTCGCTGTTCGGCCGCTACAATGCTCAGATTGAGGGTTTTCTGGTAGTGCACACCGATCCGTTGGCGGGGGGGTGGAACCGGATGGGGGACCATCGGACCCGCGGGTGGCGGCTCAACTTTCCCAACGACCTGGTGCGGTTCCACGTCTCCCACCGCAGCTTCGGGGAGAGCTATGCGCCGGCAGTGGGGTTCGTGCCCCGGCGGGGCTTCGCCCGGACACAGCCCACCCTCACCATCGCCCCACTCCTGGGCTCGGTGGACGCCATCCGGCGCCTCCAGTTCTCGTTCTTCTACGAGTACCTCACCGACCTGGAGGGTCGCCTCATGACCCGGAGCGCCAACTTCACCCTGTTGGAGACCCAGTTTGAGAGCGGGGACCAGGCCTCCCTGCAGGTGAATCGGGGCTTCGAGCGGCTCCTCAATCCCTTCACCATACGGCGCGATGAGGCCGGTCCGGTGGTCCTGGATCCCGGCTCATACAGCACCACCGAGTGGCAACTCTCCGGGCGCACCGCTGGACGTCGGATCGTCTCCGGGAACGCGTCGTTCACCTGGGGTGACTTCTGGTCCGGCGATCGGCGCCGGCTCTCGGGGAGCGTGACGGCCCGCCCCCTCCCGGGGTTCAGCTTCAGCACGGATCTGGAGCGCAACGAGGTGCGGCTTCCGGAGGGTCAATTCGATACCAACCTGATGCGCTTCAACGGCGCGTGGGACGCCAGTCCCTTCACCTCCTTCTCCTCGTCCATCCAGTACGACGATGTATCCCGGATCGTGGGCCTCTTTGCCCGGGCTCGGTGGATCGTCCGACCCGGGAACGACATATACCTAGTGTGGACCCACAATTGGCTGAACACCGACGGGGCTCTGGGGCCTGAAGGCGAGTTCTCGGAGCGGCGTCGGAGCTTCGAGACCCTCTCCCGGGGCGGTGCCTTCAAGATCAACTACACCCTGCGGCTCTGAGCGGCCACACATCCGGGTTGAGCGGTGGCCGCATGGGCGGCCCGAGGAGAACTGACGCATGGACGGGATGAGTCGCCGGAGGTTCCTGAGGAGTGCGGCGGCGGGGGCCGCGGGAGCCGGGTTGGTCTCGGCCTCCCGCATCCAGCCGCCAGGATACGGGCCTGGGATCCGGACCGAGGCTCGGACGGCGCCGACCCCTCGGCCCTCCCTGGTGAAGCCGGAGCGCCTCCGCCCCGGCGACACGGTGGCCGTGGTGAACCCGGCCGGGGCCCTCTTCAGCGCCACCGACATCCGCATCGTAGTGGAGCGGCTCGAGGCGCTGGGGCTCCGGGTCCGCACCGGGGAGCACGTCCTCTCGCGTCACGCCTACTTCGCCGGAACCGATGAGGAGCGGGCGGAGGATCTGAACCGGATGCTCCGGGATCCCCAGATCCGGGG
>SKJY01000126.1 GCA_007121775.1 Gemmatimonadota bacterium
AGGACGATGCGGCTCACGGGGTCAGCCGCTTCATGAGGCGTGGGAAGGGGATCATCTCCCGGACGTGGGGCCGGCCGGTGATCCAGGCCACCGTGCGCTCCACCCCGAGGCCGAAGCCTGAGTGGGGGAAGGAGCCGTAGCGTCTGAGATCCAGGTACCACTGGTAGGGCTCCTCCGGCAGACCTTCCTCCCGGATGCGGACCTGGAGGCGCTCCAGGTCGTCTTCCCGCTGGCTGCCCCCGATGATCTCCCCGTACCCCTCCGGCGCCAACAGGTCGTTGCAGAGCACGGTGCGGGGGTCGTCGGGATTTTCCTTCATGTAGAAGGCCTTGGCGGCCTTGGGGTAATTGTAGATGAAGGTGGGCAGCTCGCTCTCTGCCGCCAGCACCGTCTCATCGGCGCCGCCCAGGTCCCGCCCCCACTCGATCTCGCTCCCCTTCGACTGCAGGAACTCCACCGCCTCGGTGTAGGACATCCGGGGGAAGGGGGGCGCCACCTTCTCAAGCCCCGAGGTGTCCCGCTCCAGCACCTTCAGCTCCTCTGCGCACCGGTCCAGCGCCCGGGCCACCAGGTAGCTCACCATCTCTTCCTGGAGCTTCATGTTGTCTTCCGAGTCGGCGAAGGCCACCTCCGGCTCCACCATCCAGAACTCGGTGAGGTGGCGGCGGGTCTTGGACTTCTCGGCCCGGAAGGTGGGCCCGAAGCAATACACCTTCCGGAAGGCCGGACACGCCGCCTCCACATAGAGCTGCCCGGTCTGGGCCAGGTACGCCGTCTCCCCGAAGTACTCGGTGCTGAAGAGGGTGCCCGCCGACTCGCCGATGGCGCCGGTGAAGATGGGCGTATCAATGCGGGTGAATCCCCGATCGTAGAAGAAATCGTGAATCCCCTGCATCACCTCGGCCCGAACCCTGAGCCCCGCCCGCTGCTGGGATGACCGGAGCCAGAGGTGGCGATGATCCATGAGGAACTCGACGCCGTGCTCCTTGGGCTGGATAGGGTACGTCCCCGCCCGATGGACCACGGTGAGCCCCGTGACCAGGAGTTCCACCCCACCGGGGGCCCGGTCATCGGCCTTGGGGCGGCCCCGAACCTCCACCGTGGACTCCTGGGGAAGGTCACCGGTCCCCAACTCCCATGTGGCCTCGTCGAGCTCCTTCTTGGACAGGACGCACTGGACGAGACCCGTGCCGTCACGTATCACCAGGAAGGCCACCCGGGCGTGGATTCGGGTGGTCTCGATCCACCCCGAAACGGTCACTTCGGTATCTGTCACCTCCGCGTCCGGGTCGGCGGCGTGGTTCCGTAGATCCTTCACCTCTACGTAGCGATCCTGCAGCATGGCGTCCTCATTGGGGTGGGGTCCGGCATGGTTTCCAAGGGCCTAGGAAGGTAGAGGCGGCCGGGATGGGGGGTCAATCCGGCCTCTCGCCCCATCCGCCATACCGAAAGGGGACACCTGGGGCTGTTTTGGGTTATATTCCACCCGGTGCTTCTGCCCCGGACCCTTCACTCCGGATCCGGGTTCCGGGACCTGTCGGCGGGTTGCCCCCGAGCCCCTGCCCCGGTTCACTCGTTTCACGTCTTCCCTGGTCCATGACCCACACCGTTCTCATAGTCAACCTCGGCACGCCGGCCGCTCCCACGGACGAGGCCATCCGGCAGTTCCTCCGGGAATTCCTGGGCGACCCGCGGGTGGTGGATTGGCCGGCCTGGTTCTGGAAGCCGGTGCTCCGCTTTCTCGTTCTCCGCTTCCGGCCGGCGAAGATCCGTCCCCTGTACGAGTCCATCTGGACCGAGGAGGGTGCTCCCCTCCATCTGGAGACGGAGGCCATCGTGGAGGCGCTGAATGGGACCCTTCCGGAGGGGACCCGGGCCGAGGCGGTGTACCGCTACGGGGAGCCGTCGCTGGAGCGGCGGCTCGAGGAGGCCATGGAGCACGGTCCGGTAACCGTCTGCTCCCTCTTCCCCCACCTCACCTCCTCCACCACCGGCACCATCGACCAACTGGTGGAGCGGGCCCGGCGCCGGCACGCCAATCCTCCTGAGGTTCGGGTCTTCCACCCGGATGCGGCGGATCCCGGGCTGATCCAGGCGCTGGTGGACCGCTACCAGGAGGCCACGGCGGAGATGTCGGTGGGCCCGGATCACCTGGTCTTCTCCTACCACGGAATCCCCATCCGCCACGACCGGCGGGAGGAAGGGCTCTACTCCGGGGGATGCCATGCCACGACCCGCGCCTTCCTGGAGCGCATCGGCTGGCCGGAAGACCGGGCCACTACCGCGTTCCAGTCCGAGTTCGGTCCCGAGCCCTGGCTAAAGCCCGCCACCGAGGACACCCTGGAAGAGCTGGCGAAAAAGGGTGTGCGGCGGGTAGTGGTTCTGACACCGGGCTTCCTCACCGACGGCCTCGAGACCATCGAGGAGATCGGCGAGGAGGCCCGGGAGACCTTCCTGGAAGCCGGGGGGAAGGAGTTGGTGCGGGTGCCTGCGGTGAAGGACCACCCAGCCTTCATCCGCTCGCTCCGGCGCA
>SKJY01000274.1 GCA_007121775.1 Gemmatimonadota bacterium
AAAGAAAACTCAACCAGGCTCAGGCCAATCTCACCCCCCCTTGCCAAAGAGAACCTGAGCAGAATACGTCTAATGCTGTCTCGATCTTATCCCCACGGGGACCTACGTAACTTGTGGAGTGAACCCATGACCGACCCCGAGCCCTGGGTAGCCGTCGAAGACGTGGCTCGTCACCTCGGCGTTTCCAAGGACACCGTCTACCGGTGGATTGAGGGCCGCAGTCTCCCGGCGCACAAGATAGGTCGCCTGTGGAAGTTCAAGCTCTCGGACATCGACGAGTGGGTGCGGGCCGGCGGAGCGAGCGATGACCTCAGAGGAGAAACGGCATGAGCGACGGCCTTCGCGACATCCGGATCAGCGGCTTCGCCTCCCTGGCCGCCGTGCGCCTTCAGCCCGGCCGCCTCACAGTGCTCATCGGTGCGAACGGATCGGGCAAGTCGAACATCCTGCGGGCACTGCGCATGGTCCCCCTTATGCGCACAGGCTCCCTCCAGCGTTTCGTGGGCGAGGCAGGCGGTGCCGCTGCGCTCCTCCACTACGGGCCGAAGCGCACCCAGGCGCTCGCCGTGACCCTCGACTTCGTTCAGGGGCAAGTCCGCAACATCTACGAGGCCCGGCTGGGGTTCGCAGCGGGCGACAAGCTCATGTATCTCGATGAGTCGGTGGGCTACCAGCCGACCCCTGACAAGGAGGTTCGAACGACGTCACTCGGGGCAGGGCACTGGGAGTCGGAACTGCGTTCGGCCAAGGCAGTGGACGCCACCGCACGTGCCGTGAATTATTGGCTCTCCCAGCTCACCTTCTTCCACTTCCACGACACCTCGATGACCTCGGCGCTCCGCACCCACGCACGGGCCGAAGACGATCAATTCCTCCGCTCAGACGGCAGTAACCTGGCGGCCTACCTGCGCCGTCTCGAGCAGAGCGAAGACGAGTCCGAGGGGAAGGCGTGGCGTCGGATCAACCAGTTTGTCAGCCGCATCGCTCCCGCCGTAAAGGAGTTGGCGCCGACCCTCGTCAACGGGAATTCGGTTCGCCTGGACTGGATCGACGATCAGGACGAGCGCTTCGGCGCGCACCAGCTCTCGGATGGGACGCTGCGCGCTATTGCACTGATCACGGCGCTCGCCCAGCCAACCGCCCAGCTCCCGAAGTTCATGAGCATCGACGAGCCCGAGCTCGGCCTGCACCCCGCGGCTATCGGGGTGCTCGCTGAGCTCGCCCGCTCTGTGTCCAGGCATACCCAGGTGCTCTTCGCTACCCAGTCCACCGCCTTCCTCGACCACTTTGAGCCCTCCGAGGTCGTGGTCGTCGAGCGTGAGAAGGGTGCCAGCACCCTGCGCCGTCTCGACGAAGCTGCACTCGCCGAGTGGCTGGAGGACTACAGCCTATCGGAGGTCTTCGATAAGGGCGTCATCGGAGGTCGTCCCTGATGCGATTGATCATCCTGGTCGAGGGCCAGACCGAAGAGGCGTTCATAAAGGATGTGCTGAAGCCCCATCTGGACGATCGCGGTGTCTTTACGTCCGCGACCATCGTCGGGAAGATGACCGCTCAGAAGCGCGGTCACCAAAGACGAGGCGGCGGCCACTTCCGCCACTGGAAGAAGGACATCTTGCGGATTCTCGGCGGCGATGAAAGCGACGGACTGCGATTGACCACGTTTTTCGACCTCTATGGCCTCCCGCAGGATTTTCCCGGTCTGGAGGAGCACGGGAGAGACCTGGACACGGCGCGACGCTGCCTCTCCCTCGAAGCCGCGCTCGCCGCTGAGTTCAATGACCGCCGCTTCATCCCCTACATCCAACGGCATGAGTTCGAAGCCCTCGTCTTCGCTGCGTTGCCCTCGCTGCGCGGCCTGCTTGACGCCTCGGATGACCTCGCTGGGCTGACGAGGCTCGAGGGCGTTCTTTCTGCCATCAGCCCCGAGGACATCAACGACGGCCCGACCACGGCGCCCTCCAAGCGTCTACTGGTTGACGTTCCCGGGTTCAGAAAGACGCTCCACGGGCCCCTCGCCACCGCCGATACGGGCCTCGCCGCGCTACGTGAACGTTGCCCTCGCTTCGACGTATGGGTGAGCACGCTCGAACGGCTGTAGTGCTTCCGGCTCCGGGAGACGCCGCTGGAGACGGGAGTCGGTGACATCCTTGAGGCAGAAAAACCCATCCCTTTACCGGTCGTCACTTCCCGCGGTTTTTGGGGGCTGATCCTCCGCCGAGGTCATTCATAGCCTCGCCTACTGAAACGCACCGGCCGCCCTGCGGCGCCAGCCCTATCGGGGAATGCAATTCTGCGGTGGTCGAACGTCGTACGCACCGGGCGGACCGAATCGGACACATTGGCCAAGTCATCCGTCCAATGCGCCATCAGACGGTCATCCCCTGGAGATAGGGCTTCATTACGGACCAGACGCGGCAGGTCCGCGCGAACGTCTCCACCTCGCCCGGTGCGAATCGCTTCTGGGCAAGGCCCTCCCGGAGAGCCTCAAGGGCCACATCGAGACCGAGCTTCCCACGGTATTTGAAGA
>SKJY01000149.1 GCA_007121775.1 Gemmatimonadota bacterium
AGGGTGTCCAGACCGGGTGTCAAGTGCCAAATCGGGTTGACACCCCCCGACGGATTCGGATACCTTTTGGCGCCGATAAGATAAGCTAAATGCTTCCAAGAACTATTCCTGCCACGGCGGTCCATGACGGAAAGCTACCTTCCGGTGCTGATCCTCCTGGGCGTCTCCATTGTGAATGCTGTGGGGATGCTGGCGGCTGCTCACATCCTGAATCCTCGGCGGGCGACGCCTGAGAAGGACATGCCCTACGAGTCCGGGATGGTCCCCCTGGGAGACACCCGAGCCCGGTTCTCAGTGAAGTTCTACACCATCGCCATCAGCTTCATCATCTTCGACCTGGAGGCGATCTTCCTGATCCCCTGGGCGGTGGAGATGCGGACGTTGGGTTGGGAGGGCTTCATCGCCGTCTCGATCTTCATGGTGATCCTCGTGGTCGGCTTCGCCTACGAATGGCGCAGGGGAGGGTTGGACTGGGAATGAGCGACAATCAGAGCGGACGAGAGGTGGCTCGCTCCAGCGAGAGCGGACTGCCGGGAGGGATCTTTGGAGCCGGAACGCCCACCTTCCTCACCACCAAGGTGGACTTCGTGGTGAACTGGGCCCGGCGCAACTCCCTCTGGCCCATGCCCTTCGGGACGGCGTGCTGCGCCATTGAGATGATGGCGTCGGCCGCCTCGAACAACGATCTGGCCCGCTTCGGGATGGAGCGTATGTCATTCTCTCCCCGGCAGGCCGATGTGCTCATCTGCGCCGGGCGGGTCCCGTACAAGCTGGCGCCGGTGCTCCGCAGGATCTGGGACCAGATGCCCCAGCCCAAGTGGGCCGTATCCATGGGGGCCTGTGCGTCCTCCGGGGGCGTGTTCGACGCCTACTCCATGGTTCAGGGGATCGACACCATCATCCCGGTAGACGTCTACGTTCCGGGGTGTCCGCCCCGACCGGAAGCCCTCATCTACGGTCTCATCATGATCCAGGAGAAGATCCGGGGGGAGACGCTGGGTGAGCATGCCCTGAACCGGGCGGAAGACCCCACTGCGGTGGGTCGCCCTCGGGCCGACGCCGGAGAGGTCAGCGCCCTCGCCGCTCCCTTCGGAAACTCCACGAACCAGAATCGCGCCAGCGGGCTGGTGCCAGGCATTCCCGCAGTCAGACCGGGAGACCGCATCCCCTGAGATCAGGTCCCGGAGGCCATGGATCCCCGTTCGCAAACCAGCTGAGAGAGGGGTGGGATGAGCACCGAAGCAGGATCCGGATACCGGGACGTTCCCGGCTCCGCCGAAACCACAGGGGCTGTAGTCAGCCTGCCCGAGGGCCTTGAGCGCGCCCACCCAACGGTTCCGGCCCTTAAGGACCAGTTCGCAGATGCCTTTCTCCGTCATGAGGTGGTCGCCGGCGACGAGCATGTGGTCTTCGTGGACCCCACCCGGTTGTTCCAGGTCCTGGAGTGGCTGAAAAACGACCCGGAGCACGCCTACAACTACCTGTCGGACGTGACCGCCGTGGACTACGGAGGTGGTCGGCCGCTCCAAGTGGTGTACCAGCTCTACTCCATTCCCCACCGGCGAGTCCTGCGGGTCAAGGCCGAACTCCCGCTATCGGCGCTGGAGGTGGACTCGGTGGTCCCCCTCTGGTCTGGAGCAAACTGGCTGGAGCGGGAGGTCTATGACATGTTCGGCATCCATTTCCGCAACCATCCGGATCTCCGGCGGATCCTCATGCCCGAGGTCTACGCCGAGGGGCATCCACTCCGGAAGGACTTTCCCCTTCGAGGCCGCTTCTCCCGGGCCGAGCAGACCAGGCGGGCACTGGCCCAGGCCCCCGAAGACTACTACGTCCCCTCGGACTTCGGTCCCGGACGGGATTTCCAGGTGGTGGGTTGGCAGGAGGTGGGCGGTGAGCCGGTGCCGGTGAAGGAAGGTGAGGCTTCGGGTCCGCCCTCCCGGCGTCCCCCCAAGGGGTCGACTGAAGAAGGGACGTCCCCATCTACGACCGCCCCCTGACCCCCCAATCCCTGCGCCTGCACTCCATGTCCAACAAGACCATCGAACTCGAGGTCAGCCGCACCCCGGAGCTGGGGATGGATTTCCGCCCGGCTCACGGACCACTCCAACCGGTGGATCTGGCCGAGCCGGAGTTGAGATCGGAGCGGATGCTCATCAATGTGGGGCCTCAGCACCCGGCCACCCACGGAGTACTACGCCTCGTCTTGGAGCTGGACGGAGAGACGGTGGTGCGCTGCCTTCCCCACATCGGCTACCTCCACTCTTCCTTCGAGAAGCTAGGGGAGTACCGGACCTGGAATCAGGTGATCCCCCTCACGGACCGGATGGACTACCTGGCGCCCCTCATCTACAACTGTGCCTACGCCATGGCGGTGGAAAAGATGATGGGGGTCGAGGTCACGGAGCGGTGCAAGGTGACACGGGTCATCATGATGGAGCTGGACCGCATCTTCTCACACCTCCTGTGGCTGGGAACGTGGGCCATTGATGTGGGTGCCTTCACTCCCTTCCTCTACGCCTTCCAGCAAAGAGAGAAGGTCTACAAGCTCCATGAGGCGTACACCGGGGCCCGAATCACGACCTCTGCCACCCGCATCGGCGGGATGATGGCGGACATGCCCGAGGGCTGGGACGTAGGAGTGCGGGAGTTCATCAACGAACTTCCTCGGACCATGGACGAGATCGAATCCCTCCTCTCCCACAACGCCATCCACATCGGGCGAACCCAGGGTGTCGGCGTGATCAGCGCCGAAGAGGCCATCGACATGGGACTCTCGGGCCCGAACCTGCGGGCAACCGGCGTCCCGTATGACCTCCGCAAGGACCGCCCCTACTACGATTACGAGACCTACGAATTCGAGGTCCCCATCGGTGAGTACGGGGATTGCTACGATCGGTACATGGTGCGCCTCGAGGAGATCCGGCAGAGCTGCCGCATCCTCCACCAGGCGCTGGATCGCCTCCCCGATGGGCCCATGAACGTGGATGACCCCCGCATCATCCTCCCCTCCAAGACTGACCTCATGAACGACATGGAGTCCATGATCCACCACTTCAAGCTGGTCATGGAAGGGGTGAAGGCGCCTCCCGGGGAATCCCATTTCTCGGTGGAAGGCTCCAAGGGCGAGTTGGGGATGTACGTGGTGAGCGACGGCGGCTCCAAGCCCGTGCGCTGGCGGATCCGCCCCCCCTCCTTCGTCAACCTCTCCGCCATCCCCAAGCTGGTGGAGGGGGGCCTTCTGGCCGACGTGATCATGGTGAATGCCAGCCTGGACATCGTCCTGGGAGAGATCGACCGTTGAGTGATTCCAAGAAGATGAGCGGATCGGGTGAGATCCCCTTCCGGAACCCCGGGTGGGCAGGGAACACCGGGGAGTTCGATCTGACGGAAGAGCAGGTCCGGGGCCTAGAGTATGTGAGCACCCGTCCCACCGACGGGGGTCACCCGGCAGCCTCCGCCACCTATCCCTACATGCTGACGGAGCGCACTCCCGACGCCTCCCTCTTCCAGGGACCGTATCTGGAACGGTACGAGAAGATCCGTTCTCGCTTCCCCACGGCCCAAGGGGCGCTTCTTCCCACCCTGAATCTGGCGCAGGAGGTGAGGGGGCATGTCTCGTCGGATACCATGCGGGAGGTGGCGGCGCTCCTGGGTCTCTCGGACGCCTACGTCCGGGGTGTGGCTTCGTTCTACACCATGTACAACAAGCGGGAGGTGGGGCGCTTCCTGATCCAGGTATGCACGAACATCTCCTGCAATCTCTGCGGGGGCGATGAGGTCCTGGCCGCCTTCCTGAAGCACCTGGGCACCGAGATGGGAGAGACGACACCCGACGGGCTATTCACCGTCACGGAGGTGGAGTGCTTGGCAGCGTGCGGTACGCCCACGGCTGTCCAGATCAATTCCCGTTACTTCGAGAACGTCACCCCGGACGATGTTCCGGCCCTTCTGGAACGACTCCGGAGCGAGGTGGGCTGACATGGCGTATCCATACACGCACGAGAAGGAGGTCCGGGTCCTGAGTCGGGGATGGGGTGATCCCCGAACACGAACCGTGGAGGGGTGGAAGGCCATGGGTGGCTACACCGCCCTTGAGAAGGCTCTGGGCATGAGCCGTCAGGAAGTCATTGAGGAGGTGAAGGTGTCCGGGCTCCGCGGCCGTGGGGGCGCCGGATTCCCCACCGGGATCAAGTGGTCCTTCATGCCCGGAGAGAAGAAGGGGCCCCACTACCTGTGCTGCAACGCCGATGAGTCGGAACCGGGCACCTTCAAGGACCGGGAACTCCTGCGCTGGACCCCCCATCAGCTCATCGAGGGCTGCCTCATCGGAGCCTACGCCATCCAGGCGGAGCACGTCTTCATCTATTGCCGGGGCGAGTTCTTCGAGGCTACCCAGGTCCTGGCCCGGGCGGTGGAGGAGGCCTACGAGGCCGGGTACATCGGAAAGAACATCCTGGGCTCGGGCCAAGACATTGACATCACGGTCTTCGCCGGCGCCGGTGCCTACATCTGCGGGGAAGAGACGGCTCTCATGAACTCCATTGAGGGTCGACGCGGGCTCCCCCGGGTGAAGCCGCCCTTTCCAGCCGCCGTTGGGCTCTTCGGGAAGCCCACCACCATCAACAATGTGGAGACCCTCTCCAGCATCCCCCACATCCTTAACAACGGCGGATCTTGGTATCGCCAGTGGGGCACCGAGAAGAGCCCGGGGACCAAGCTCTTCTGCGTAAGCGGCCATGTGCGCCGCCCCGGGAACTATGAACTCCCCCTGGGCTTCCCCCTGGAAGAACTCATCTATGACGTCTGCGGAGGGTTCAGGGAGGGTCGATCGCTCAAGGCCGTGATTCCGGGCGGGAGTTCCGTTCCCATCATGTCTGCCGCCGACTGTGAAGGGTGCACACTTGACTACGAAGGGGTGGTTGAGAAGGGGTCCATGCTGGGCTGTGCCTCAGTCATCATCATGGACGACTCTACCAACATCGTGAAACAGGTCCGCCGGATGGTGGACTTCTACGCTCACGAGTCCTGCGGTCAGTGCACTCCGTGCCGGGAAGGCACCCAGTGGCTGGCCCGGATCCTTCTTCGGATCGAGAAGGGTCGCGGAACCGCCGAGGATCTGGACACCCTCCTGGAGTTGGGGGATCAGATGACCGGAACCACCATCTGCGTCCTTTCGGACTCGGCCGCCGCCCCGGTGGCCTCTTCCATCCAGAAGTTCAAGGACGACTACCTGGCCCTCATTCGCCGTGGAGAGAAGGTGGGGGCGGCCTGATCGGCCCTCCCACTGGTATCACCCCCGAGTCTTCGCCCATGCCTGAATCCACCCATCCCCAGGAAACCGTCACCCTGACCATCGACGGTCGGGAGGTCATCGTTCCCCCGGGAACCACCATCCTCCAGGCCGCAGAGAGCATGGGGAACCGGATCCCCCACTACTGCTACCATCCAGGTCTGTCGGCGCCGGCCCAGTGCCGGCTCTGCCTGGTGGAGGTGGAGGGGGCGCCCAAACTCCAGCCCTCGTGTGTCACCCAGGTTCGCGACGGTCAGGTGGTGCACACCACCAGCGCCAAGGCCACCGCCATGCGCCAGGGGGTGCTTGAGTTCTACCTGGCCAATCACCCCCTGGACTGTCCCATCTGTGACCAGTCGGGGGAGTGCAAGCTCCAGGATTACGTCCACGCCGAAGGCCGGAAGCACGGACGGAGCAGGGAGCCGAAGCGGGTGTTCGGGCGGGATGATTTCGGCGGCGACGTCCTCTTCTACGGGGACCGGTGCGTCATGTGCACTCGGTGTGTGCGCTTCATGAATGAAGTGGCCCAGGATCCGCGCCTCACCGTGGTGGAGCGGGGCAACCGGTCCGTCATCGACACCTTCTTCGAGGACGGGGTGGAAGGTTCGCCCTACGCCGGCAACATCGTGGACATCTGTCCGGTGGGGGCCCTCGTCTCAAAGGATTTCCTCCACAAGGCCAGAGCCTGGGACCTGGACCACACTCCCAGCGTCTGCCCCAACTGTTCCCAGGGGTGCAACATCGATCTCCACGTCCGGGACAACCGGGTCCAGAGGCTCAAGCCCCGGGCAAATCCCGAGGTGAACGGTCACTGGATGTGCGATTACGGTCGACACCGCTACGAGTGGATCAACCGGGACGACCGCCTCCGCCGGCCCCTCTACCGGGAGGGCGGAGACACGGTGCCGGGAGAGTGGGGCACCGTCCTCTCCGAACTTCTGGAGCGGCTGGAAGAGACCCGGCCCATCCGCGCCGTGGCCTCACCCTTCGCCTCCACCGAGGAGTTGGCCACGCTGCGCCGGGTAGTGGATGCGCTGGGAGGCGGTGAGATCCTCTTCCGCTCACCTGAAGCGGACGACGAGATTCCCCTGCCGGGATTCCCGCAATTGGCGAGGCGTCGGGATCTGAGTCCGAACCGTCGCGCCGCCGAGCTCCTGGGCATGAAGCGGGTGGGAGACGCGGAGGGGCGGGGCGGTCTCGAATCACTTGCCGACTATACGGGCACACTCATCGTCCTGGGCGACGCCCTGGCCGACATGGATGAGGGCTTCGGCTCGCACGCGGCCCTCTACCTCTATCTGGGAAGCCACCCGTCGCCGGCGGCGACGAAGGCGGATGTCGTTCTGCCCATCCCCACCTTCGCCGAGCAGGAGGGGACCTTCATCAACGTGGAGGAGCGGGTCCAGCGCTTCTGGCCGGGTCTTCTACCTCCGGAACAGGCCCGGCCCGCCTGGATGCCCCTGGGCGCAATCCTGGCCCGCCTCGGTGCAGGAGAGCTGCCGGCCACGGCAGCGGAGGCCTTCCTGGCCGCTGCCGAACTCATGCCCGAACTGATGGGGCTTCGCTACGAGACCATCGGCACCCGCGGCGCCATCCTGAACGAACCTGTTCTGGTAACCGCACCCTGATCGCCATGGCCGCCCACCTGCCGGCTCCGACCCTGATCCGCCCCCGGCGGTGGGGTCTGGGGCGACCCACGGACGCTCTCAACCGACGGCTCGGATGAATGATCTCTCGCTAACGGCCTTCGTCATCACCTCCTCTGTGAAGGTGTTTGCCGTATTCTCCATCCTCCTGGCCTCCGTGGCGCTCATGACCCTGGTGGAGCGGCGCCTCGCCGGATTCATCCAGGACCGGCTGGGGCCGAACCGGGTGGGGCCCTTCGGGATCCTTCAGCCGGCGGCTGACGGGATCAAGAATATCCTGAAGGAAGAAACGATGCCGGCCACGGCCAATCGGTTCTTCTTTGTCCTGGCTCCGGCCCTGGCCATCATACCCGGAGTCATCACCTTCGCGGTGGTCCCCTTCGCCGCGCCCCTTCCCACACCCTGGGGCACGGTGGACATGGTGGTGGCCGACATCCCCATCGGAATCCTCTACATCCTGGCGCTGTCGTCCCTGGGGGTGTATGGACTCTTCCTGGCGGGATGGGCGTCCAACAACAAGTACGCCTTCCTGGGAGGACTGCGTTCGGCTTCCCAGATGATCAGCTACGAGGTGGCACTGGGGCTCTCCATCGTCCCGGTCCTCTTCCTGGCGGGGAATGTCACCCTAACGCAGATCGTCTGGCAGCAGCAGCAGTTGGGATTCTGGTACATTCTCCCCCTCTCCCTGGCCTTCATCCTTTTCGTCATCTCGGCCTTCGCCGAGACGAACCGTCTCCCCTTCGACCTCCCCGAGGCGGAATCGGAGCTGGTCACTGGGTATCACACCGAGTATTCGGGGATGAAGTTCTCCATGTTCTTCATCGCCGAGTACTCTCACATCCTCACTGCGTCCGCCCTCATGGCCACCCTCTTCCTGGGTGGCTGGAGCATCCCGTTCTGGTCCGGAGACCACCTCCTCTGGTATGAGGGGATGCTCATCTCCGGGTTCACAGCGGCCGGAGAGCCCATCGCCGCCCAGGGTGCGTGGTGGAAGACGATCCTCACCTTCCTCTCCTTCGCGGTGAAGACCGCCTTCTTCATCGGCGTCTTCATGTGGGTCCGCTGGACGCTCCCACGTTTCCGCTATGATCAGGTCATGCACCTGGGGTGGAAGGTTATGCTCCCGGTGTCCCTGGTCTATGTCATGCTCCTGGCCGGGACCATTCTGGTCCTGGATCAGGTGGGAGTCGAAGGCTTCCTCTTTGGAGCCATCCTCACGGCGGTGAGCGGGGCATGCACGCTGATCTTCGTGTTCGTGGTGGACAGCGACCGCCTGATCACGGGCTCGGCCGTATCGGGAACCTCTCGGGAGGTCCGTTCACCGGTGCGTCAGGTCAGGCGTCCGGCGCTGGAGCCCCGGACCGGGGCGGGGGTGGGTCAGTGATCACGCGGTGCCCGAAGCACTTTTCACGTACGACGCTGGGAGGCTAGCAGTATGGCAGCCACGGTGAAGGTCATGCGACGTCCCGATCCCGGGAAGACGTCCTACATCCGGGCCACCCTCAAGGGGATGGCACTCACCTTCAAGCACATGGTGAATCCGGACAAGGTGACGCTGCAGTACCCGGAAGAGCAGCCGGACCTCTCCCCGAGATGGCGGGGAACGCACCGGATGGAGGTCCACGCCGACGGACGTCCCAAGTGTGTGGCGTGCGGACTCTGCCCGACGGTCTGTCCCGCCAATTGTATCCGCCTGGTGGGGGGTGAGGACGACCAGGGCAACCGCTATCCCATCGTCTACGAAATCGACGAGTTCCGCTGCATCTTCTGCGGAATGTGCCAGGAGGTGTGCCCCGTTGAGGCCATCCACGTAGGGGTCCACTTCGAGAACGCCGAGTACACCCGGGAACGCTTCGTGTACGACCTGGACCGGCTCATGGAACAGGATCACCCCACAACGCTCCTCTGGGACCCCTCCGACCCCCGTTCCGAATAAGGGCCCATGGCCGACATCTTCTTCTTCATCTTCGCCGCTACAGCCATCGGCGGCGGAATCGGGGTGGTTCTCCAGAAGAACCCGGTGGGCAGCCTCCTCTTCATGGTGGGGACCCTGGCCTCCATCGCCGGGATCTACGTCCTCCTTGACGCCCACTTCCTGGCAGCCATCCAGATCATGGTGTACGCCGGGGCCGTCATGGTGCTCTTCCTATTCGTCATCATGCTCCTGAACCTGGGGCACGACTACCGGGATGACATCAAGACGGGCCTACTCCTCTTCCTGGCCTTCGCCACGGCCGGGGCTATCGGCGGACTCCTGGCCAGGCAGCTCCGAGGGGCCGCCGACAACCCCATCCTGGCGCACTTTCCCGGACCCGAGGGAATGGAGCAGCTTCTGGCGGAGCAGGGGATCGTGGGAGCCATTGCCCGCCCTCTTTTCACCGACTACGTGGTGGCTTTCGAGTTGACCGGGATCCTCCTTCTGGTGGCCCTGGTCGGTGCCGTCGCCATCGCAAAACGGAAGGTGTGACGCCATGCTCGCTGAAGCTCTGGTCCTGAGCGCCATCCTCTTCGTCATCGGCACCCTCGGCGTCCTGGTGCGGCGGAACGCCATCATCATGTTCCTCTGTATCGAGTTGCAGCTCAACGCCGTCAACCTCTCCTTCGTCGCCCTCGCCCGGTATCTGGGGATCGAGGGACAGCTATACGTCTTCTTCGTGATGACGGTGGCGGCGGCGGAGGCAGCGGTGGGCCTTGCCATCATCATCTCCATATTCCGCCACTACGAGTCGGTGAACGTGGAAAACTTCAACCTCCTGAAGTGGTGAGCCCATGAGCGCATCCACCTTGCCGACCGTGGTCGCCAGTGTGGCTCAAGGCACAGGGTCCGGGTTCGACCCGGTCCTTCCCGGGCTGATCCTCCTCCTCCCCCTGCTGGGCTTTGCCCTCAACGGAGCGCTGGCCCTGGTCTCCGGATCCCGGTCCGCCACTGCACTCCGGGAGGGAAGGGAAGAGGCCGGGCACGACTCAGGCGGCCGCCCCCTGACCCATACGCTCCCCACCTGGATCGGCCCCGGGGTCATGCTGGCGGCCTTCCTCCTCACCCTCGTGAATTTCGTGGGGATGCTGGGGGTTGAACTGGTCGAACCGGTGATCCGGAGCTACTGGACCTGGATGGCCACCGGCGCCCTGTCCATCGAGGCGGCCATCCAGCTGGATCAGCTCTCCCTCATCATGATGATGGTGATCACGGGGGTGGGCTTCCTGATCCATGTGTTCAGCGTGGGATACATGAAGGAGGATCCAGGTTACCCCCGGTACTTCGCCTACCTGAACCTCTTCGTCTTCTTCATGCTCATTCTGGTCATGGGGGCGAACTTCCCCATGATGTTCGTGGGGTGGGAAGGGGTGGGGCTCTGTTCCTATCTCCTCATCGGGTTCTGGTTCCGGGACCGGGAGAAGGCCGACGCCGGGAAGAAGGCCTTCATCGTGAACCGGGTGGGGGACTTTGGCCTGCTCGTGGCCATGTTCATCCTCTTCGCCGTCTTCGGGACGCTGGACTACCAGGGGATCTTCGAGGCGGCTCCGGACACCCTGGTCTACGGCGGGGCCACCGTCACAGCGGTCACCCTGTTCCTCCTGCTGGGAGCGGCGGGGAAGAGCGCCCAGGTTCCACTCTATGTCTGGTTGCCGGACGCCATGGCGGGGCCTACACCGGTCTCGGCGCTCATCCACGCCGCTACCATGGTGACGGCTGGCGTCTACCTGGTGGCCCGCTCCTCGGTCCTCTTCGCCATGGCGCCGGTGGGCGCCGCGGCAGTGGCCACGGTGGGGGCGGTCACCGCCCTCTTCGCCGCCACCATCGCCCTCAAGCAGTACGACATCAAGAAGGTCCTGGCGTATTCCACCGTCTCCCAGTTGGGCTTCATGTTCATGGGGGTGGGTGTGGGAGCCTACGCGGCAGGGGTGTTCCACCTCATGACCCACGCCTTCTTCAAGGCCCTCCTCTTCCTGGGCGCGGGGGCAGTGATCCACAGCATGCACCATGCGCTCCACGCCACCCACAAGGATTGGGACGCCCAGGACATGCGGAATATGGGTGGGCTCCGGCGCTTCATGCCCGCGACCTGGATAACCATGTGGGTGGCCACCCTCGCCATCGCCGGGATCTGGCCATTCGCCGGGTTCTTCTCGAAGGATGAGATCATCTGGTATGTGGGGACCTCGGCCCCGGCGTCGGTCCTCTACACCGTGCTGTGGGGGATGGCCATCGCCACGGCCCTCCTCACCGCCTTCTACATGACCCGCATGATGGTCATGACCTTCCACGGCCCCAACCGGACCGGAGCGGACGAGGCGAAGCACCTCCACGAGGCGCCCCCGAACATGACGATTCCACTGGGAATCCTGGCGGTTCTCTCGGTCTTCGGGGGGTGGATCAACGTTCCTGGATCGGTGCGGGAATCCTTCTTCGGCGGATTCGGGTTCCTCCCGATGTCGGACTGGTTGGACCGGTGGCTCGAGCCACTCACGGCCACCGCTTACCAGATCCGGGTTGACCAGTTGGGGGCCTACGCCTCCACCTCGCCGGTGGGAGGTGGGCACGTCCTCTGGGGAGCCATCGCAACCGGCCTGGCCCTGGCCGTGGTCATCATCGGGGCCCGGGCAGTAGCGAGCCGGGAGATCCGTCCCGCGGTGGAATCGCCCGAGCCCACGGGCTTCGGAAAGGTCCTCCACGACAAGTGGTATGTGGACGAACTCTACGACCGAATCATCGTACGGCCCATCCAGGCCCTCTCTCGCGCCTGCTGGCGCTGGATCGACCAGGTGATCATCGACGGCACCGTGAACGCGGTGGGGTCGGTGGCCCGGGGCTTCGGATGGTTCGGTTCTCTGGTGCAGACAGGCCAGATGAACACCTACGCCTTCATCCTGACGCTGGGCGCCTTGGTGATCCTCGGCGTCCTGATCCTCTGAGGCGGCGCACATGAGCGGAATCCTCCAAGCCTCTGCCTACGAGAGCTGGATCCTCCATGCCCTCATCTGGCTCCCTCTGGTGGGGATCCTGGGTGTCCTGGCATCATCCGAGGAGCGGGCGAAGGATGTAGCCTTCGCCTGGACCGCCGGACTTTTCGTCCTGAGCCTGGGGCTTCTCTGGAGCTTCGACCCGGCCGGGCCACTCTTCCAGCTCACCAGCGACGCGGCGTGGATCGAGCTCTGGGGGGTGGGCTACTCCCTGGGGATCGACGGGATCAGCCTCTTCATGATCCTGCTGACCACCTTCACCATGCCGGTGGCCATCCTGGGGGCATACCGGTACATCCGGGAGAAGCGGAGGGCGTTCTACAGCCTCATGCTCCTCCTGCAGACGGGGATCGTGGGGGTCTTCGCCTCTATGGACCTCTTCCTCTTCTACATCTTCTTCGAGCTCACCCTGGTCCCCATGTACTTCATCGTGGGCATCTGGGGTGGGGAACGGAGGATCTATGCGGCGGTGAAGTTCTTCCTCTACACCGCCCTGGGGTCGCTCCTCATGCTGGTGGGGATCCTCTATCTCTACGTGCAGGCCCGCGCCGGGGGGGCACCGCCGTCCTTCCATTACCTGGATCTCCTGGGCACCCCCCTGACCCTCGGCGAGCAGCTCTGGCTCTTTGCGGCCTTCGCCCTGGCCTTCGCAATCAAGGTGCCCCTCTTCCCGGTGCACACCTGGCTCCCCGATGCCCATGTGGAGGCACCCACCCCGGGCTCGGTCGTGCTGGCGGCGGTGCTCCTGAAGCTGGGGGCCTACGGGTTCATCCGGTTCGTCCTTCCCCTATTCCCGGACGCAGCCACCCACCCCACGGTGGTCATGGTCATGCTGATCCTGGGGGTGGTGGGAATCGTCTACGCCGCCTGGGTAGCGGCGGTGCAACCGGACGCCAAGAAGCTGGTGGCCTACACCTCGGTGGCCCACATGGGGTTCGTGGTGCTGGGGATCTTCGCCCTCACCCTCAACGGCCTTCAGGGCGGGCTCATCGTCATGATCTCCCACGGAATCTCCACCGGGGCCCTCTTCCTCCTCCTGGGCATGCTCTACGAGCGACGGCACACCCGCCGGATCGAGGACTTCGGGGGCCTGGCCCGGGTAACGCCGCTCCTGGCCACTGCCTTCGTCATCACAGCGCTGGCCTCCATTGGTCTGCCGGGAACCAGCGGCTTCGTGGGAGAGTTCCTGGCCCTCCTGGGGACCTGGGAACGACACCCCATCATCGCCCTGGTAGGAACCACAGGCGTCATCTTCGCCGCCTACTACATGCTCCCCATGGTGCAGAAGATCCTCTTCAATGAACTGGAGCGGGACGAGAACCGGACCATGCCGGACCTGAGCCGTCGTGAGATCACGGTGCTGGCGCCCCTGGTGCTCCTCATGGTGGTCCTGGGAGTCTTCCCGACTCCGGTTCTGGACCGAATGGAGCCGGGCGCACGGGCAATCGTAGAGTACGTGGAAGAGTCGACCAGGGAGGGGTCGCTCCTGGAAGCCGCGCGCACGGAAGCCGGGTCGCCGGGACGGCGCTTTGTGGACCACCCGGTATTCCCGGAATCCACCGGGCCGGTGGATCCCACCTTGAGCCTGCGGGATGGGGTCCAGGGATTCCCGATTCCGGGAGACCGCCGCCTCGGAGATGAGGGCTGAGCCGCCATGACACTCGATTTCGCTTCCAACGCCGACTACCTCTGGGCCCTGCTCCCGGAGATCGTCCTCTCGGCCTGGGCCATGGTGGTTCTCCTGGCCGGCGTCCGACGCCCCCACGAGACCCCGGCGAGCCCCGAGGTCATGGCGTGGCTTTCCCTTGCCGGGATCGCCATAGCCGCCGGGGTGAACGGCTGGCTTTACGGAGTCACGTCCACCGATCCCACCGCCATGATCACGGTGGACGGATTCCGGCTCTTCGCCAACTGGATCTTCCTGCTTGGGGCGGCCCTCACCATCCTCATCGCGCCGCCCTACGTGGCCCGGCAGCGTCTTCAGGCGGGTGAGTTCTACACCCTCATCCTCCTGGGAACCGTGGGCATGATGTTCATGGGTGGAACCCAGAACCTCATCCTTCTATTCCTGGCGCTGGAGACCATGTCGGTGGCGGCGTACGTGCTGACAGCGTACAACCGCCGCGATCGCCGTTCGGCGGAGGGAGGCCTCAAATACTTCCTCCTGGGATCCTTCTCCTCGGGCTTCCTCCTCTACGGGATCGCCCTGGTGTGGGGCGCCACCGGAAGCGTCCACCTCCCGGAGATCGGGGCCACGGTGGAGGCAGGGGCCGGATTCACGGGCCTTCTCCTGGCGGGGATGGCCCTATTGCTCATCGGCTTCGCCTTCAAGGTAGCGGCCGTGCCCTTTCACATGTGGACCCCGGACGTCTATGAGGGGGCCCCCTCTCCGTCCACCGCCTTCATGGCGGCAGCGGTGAAGGCGGCATCCTTCATCGCCTTCGTTCGCGTCTTCATGGAGGCCTTCCCGGCTCTCTACGAATCGTGGTACCCTATCATGTGGTGGCTGGCGGCCCTGACCATGGTGGTGGCCAACGTGGTGGCGCTGAGCCAGACCAATGTGAAGCGGATGCTGGCATACTCGTCCGTGGCTCACGGGGGGTATCTCCTGGTGGCGCTGGCGGCGGCCAACCAGATGGCCATGGCGGGCCTCCTCTTCTACCTCCTGGTGTACACCATCATGAATGTGGGCGCCTTCGGTGTGCTCATGGTGGTATCCAACTATGGGGAAGACCGCCTGCAGGTGGAGGACTATGCCGGCTTCGGGTGGACCCGCCCCCTCCTGGCGGTCCTCTTCACCATCTTCCTCCTGTCGCTGGCTGGGTTTCCGGGGACAGGCGGCTTCATGGCGAAGATCTACCTCCTCCAAGGCGCCGTAGACAGCCACCTCTGGACGCTGGCCGTCCTCCTGGTCCTCACCACGGTGGTTTCCTACTACTATTATCTGCGGGTCGCGTGGTTCATGTGGATGAGGCCGGCCCCCGAGGGGCAGACGCCCGGTTCCTACTGGGCACCGCTGCCTCTGAGCCTGGCCCTCATCGCCGGTGCCGGGATCATCCTCTACCTGGGGATCTTCCCCAGCGGACTCCTGGATGGTGCCATGGCCGGTGCCGAGGGCTTGGGGCTGGTCCGGGACACCCTTCTGGGTCTGAACCCCTGACCGGGCTTCCTTCATCATCGATGGACATCTTCCCGAACCTGCCGCTGTATTATGCACATCGCCCCTGAAATCTTCCGTGAGTACGACATCCGGGGAATCGTGGACCGGGACCTGACCCCTGAGTTGGCCCGGGCCGTGGGTCGTGCGTACGGGACCCACATGAGGCGGGCCCTTCCGGGACCGGTGGGGGTCGAGCCCATGGAGTGGCGGGTGGTGGTGGGGATGGACAACCGTCCCAGCTCCCCGGGTCTCACCGACGCCCTGATGGAAGGGCTCATGGAGGCGGGCATCTCCGTCCTGGATCTTGGCATCGTCCCGACGCCCGTGGTGTGGTGGGCGGAGCACATGCTGGATGGGATCCATGGCGCCCTGCAGGTGACCGGATCCCACAATCCCTCCGACTGGAACGGGATCAAGATGACCCGGCAGACCCGATCCCTGCATGGGGCCGAGGTGCAGGCGCTCCGCCGCACCATCGAGGACGGGGCCTTCGAAGCGGGGGAGGGACGGCGGATCCCGACTCCGGTGCTGGACCGCTACGTGAAGGACATGGTGGCACGCCTGGGCCCCATCGATCCGCTGAAGGTGGTGGTGGACTGCGGAAACGGGACGGGTTCCGTGGTGGCCCCAGAACTCCTGAAGGCGCTGGGGGTGGAGGTGATCCCCCTCTACTGCGAATCCGATGGGACCTTCCCGAACCACCACCCAGACCCCACCGTGGATGAGAATCTGGTGGATCTCATGGCGCGAGTCCGGGAGGAGGGGGCGGCCTTCGGGGTGGCCTTCGACGGGGACGCCGACCGAATCGGGGTGGTGGATGACCAGGGGCGCGTCATTCGCGCCGACCTTCTGCTCCTCCTCTTCGGACTGGACCTCCTGGAGCGGAGGGGACCTGATCAACTCCTCATCTTCGATGTGAAGTGCTCCCAGGTTCTGCCCGACGTATACGAGGAGGCAGGAGGACGCACCCTCATGTGGAAGACCGGCCACTCCCTCATGAAGGAGAAGATGCGGGAGACGGGTGCGCCCCTAGCGGGGGAGCTTTCGGGGCACATCTGCTTCGGGGCAGACGAGTATCTGGGGATGGATGATGCCCTCTTCTGCGCCGGCTGGTTGGCACGCATGGAGGCCGGGGCCCGCGAACCCCTCTCCGCCCGGATCGACCGCTTCCCCCGAACCGTCTCCACCCCGGAGATCCGCCTCGACGTGACCGAAACGCTGAAGCGGGAGGTGGTGGAACGGGCCCTGGAACGGTTCTCCGGCAACCATGAGGTCATCACCGTGGACGGTGCCCGGATCCGCTTCCCGGACGGATGGGCGCTGATTCGGGCCTCCAACACCCAGCCCGTTCTGGTTCTTCGTTTCGAAGCCGCAAGCGAAGAAGGTCTCCGGGAGATCCGGGGTGTGGTGGAGGGGTGGCTGGCGGAGCAGGGCGTCCATGGCTGAACCCAAGCTCCTCCGTCTGCTGGGGGGGACGCGGGGCCGCATGATCCTCGGGGGCTTCCTGGCCCTTCTCTTCGCGCTCCTGTTCGTCCGGTGGGGGATTGCTCTCTACGTAGACCGCCTCTGGTTTCAGGCGGAGGCGGCCTCGGAGGTATTCTGGACCCGACTGGTCTGGGAGTGGGGTGGCCGCCTGGGAGCCGGCGTCCTCGTGGGCGTTCTCACCTGGGTCAATCTGGATCTGGTGCTCCGGACCTTCGGCGGGATCCAGATCCGTCGGCGGGTAGGCGACCTGGTGATCCAGGAGCAGCTCCCCACCAGCTACCTCCGTTGGGGGATCGGGGCGCTCTCGGCGCTGGTGGCCCTCTGGTTTGCCGCCGCCATTCCCCAGGGAACGGGACTCCGCTTCCTCCTCCTCCTGAACGCCCCCGCCTGGGGGATGGAAGAGCCCATCTTCGGGCGGGATCTGGGATACTACCTCTTCCTCCTTCCCGTCCTACAGGGACTCCTCACCTTCGGGATCGTCACCACCGTCTTCCTGGCAGTGATGGTCATGGCGGGCTACTCGGCCACCGGAGCCATCGAGTGGGGGGGCGGACGAATCCGGATTCAGGATCAGACCCGGGTCCATCTGGGGGTCCTGGCCTCCGTCTTCCTCTTCCTGCTGGCGGCGCGCTTCCACCTGACCCCCTATGGTCTTCTTCTGGACGGGAACTCCGCCGTCCAGGGGATCTTCGGATACGCCGATGAGAACGCGCGGATCCCGGCGTACCGATTCCTCACCTTCCTGGCCATGGCGGCCACGGCGGCCACCATCTGGTCCACGGTACAGCGCCGGCTCCTCCCGGCCGGCATCTCCCTGGCGGCGCTGGGGCTGGGGGCCATCCTGGCGGGGCAGCTCATTCCGTCGCTGGTTCAGCGCTTCCAGGTGGAGCCCAACGAACTGGCCCGGGAGCGGAGTTACATCGAGCACGCCGTGGCCTTCACCCGCGAGGGATTCGACCTCACCGGGATGGAGCGGGCGCTCCACCCCTACCAACCCCCCACCCGCCAGGACTGGGAGTTGGTGCCTGAGAGGCTGGAACGGCTCCCGGTGTGGACCGATCGGACCCTCCTGGCCACCTTCCGCCAGATCGAGGCCCGCTTCGAGTACTACGACTTCCACCGGGTGGGCTTCAACCGATTCGAGGGGGCAGAGGGTGGACTCAAGCCGGTCGCCGTCTCGGTCCGGGAGATCGACCCCAACCGGATCCCCGACCCCAACTGGCAGAACCTCCACCTCCGGGAGCGTTTCATCTCCGGGCTCGGGGCCGTGGCCGGCGAGCTGAACCGGCAGGATGCCAATGGCCGCATGCCCATCTTCCTGGGGGGGATTCCCCCGGAGTTCCGGGAAGAGCTCAACCCTCCACCGGCCCTCCGCCTGACCCGCCCCCAGATCCACATCGGGAGCACACCGCAGCTCTACGCCGTCATCAACCCCACCGACGACTCCTTCCTGGCCCCCGACGGGAGCCGGGGAGAGCCTGGGGTGGATTTCCCCAGGGGGATCCTCATGGGATCCATCTTCCGGACGGCGCTCCTGGCATGGCACCTCAGGGACCCGAACATCCTCTTCGCCGCTGAGGTGGAGCGGGACAGTCGCTTCGTCTTCCGCCGGGAGGCACGAGAGCGGGTGAATGCCCTGGCTCCCTTCCTCTTCCTCCCCGAGGAACCCTACCCGGTGGTGGTGGATGGGCGCGTGCTCTGGATCGTGGAGGGCTTCACGGTGAGCCGGACCTTCCCCCTCTCCACCGCCCACCCGGTGGACAACCGTCGTACGGCTCGGTACCTGAGAAACTCGGTGAAGATCACCGTGGACGCTGTCACCGGGCAGACCGACCTGTACGTTGCGGACCCGGACGATCCACTCCTGCAGGCGTACCGGGGAGCGTTCCCCACCCTCTTCCGGGACATGGACGAGATGCCCCCCGAGGTGGCGGCGCATCTGCGGTATTCCACCCGCCTCCTGGACATCCAGGGTCGCGTCCTCCTCCAGTATCACCAGGCGGACCCGGCAGTCTTCCACGGTCAGCAGGAACGCTGGTCCATCGCCACCGAACTGGCTTTTGACACTCGTCCGGTCCAGTACCGCCCCACCTACTCCTTCCTGACCCTGCCGGGGGAGGAGGAGGAGAGCTTCGTCCTCTCCACGGTCTTCGTCCCCCAGGGTCGGGAGAATCTTGCGGCCTTTCTGGCTGGACGGTGGGATCCGGATCGGGGTCCTGAACTCCTCCTCTGGGACGTCCCGGTGGAGAGCCAGGTGCGGGGTCCCCGCCAGATCGAGGCCCTCATCGAGCAGGACCCGGAGATCTCCCAGCAGTTCTCCCTCTGGCGTCAGGGAGGAAGCCAGGTCTGGACGGGCCACCTTCATCTGGTGCCGGTGGGGAACACCCTCATCTACATGGAGCCCATCTTCCTGGCCGCCGACGCCGACGCCATCCCGGAGATCCGCCGGTACGTGGTGAGCGACGGGCGCCGGGTGGTCATGGACCCCACCCTTCGGGGCGCCGTCGCCGGTCTCTCCCTGGGGCTCGAGGGGGTCGTGGACACGGCGCTCCTGGATCCGGCGGATCCGGAGCTCAGTGACCTGATCCCCGATGACGTCCTGGAGCGCATGAGCCAGGAGGGAGCCGCCGAGGCGCTTCGCCTCCTGGAGCGGGCCGAGGAGCGGCTTCGAGACGGAGACTGGGAGGGGTTCGGGCGGAGCCTCGAAGAGCTCCGTCAGATGCTCCGTCGACAGGCCGGGCCGGGGGGAGATTCGTCTTGATGCCCCCTGGAGCCGCCTCTAGCTTCAGCAGGTCGTGGCCCCCCGATCCGACCCGGGACCGCCACCATTCCCCGTCCACGCCGGCGCCGGGGCAGGAGGCTCCGGCGGAGCGGTCGTGACGGTACCTTTTACCATCATACCATCCACAGAGAGATCGCATGGATATCCACGAGTACCAGGCGAAGGAGCTCTTCCGGGCAGCGGGGATTCCGGTGCCGCCGGGCCGGGTGGCCACCACCCCCGACGAGGCCCGAGCCATTGCCGAGGAGCTGGGCGGGAGTGTCGTGGTGAAGGCCCAGGTCCACTCAGGAGGGCGCGGGAAGGCCGGAGGCGTCAAGCTCGCCACCTCACCGGATGAGGCGGCCAGTCATGCCGAGGCCATCCTCGGCATGTCCATCCGGGGACTGGAGGTGAAGCAGGTCCTGGTGACGGTGGCCGAGGACATCGCCTCGGAAGCCTACGTGGGAATCCTTGTGGATCGGGCCACCCAGCGCCCCATGTTCATGGTCTCCGCCGAGGGGGGGGTGGACATCGAGGAGGTGGCGGCCACGAACCCTGACGCCATCCGGAAGCTCCGGGTGGACCCGAGGTACGGGCTCCTTCCCCATCAGGCCTACGGGCTCGCCAATTTCCTCTACACCGACCCGGGTCAGGTGAAGCAGGCCACCCGCATCATGGCACAGCTCTACAACGCCTTCGTGGAGAACTCGTGCTCCATGGCCGAGATCAACCCCCTCATCGTGACGCCCAACGGCGAGGTGAAGGCCATCGACGCCAAGGTGAGCATCGATGAGAGCGCTCTCTTCCGCCTTCCGGAGGTGGAGAAGCTCCGGGACCTGGACGCGGAGCCCCCGGCCGAAACCCGGGCCAGGGAAGCGGGACTTTCCTTCGTGAAGCTCGACGGGAACGTGGGATGCTGCGTCAATGGAGCCGGGCTGGCCATGGCTACCATGGACCTGGTGAAGACCTACGGTGGCGAGCCGGCCAACTTCCTGGACATCGGCGGGTCGTCCAACCCGGACAAGGTGGTGGCGGCGCTGGAGATCATCACCGCCGATCCCAATGTGAAGGCCATCCTTTTCAACATCTTCGGCGGGATCACCCGCTGCGACGACGTGGCCCGGGGAATCGTGGAGGCATCGAACCGGATCCGGATCGAGCCCCCCATCGTCATCCGCCTCACCGGTACGAACGAAGCGGAGGCGCTGGAAATCCTCTCGGAAGCCGGCTTCTCGGCCTTCACCGGGATGGATGAGGTTGTCCAGAAGGCCGTGGACCTGGCCGCCCAGGCCTGACCCCGAACCCGACACGGAGAGCAAACCAGATGTCGATTTTCATCGATGATTCGACCCGCCTCGTCGTTCAGGGGATCACCGGGCGCGACGGTTCCTTCCACACGAGCCAGATGGTGGAGTATGGAACCCACGTGGTGGCCGGGGTGACCCCGGGGAAGGGAGGGCAGCACTTCACCGCCCAGAACGGAACCCGGATCCCCATCTTCAACACCGTGGAGGAGGCGGTGGAGCAGGAAGGGGCCAACACGGCCGCCGTCTACGTCCCCCCGGCCTTCGCCGCAGGCGCCGTCATGGAAGCCGCCGACGCCGGGATCGCCTTTGTGGTGGCCATCACGGAGGGGATCCCTGTCCTGGACATGACCCGGGCGGCCCAGTTCGTCCGGGATCGGGGCGCCCGCCTACTGGGACCCAACTGCCCCGGGGCCATCACCCCCGGTGTGGCCAAGGTGGGAATCATCCCGGGACAGATCACCACCCCCGGCCCGGTCGGGGTGGTCTCACGCTCCGGGACCCTCACCTATGAGGCGGTGGCACAACTCACCGCCGCCGGGATCGGACAGACCACCTGTGTGGGGATCGGCGGCGACCCGGTCATCGGCACCGACTTCATCGACACCCTGAGGGCCTTCGGGGAGGACCCCGACACCGAGGCGGTGGTAATGATCGGTGAGATCGGGGGTACCGATGAGCAGGAGGCCGCCGCGTGGGCCCGGGAGAACCTGGAGATTCCGGTGGTGGGCTTCATTGCCGGCCAGACAGCCCCTCCGGGACGCCGCATGGGCCACGCCGGTGCCATCATCTCCGGTTCATCCGGAACGGCTGAGGAGAAGATGAAGGCCTTCGAAGAGAACGGAATCGCCGTAGCCAGGCGACCCGTGGACATCCGGGATCTGGTGCGGGAATGCCTCGGGACCTGAGCAGCGCCGCAGTCGGGGCGCAGGAGGGATCCTCGCCGTGAGGCTCGGTGATCTCCTGCGCCCTGAACGCATTCGTGTGCCCCTCAGGTCACGTACGCTGAGGGATGCGGTGCTGGAAACGGCGGCGCTATTCGGCCCTGTGGACGGTGCACCCTTCGGCGGATCAGCCTACCTGCAACTGGCGTCGAGCCCGTCTGGATTGACCCGCATGGGTTCGGCAACGGACCGAGGGCGGAATCGGCAACCTGCCATCGCGCTGGGCGTAGCCCCCAGGGAGCTGGAGGTGGAGGGGCTACCTGCCGGTGCACCGCTCCCGCGCATCGTGGTCCTGACCCTGCTCCCCCCGGGTCTGGACCGGGATGTTCGCTTCCGCCTTGACGCTGCCTTCTCGGATCCCGAGGTGGAGAAGAGCCTCGTTC
Source organism: Gemmatimonadota bacterium (assembly GCA_007121775.1). Lineage (GTDB taxonomy): Bacteria > Gemmatimonadota > Gemmatimonadetes > Longimicrobiales > Gaopeijiaceae > PWLA01. Next base: position 21,939 of record SKJY01000149.1, read on the forward strand.
GGAGCGGAGGAGCGGAACAGCTTCTGGGCCTCCGACGTCTTACCGAGATCGAGTTGAAGGCCGCCCTTCGGGTGGAAGACGTCATGGAGCCGGTGACCTACCGGATCTACCCCGATACCCCGCTGGACGAGGTACTGGACCTCATCGTCCGTCGCCGGCTCTCTGCCGTGCCGGTGGTGGGTGAGGGACTTCAGGTTCGTGGAATCATCACCGCCGATGAAATCCTCCGGTATGGACTTCGGGCGTTGGGCTCCCGGTCGACGGACCAGGGGCCCCGGGCCGGGGATATCATGAGTCGGTCGGTGCTCTGTGTCTCCGACGATGAACTCCTTGAGGATGCGGCCCAGACCATGGCCAACCGCCATGTAGACCAGATCCCTGTGGTCCGGGAAGGAGAGTTTGTCGGCTTCCTCAAGAGGGAAGACGTACTGGCGGCCCTCTTCGGGCCTGCAGAGGTGGACGGCGACCGGAAGTGATCCTCTGTAGTGTGCTGCAACCGCCCGGCCGGCCCGCACGGGGGCCCCGGGTCCCACCACCAGCCTTCGGGATCCGCCCGCCGGCTGTTCAATCATTCAAGTCCAATCCCAAGGTACCGATCCAATGAATCACACGTTGGCCATCATCAAGCCCGACGCCGTGGCCTCAAACAAGGCCGGAGCCATCATCGCTCACCTGGAGAAGGAAGGGTTCAAGGTGAGAGCGCTCCGGATGACCCGCCTGAACCCGGAGCAGGCCCGTGCCTTCTACGCGGTGCACAGCGAGCGCCCCTTCTTTGAATCCCTGGTCTCGTTCATGACCTCCGGACCGGTGATCCCCATGGCCCTCGAGGCCGAGAACGCCGTCCCCCGGCTTCGAGAGACCATCGGAGCCACCGACCCCGCTGAAGCGGCGGAGGGCACGATCCGGGCGCTCCACGCCGAGTCCAAGGAGCGCAACGCGATTCATGCCTCCGATTCGGATGAGAATGCCCGGAACGAGATTGCCTTCTTCTTCAGCCAGTTCGAACTCCTGGGCCTCTGACGAAACGTCACTCCCGGTTCTCCCTTCGTCCACCTCCTGGGACCGATCATGGAAGACCCAACCCAAGCACCCATTCAGAAAGTCGCTGTCATCGGCGCCGGAGCCGCCGGCCGCGGGGTCGCACGGGTCCTGGCCGAAGCCGGAATCGATGTGCTTCTGGTGGAACGGGATTCGGAGATCCTCGATCGCCGCATGAAGGCGCTACGGGAAGGGATGAACCGGGACATTGCCCGTTGGTCAATGACCGAATCGGAGCGGAATGCCACCCTCGCCCGGATCCGGGGGATGGCGGGGATCCCGGATCTTCGGGGCGTGCCCATGGTCTTCGATTGTGCCACCGAAGACATGAAGGAGAAGGCGGAGCTTCTGCGGGAGTTGGATCGGCGGGCCCCGCCGGGGTGCCTCTTTCTGCTGAACACCTCCACCCTCTCCATCAGTGCGCTGGCCGATGCGGTCTCGGAGGCCAGACGGGAAGATGTACTGGGACTCCACTTCCTCCATCCCGTCTCCAGGATCCCCCTGGTGGAGATGGTCCGGGGCCGGGAGACCACGGACCGGGCGGTGGAGCTGGCCCGGGACCTGGCGAAACGGCTCGGCAAGGAGGTCCTGGAGGTGGCAGAGTACCCCGGGTACGTCACCAGCCGCCTGACCCTCACCCTCATCAACGAGGCCATCCACCTGGTCATGGAGGGAGTCACCACTCGGGACGCCCTGGATCGGGCCATGAAGCTCCGACTCGGATCCTCCCATGGGCCCCTGGCCCTGGCCGACGAGATCGGGCTGGACTCCATCCTCAGGGCCCTGGAGGCGCTCTGGCAGGGGCTCGGGCTTACCCAGTACCGCCCCGCGCCCCTCCTCCGACGCATGGTGAATGAAGGGTGGCTCGGCGAGAAGACGGGGCGGGGCTTCTATGTGTACGACGATGAAGGCAAGAGACTCAACGGGAACGAGGATATGGCACGCCCATCGCTTGAGCACCTGCTGGAGCCCGATGGGGCGCTCATGGGGCGGACCCGGACAGGGAATGGAGGTAAGTCGTGAAGGTCCTGGTCATCAACTCCGGTTCCTCTTCTGTGAAGTATCAGGTGGTGGACACGGAGGCGGAGCGGCCCCTGGTGATGGGGCTGGTTGAGCGGATCGGTAGTGGAGGCGCCATCCTCACCCAGCGCCGTGTCTCCGACGGGGCCAGGATCAAGCAGTCCGGCTCCATCCTGGACCATCGAGATGCCGTGGGCGCCGTCCTCGACCTGCTGAGGGATCCGGAGCGGGGAGCATTCACCGGCTCTGAGGGTCCGGATGCCGTAGGTCATCGGGTCGTGCACGGTGGGGAGTCCTTCACCGGATCCGTCCTCATCAATGACGAGGTGGAAGACAGCATCCGAGACTGTATCGAGTTGGCGCCCCTTCACAACCCCCACAACCTCGCTGGGATCGTCGCCGCCCGCTTCCGCCTTCCCGACGTGCCCCATGTGGCCGTCTTTGATACTGCGTTCCACGCCACCCTACCTCCCCACGCCTTCCACTACGCCCTCCCCTACGTCCTCTACCGGCGCTACCGGATCCGACGCTACGGCTTCCACGGAACGAGCCACCGGCATGTGGGCAGAAGAGCAGCCGAACTCCTGGAGCGATCTCCGGAGGAACTGCGCATCATCTCCCTCCACCTGGGGAACGGGGCCTCGGCCTGTGCCATCTCCCGGGGCAAGTCGGTGGATACCTCCATGGGATTCACCCCGCTGGAGGGCCTTGCCATGGGGACACGCTCCGGGGACCTGGACCCAGCCGTGGTCCTCCACGTCATGGCCCGGGAAGAGCTCACCGCCAGCGATGCCGGGGCAATGCTGAACAAGCACTCGGGACTCCTGGGCCTCTCCGGAATCTCCGGGGACATGCGTGATCTCATGGAAGAGGAAGGCACCTCGGACCGAGCGCGTCTCGCCCTGGATGTCTACGCCTACCGGATCCGCAAGTACGTGGGTGCCTACGCCGCCGCCATGGGTGGGGTAGACGCCATCGCATTCACCGGGGGTGTGGGAGAGAATTCCGCCGCCATCCGGACCCGGGCGCTGCAGGACCTCGGTTTCCTCGGGGTGGAGGTGGATGAGGAACGCAATGGAGCCCTCACCGGCGGAGAGGAAGGACACTTCCAGCGTGGTCCGGTGGCTCTCCTGGTGATCCGTAGCGGGGAAGAACTCACCATCGCTCGGGAAACGGAGCGGGTCCTCACTTCCTGATGGGCTCCACCGAAGGCGTCGGACTGGCCAGGAGTCCTTGGCGCCGAACGGAGACGCGCAGGTAGGATTGACACATGCGCCCTTCCGGCAGATCTTTCAAGGTCTATGCTTACGGTTACCCTGACGGAGCTGGATCGGAGCGGTCCAGTCCGAGTGCGCGGAGAGATTCCCGCAGAGGATCCAATCTGGTCCGACTGGGACGAGGAGTTGACTTCACCGGTTTCGGTGGACCTGTCGGTTTCTGCCACTCCCACCGGTCAGGTCCTGGCGCGCGGGAACGTACAGGCCACCATAGCCCAGACCTGCCGTCGCTGTCTCGACCCGGTGGAGGTGCGGCTGGACGAGGAGTTGACGCTCCTCTGGGTACCACCGGACCGGAGAGGTGGCGGTGACGCCGCTGAGGACGACGGTGTCCGGAAGCTGGACCCGGTAGGCAACGAACTGGACCTGGGACCGGCAATCCGTGAGGAGTTGGTGCTGGCCGCGCCGGCATATGTGACGTGTAGGGAAGACTGCCGCGGGCTCTGCCCCGTGTGCGGGATCAATCTGAACGAAGAAACCTGTGATTGTGACCCGGTTGAGCCCGATCCCCGCTGGGACGCGCTCCGGGACCTGACGGAAAACTAGAGGAGCATTTTCCATGGCCGTGCCCAAGAAGCGGACCTCGAAGCAGCGCCAGCGTAAGCGCCGGACCCACTACAAGGCCGCTCCGGTGGCTGTGCACAACTGCAGCCGTTGCGGTGACCCCAAGCAGCCTCACCGCGTCTGCTCGTCCTGCGGCCATTACCGGGATGAGCAGGTCATCGAGGTAGATCTGGACTGACCCGACCCTCTCCCCACCGGCCTGACCAGTGAGGATCGCTCTCGATGTGATGGGAACCGATCAGGCTCCGGCGTGCGAGATCGCCGGAGCCCTCAATTCCCTTGCCGACCGGGACGACTTTTCCCTGATCCTCGTTGGAGACGCCTCGGCCATCCAAGAGGAGTTGGGGCGTCACGAGGGATTTCCGGAAGACCGGATCGAGATCATCCACGCCCCCGAACGGATCCACCCCGGGGAGCCCCCGGCGTCGGCAGTTCGGCGCCGCCCGGATTCCTCCATCGTTCGGGGTGTGAAGCTCCAGAAGGCAGGGGAAGCTGATGCATTCATAAGCGCCGGTTCCACCGGCGCGGTCATGGCCGCTTCCCTGATCCTCCTTCGCCCCCTCCCCGGTGTGGCCCGCCCGGCCATCGGAACCCTCCTTCCGACTGCCGCATCCCCCACCCTCATGCTGGACGCCGGGGCGAATGTGGACTCCAAGCCCCGCCACCTTCTCCAGTTCGCCCGTCTCGGGACCATCTATGCCCAGGACCTCATGGGTATCGAGCGTCCCCGGGTCGGGCTCCTGAACATCGGTGAGGAACCGGAGAAGGGGGATGAACTGGCCGTGGCGGCGTACGAACTCCTGGCGGGCAGTGACCTCCACTTCGTCGGAAATGTGGAGGGGCGGGACATCATCCAGGGAGCCTGCGATGTCCTGGTCTGCGACGGGTTCGTGGGCAACGTCCTGCTCAAGTTCTACGAGTCGGTGGCTGAGTTCATCATCGGTCTCCTGGACCAGGAGATGGATCGATTGGGGGAGGGGGTCGACCTGCGGGAGGTCTTCCGGGTCCTGGACTATGCAGAGTATGGCGGCGCTCCCCTCCTGGGAGTCAACGGCGTCACCGTCATCTGCCACGGATCATCTCCTCCCCGCGCCATCCGAAACGCCATCCGCGTAGCCGTTCAGGCAGTGGAATCGCAAATGGTGGACCACATCGCCCGGGAGCTCTCGTCAGAGGACGGGCTCCGCTGACCACGGCCTGGATGCCCACCGCCCGTGGCGGTGGTATCTTCACGGCTCTCCCCGCGAACTCAAACCTTCCGAGAGGTGGATCAATGCCCCTCGCACTCCTATTCCCGGGTCAGGGCTCCCAGGAAGTCGGTATGGGCCGGAAGCTCTCGGCGTCCTACCCAGAGGCCGCCCGCATCTTCCAGGAGGCGGATGACACCCTGGGCTTCTCCCTCTCCCGTATCATGTGGGAGGGCCCCGAAGAGCAGCTGGTACTCACCGCCAACGCCCAGCCGGCGATCCTGGTCCACTCGGTAGCGGTGCTCCGGGTCGTTCAGAACCACCTGGGCCCGATTTCCATGGCGGCAGGCCACTCCCTGGGGGAGTTCACGGCTCATGTGGCGGCAGGCACCATGGACTTCGCTGACGCTCTCCAGGCGGTGCGCCGCCGGGGGGAGTTGATGCTCGAAGCGGGGAAGCTTCGCCCCGGGAGTATGGCGGCGCTCCTGAGCCTGGACGAGGAGCAGGTGGGAGTCGTCTGCCGGGCCGCGTCCACTGGCGATTCCATCGTAGTGACGGCTAATCTCAACTCGCCGGGGCAGGTGGTGATTTCCGGCGATGAGGCGGCGGTGGAACGAGCCCTCCCCCTGGCCCGGGAGGCCGGTGCCCGCAAGGCTTTGCCACTCAAGGTGTCGGGAGCCTTCCACTCCCCGCTCATGGATCCGGCCCGGGAGGGATTGCGCAGACAACTCGCGGCGGTCAGCTTCCGTCGGCCTGCATTTCCTGTGGTAGCGAATGTGGACGGAAAGCCGGTGGATGAGCCCCAGCGGGCCCGCGATCTCCTTGTGGAGCAGCTCACGGCTCCCGTCCGGTGGCAGGACTGCGTGGAGAGCATGGTGGCTGCAGGCGTGGATCACTTCCTCGAGCTGGGTCCGGGATCTGTCCTCAAGGGGCTGAACCGGCGCATTGCCCGGGACGTTCCCACCGATTCGGTGGGAACGTCCGACGAGGTGGAGGTGCTCCTCCGGGGAGCCGAGACCGCCGGGGCGGCAGGTAGCGCGTCGGTCTGAACGAGGAGAAGCACGGGTGCTCCTCCCCCCAAGTCCGGTACGCTTGTGCAGGCCAACTCAACGTTTCGCGGGAGGTCCGAAGTGGAAGAATTGAAGGGAGAAGTGGCGCTGGTCACCGGCGGGTCCCGGGGGATCGGCCTCGGCATCGCCCTGGCCCTGGCCGATGGCGGGGCGAAGGTGGCCGTTGTGGGCCGTGACGGCGATCGAGCCCGGGAGGCGGCTGCCTCCCTCCCCGGGGAGGGGCACATGGGCTTCTCCTGTGACGTGGCGGACAGTGATCAGGTGACGACCCTGGCCAGATCCGTGGAAGATGCCATGGGCGGAGTCAGCATCCTGGTCAACAATGCCGGCGTCACCCGGGACACCCTCCTCCTGCGGATGAAGGACGAGGACTGGGACCAGGTGCTGGACATCAACCTGAGGGGAGCATTCCTCGTGACGCGCGCCTTCGCCCGGGGCATGATGAAGCGCAGGAGCGGAACGATCCTCAACATCTCGTCTGTGGTGGGCATCTCTGGGAATGCCGGTCAGACCAATTATGCGGCGTCCAAGGCCGGACTCCTGGGATTTACCCGGAGCCTGGCCCGAGAGTTGGCCTCCCGCGGGATCCGGTGCAATGCCATCGCACCGGGCTACATCGAGACCGACATGACGGGAGCGCTGGACGAACGTCAGACCACTGCGCTCATGGAGCGCATTCCCATGGGCCGGCTCGGAACTCCAGAGGACATCTCCGGAGTGGCCCGCTTTCTCGCGGGCCCGGCGGCTCGCTACATTACCGGGCAGGTTTTCGCAGTTGACGGTGGGATGGTGATGTGACCCGCCTTGCGGGGACCATCCTTCGACACGACCAACCAATACAAGAGGCGAAAGAATGGCGGACAGCATCGAGGAACGGGTAAAGGAGATCATCGTGAACGAGCTGGGTGTGGAGGCCGAGAAGGTCACCCTGGAGGCGTCGTTCGTGGAGGATCTCGGCGCGGACTCCCTGGACACGGTCGAACTCGTGATGGCCTTCGAGGAAGAGTTCGGTGTGGACATCCCGGACGAGGACGCCGAGCAGATGCGGACCGTCGGCGAAGCCGTCGCCTATCTGAAGAAGCAGGACGAGGAGTCCTGACCGGAGCCCCGGCACGGGGATGAACATGGGGACAAGGGCGGAATGGGAATGACGAACCGAGCCGAAAGGGAAGTGGTGGTGACCGGAGTCGGGTTGATCACGCCGGTGGGTGTAGGCGTCGCCCAGGCGTGGGAAGCCCTCCTGGCCGGTGCGTCCGGAGGAGGCACCGTCACCCACTTCGAGATCGACGAACGGTACCCGACCCGCATCGCCTGCGAGGTCCGGGACTTCGATCCATCCGGTGTCCTGGAGGCCAAGGAGATCCGCCGCTACGATCGCTTTGCCCAGTTCGCACTTGTGGCGGCCGAGGAGGCCATGACCAATGCCGGACTGGCGGGTGAAGGAGGCCTGCAGGCCAACGGAGTCGACCCGGAGCGTTGCGGAGTCATCTTCGGAAGCGGAATCGGCGGGATCCAGACCTTCGAGGAGCAGTGCAAGATCCTCCAGAGCCGCGGCCCTGGGAGGGTGAGCCCGTTCTTCGTCCCCATGTTCATCCCCGACATCGCTCCTGGACTCATCTCCATTCGGTATGGAGCCCGGGGAGCGAACTACACCACCGTATCGGCATGCGCCTCCTCGGCCCACGCCATCGGCGAAGCGTTCCGCACCATCCAGCGAGGTGATGCCGATGTCATGATCGCCGGTGGAACGGAGGCGACCATCACACCGCTGACCATGGCTGGATTCGCCTCCATGAAGGCCATGTCCACCCGGAATGATGAACCGGAGACGGCCAGTCGCCCCTTCGACGCGACCCGGGATGGTTTCGTCATGGGTGAAGGCGCAGGGTGCCTGATCCTGGAGGCCCGCGAGGTGGCGGAGGCCAGGGGAGCATTGATCCTCGGGCAGGTGGCCGGCTACGGACTCTCAGCCGACGCCTACCACATCACGGCACCGGCTCCCGATGGCGCCGGCGCCCAGTCTGCCATGCGTATGGCCCTTGCCGACGCAGGTCTGGCGCTGGAAGAGGTGGATTACGTGAATGCCCACGGCACATCCACCCCCCACAACGACCGCTCGGAGACAGCGGCCATCCGCCAGGTACTGGGCGACCACGCTGAGAATATCGTAGTGGGGTCCACCAAGTCCATGACTGGCCATCTTCTGGGTGCAGCCGGTGCCGTAGAGGCCGTTGTTTCCCTCCTGGCCTGCCGGGAGGGGAAGATTCCACCCACCATTAACCTCCGGGAGCCGGATCCGGACTGCGATCTGGACTACGCAGCCGATGGTGCCAGGGAGAAAGAGGTGCGCGCTGCGCTCTCCAACTCCTTCGGATTCGGTGGTCATAACGTCTGCCTCGCCCTGCGACGCTGGGATAACCCCTGACCCCCGGAGGGGCGGCACCCCCAGCCCCTTTCCCTAGAGCCCCTGCGCATCGTCCAGGAGTCATCGCATGCGAATCGGACTGGGCTACGATTCCCACTCCTTCGATCCGGACCGCCCATGCGTCCTGGGTGGAATCGTCATCCCCGGCGCCCCCGGGCTCAAGGGCTTCTCGGACGGGGATGCGGTGGCCCATGCCATCACCGACGCCATCCTCGGTGCGGCCTGCCTCGGTGACATCGGCCGGCACTTTCCGCCTGGGGTGGAGGAGTGGCGGGATGCCGATTCCGTGGACCTGCTTTCGCGGGCGGTTCAATTGATCCACCAGGCGGGGTTCCGGGTCGGCAACGTGGACACCACCGTGATCTGCGAACGGCCGAAGATCGGCCCCGTGGCAGACGAAATGAGGAGGCGTCTGGCGGATGCCCTCCAGGTTAGCCCGGATCAGGTGTCCGTCAAGGGAAAGACCAATGAGGGCATGGGCTGGGAGGGTGCGGGGGAGGGGCTGGCCGTCCACGCTGTGGCGCTCCTCCTGGAGCGAGACCTCTGAACCGGGACACATTCAGTGGAAGAGGATCCGCCCGCATCTTTTCGCCTGGAGGCGTTCCGGGATTACCTCACCTTCGATCGGGGGGTATCGGAACGGACGGTCCAGGCCTATCGCGGCGACCTGATCAGGATCGCCCGCTTCCTAGCCGGAACCCGCGGTCGACACGACCCCTCAGAGGTGGATCATCAGGATCTCCGGGCCTACCTGTTCCATCTGAAGGATCTGGGACGGGCCCCCACTACCATCAGACGTGTTCTCTCCTCGGTTCGCACCTACTACACCTTCCTCCTGGAGGAGGGTCTGGTGGAGAGCGATCCCTCCGAACGACTGGAATCGCCCCGCACCTGGAGGCGTCTGCCCACTGTACTCTCGGTGGGCGAGGCGGAAGCACTGGTGGAGGCTGTGTCCCCGGCCAGCCCGGTGTACTGGCGGGACCGAGCCATCCTGGAGCTCCTGTACGCCACCGGAATCCGGGTCTCTGAGCTGGTTCAGCTCAGATTGGGGGCAGTGGAGATGGAAGAACGGCTCGTGACAGTCAAGGGGAAGGGGAGCCGCCAGAGGACAGTGCCCTTCGGTGAGCCTGCGGCCCGGTGTCTTGGACGTTACCTATCCGAGGTCCGACCAGGGTTGGATAGGGGCACCTCCGAGGGGGCAGTCTTCCTGAACCAGCGAGGAACCGCCTTCAGTCGGATGAGTGTCTGGACGCTGGTACAGAACGCCGCCCAGCGGGGAGGGATCGAGAAGCGGATCTCCCCCCACACACTTCGCCACAGCTTCGCCACCCACCTGCTGGAGGGCGGAGCCGATCTGGTGGTAGTCCAGGAACTCCTGGGCCACGCAGACATCACCACAACCCAGATCTACACCCACCTGGATCGAAGCTACCTCCAGGACGTACACCGAACCTTCCATCCTCGGCGGTAATCCATCCAAGCCGCCGGGAGATAGGGTGCAAGGCCGGTTCCCCTCCGTCCCGTCAGGGAGACTCTTCGTCCGTTTCGCCCCCTGAACCCGGGGCCGCCCTCGCCTGGATCGCCGGACGATCCGGCTCAGGCACCATGGCGAGAAGTTCCTCGAGCGTCGAAGCCTGCTGGAGGAGTTCTATCGCCTTGGAGAGAGCCCCATCTCTCTGGCTCAACACCTCCAGGGAACGCCCCACCAGATCCAGCCGCTCGAAGAGGGTTCTCTCCAACTGCCAGGTCAGGTAGCCGCGGGTTTCGTCGGTCAGAACCTCGGGATCCAGGCCATCATCCAGCAGACGCTCCAGAAAGGCGTCAACATCCTGCCTGGGGAAGGTTCGGGGTGATTCACCCGCCTCACGATACCGCTGGGCAACCTGGAACGCAGTCTCTTGTAGGCGCTGCTGCAGGGGGATCTCGGCTGTGATGGCCGCGTTGAAGAGCTCCTGTTCGCCGGTGGTCAGGGTATCGGGCCGGATCTCCATATCGGGGTAAACGCCCCCACCACCCCAGATTGTCCGGCCCCCCTCTGAGGTGAATCGGGGGATGGAGTCGGGCTCAACAACGCGCCCGTCCCGATCCCGGGGCCGATTGAGGGAGCGACCACGTGGGGTAAACCACTCGCCGGAGGTGAGGCGGATCATGTGATCTCCTGGAAGGGGAATCACGCTCTGCACACTCCCCTTGCCGAAGGTACGCTCGCCGATGACGACGGCCCGGTCGTGGTCCTGGAGGGCCCCGGCCACGATCTCGGAAGCCGAAGCGGAGAACCGGTCCACCAGGATGATGAGTGGCTTGCCCTGAATCCGCGCCGGACGCCGGGCAAAGGCCGATTCCTCACGGACCTGCCCGGTCAGACCGGGAGTCCTGGAACGGGTGGTCACCAGGGTGGAACCCCGGTCGAGGAAGAGGTCGGCCAGATTCAGTGATTCATCCAGGTACCCGCCGGGATTCCGCCGGAGATCCAGGATGATCCCCCGGGTATCATCCAGTTCCGCCAGAACCGAGTCCACCTCGGCGGCGGAATTCCGCGCCACCCGGTCCAGCAAGATGTATCCCACATCCCCGAAGATCCGCTCAGAGGTGACCGCCGGGATATGCACCTGATCCCGCCGGATCCGTACCGGGATGGGCTGGGCGATCCCCTCCCGCTGCACCTTTACCTCCACCGTGGTCCCGATCTCGCCCCGGATATTGTTGGAGGCCTCGGCTACGGACCAATCGGTAGCATCCTGACCATCCACCTCCACGATCCAGTCGCCAACCAGGAGACCTTCCCGATCGGCGGGGGTGTTCCGGAAGACGGCCGTGATGGTCACCCGTTCATTCAACTCGGTGATCTGGACCCCGATTCCGGCGTAATTTCCAGTGCTCTCCTCCTCGAACGCACGAACCTGATCAGGAGTGAGCACGTCGGCGTAGGGATCATCCAACTCCCGGATCAGTCCCCGGATCGCCTTCTCCCAGAGTTCTTCGGTGTTCTCGCCGGATAGCCCGAAGTCGCGAATCGCCTGGAGAGCCCCCAGGAACACCTCCGCTTCGATGCTGTCGCCCAGCCCACCGCGATTCCGCTCCCCGGGCTCACCCGACCCCGAGAAGGGGGTGAATTGCTGGGCGAACCCGGGGGCGGGCAGGAGGGCCACAATGAGGAGGGCCACGAGAGGAAGGGAGCGGAAGACCATACTGACATCCAGGAAGCTGGGGAGATTTCAGGGAAGGCCTGCCGTCCTGCCAGATCCGGCCCCGAAGACGCTGACCATCGTTCGGAGGTTGTAAACCTGGACTGAAAGCTCGTTCCCGAGCCCGCCAGTCATCACCAACGGTCAACGTACACTCTGGACCGCGATCCGCCACCCCCGACCTTCGCATCTACAAAGACGAGCCGAACCATCGCACTTCGTCCCGGGTTTCAGCAGAGTAAAGGCACAGCCCCGTTGACGACCACCGGGGAAGCCCCATCCTTCAGGGGTCTCCAGGCGATGCACTGCCGACATCCGCTATCCGTTCACTCTCAACCTTACGCCCATCATGCGAATCGCCCTGGCGCAGTTTCACCCCAGGAAGGGTCGGGTCCGAGAGAATCTGGACCGTATGGCCGGGATCATCCGGGAGACATCGCCCCGGTCCGACCTCGTCGTATTTCCGGAAACGGCGGTCTCGGGGTATTTCGTGGAGGGGGCGGTGGGTTCTGTGGCTCGCTCTCCATCCCGGATCGCCCAGGCTCTGGGTCGGCCGCCGGCAGCGGCAGCGGATGTGATCCTGGGGAGCTACATACCGGGCCGCGACGGGGTGGAAAACGCCGCTATCCACCTCACCCCCGGGGAAGACCGCTGGATAGTGCACCATGTGCACCGGAAGCTCTTCCTGCCCACCTACGGGGTCTTCGATGAGGCTCGCTTCGTAGCGCCTGGTCGGACCCTGAGGGCGGTAGATGGCCGGCTGGGCAGGATCGGGCTCATGGTCTGCGAGGACATGCATCACTCCATCCTCCCCGCAACCCTGGTCCTGGACGGAGCCGAACTCCTGGTCTGCCTTGCCGCCTCCCCGGCCCGGGACCTGGCTCCGGGTCCGGGAATTCCCGGGAGCCTGGAACGATGGGACGCCGTGGGCCGGGCCATCGCCATGGAGCACTCCGTCCACCTGGTGGTCTGCCACCTGGCTGGCAGTGAGGGGGGAAAGCTCTTCTGCGGCGGGAGTGTGGCCTATGATCCTTCCGGCCAGATTCTCGGCAGGGCCCGTCTCTTCCAGGAAGATGTGCTGGAGTTGATTCTGGACCCCCGTTCCCCCCGGCGCCACCGGACCCGGGCCTCGGTGACCGCAGACCTCCGGACCCGTCTGCCCCTTTTCCTCCGGGAACTCAGCCGGGTGGAGGGGGAGCGCCCGGAAGAGGTCGGCGGCGAGAGCCCGGAAGAAGGCGGGCCCGTCCGGGAAAGAGACGACGAGGCCCCGGACGTCAACCCCTCCAACTCCGGGTCGGCGCAGAAGGACGAAGGCGAGACCCCGTCCCCTGTGGCCAGTCACCTCCCGTCGCCCTCGGGTCCCTCTCCACTGGAGTTGGACCTTCCCCTGGTGGAGGAGGCCCTGGTAACCTTCCTGAGGCACGAGATCCAGGTGCGGCGAGGCTTCCGAAAGGTGGTCCTGGGACTCTCCGGAGGGGTGGACTCTGCCGTGTCCGCCGCCCTGGCGGTCCGGGCCCTGGGGGCGGAGAATGTGCACGCCTTCCTCCTCCCGTACCGGACGTCAAGCCCTGAGAGCCTCGATCACGGAGGCATGGTGGCGGAGCGCCTTGGGCTCTCGGTGCGCACCATCCCCGTCACCCCCATGGTGGACGCGTACGTCGAATCGGAGGACCCGGGGCTGGCGGACCTTCGGCGGGGGAATCTGGCGGCACGAATGCGTTCGGTGATCCTCTGGGATCAGTCGGCTCGGCTCCAGGCCCTGCCCCTGGGAACCGGCAACAAGAGCGAACGGCTGCTGGGGTACTACACCTGGCATGCCGACGACTCGCCCCCTGTGAATCCCCTTGGCGACCTCTTCAAGACCCAGATCTGGGCCCTGGCCCGCCATCTGGGTATTCCGGAAGCGGTGGTGGACAAGGCCCCGTCCGCGGACCTGATCCAAGGGGTCCACGACGAGGATGAACTGGGAATCTCCTACCAGCAGGCGGACCCCATCCTTCACTGGCTCCTCCTGGACCATACTCCGGAGGAGTTGGAGGCTGCCGGATTCGGAGGAGAGGCGGTAAGGTTGGTGGCCCGCCGCCTGGAGTCCACGCACTGGAAGCGGAAGCTTCCCACCGTGGCTATGCTATCTTCCACCAGCATCGGCGAATACTACCTCCGCCCCGTGGACTACTAGAGGTCCCATGCTACTGGTCATCGACAACTACGACTCCTTCACCTGGAATCTGGTTCAGCACCTGGGCGAACTGGGCGCGGACCCGGTGGTGGTCCGCAACGACGAGCACTCGCCCGACGCCCTGGAGGCGATGGGGCCCACCGCCGTGGTCATCTCGCCCGGTCCCTGCACCCCCGCCGAGGCCGGGGTGAGCGTTGAGGTCATCCGCCGGCTCGGTCCCACCACCCCCCTCCTGGGCGTCTGCCTGGGCCATCAGTCCATTGGAGAGGCCTTTGGAGGACGCACCATCCGGGCACGGAGGGTGATGCATGGGAAGCTGGGCCTGGTCCGTCATGGTGGAGAGGGGATCTTCCAAGGGCTTCCGGACCCGCTGGAGGTAACGCGGTACCATTCCCTCGTCACCGACCCGGAAGCGCTACCCGCCGAACTCGAGGCGGTGGCTTGGTCCACGGGGGAGGGGGCCTCGGGAGAGATCCAGGCGCTTCGCCACCGGACCTTCCCCATCTGGGGAGTCCAGTTCCACCCGGAATCCCTCTTCTGCCAGGACGGGAAGAGACTCCTGGACAACTTCCTCAGGCTGGCCTGACTCCCGATCCACGGGAAGCGGCCCGCACCGGGACGCCGGCAGCCCCCGAGCCCGTCCCCAGGGTCCCCGTCCTCGGTTGCAGCCGACCGCGGTTCCCGGTAGTTTGTGTGGCAGGGTTTTTGCAGGCGCGGACCAGCTTCCGCTCCTCCCTGGCGAGGATTCCGGGGGCAACTCCAGCCTCCGGCTTCACCACCCAATACGCCTGTACACCCCGGACAACCCCTGATCCGGGGCACTATGGGCTTGTGTACCACCGCTTCCCCTGGCCACATCCGGGGCAGCCACCGAGCCTGGTTTTCCGCCGGGGGTGGACACGGAACGGGATGTCGTCAGAATGGAGGGAACGCGGTCCCGCCTGCGGGAACGAATCCACCCTCAAGGTCCGAACATGAACCGAACCGACGATTCGACCAAATACATCTTCGTAACCGGCGGCGTGGTGTCGTCGCTGGGGAAGGGCATCGCCGCAGCCTCCCTGGGTAGGATCCTCAAGGAACGTGGCCTCCGGGTGACCCTCCAGAAGTTCGATCCGTACATCAACGTGGATCCGGGAACCCTCTCCCCGTTCCAGCACGGCGAGGTCTTCGTCACTGACGATGGCGCCGAGACGGATCTGGACCTGGGTCACTACGAGCGCTTCATCGACGAATCCCTCTCCCAGGACAACAACATCACCACCGGGCGGGTCTACCAGTCGGTGATCGAGAAGGAGCGTCGCGGCGACTACCTTGGATCGACGGTACAGGTGATCCCCCACATCACCGACGAGATCAAGGCCAATATCCGCAAGCTGGCCCCCACAAACGATGTGGTGATAACCGAGATCGGCGGGACCGTGGGGGACATCGAAAGCCTTCCTTTCCTGGAGGCGATTCGACAGTTCCGTCAGGAGGTGGGCCCTGAGAACGCCATCTACATTCACCTCACCCTGGTGCCGTACATCGCCGCCGCCGGTGAGCTGAAGACCAAGCCAACCCAGCACTCGGTGCGGGAGTTGATGCAGATCGGGATCCAACCGCAGATCCTGATTTGCCGGGCCGAGAAGCCGCTGGATGATGAGATCCGGCGCAAGATCGCCCTCTTCACCAATGTGGATGCCCGGGGCGTTGTGGAGGCCAGGGACGCCGAGTCCATCTACCAGGTTCCCCTGGATCTCCGTCGGCAGGGTCTGGACGACTACGTGCTGGAACTTCTCGGTCTGGAGGCTCCGGCTCCGGACATGACCCCGTGGGCCGAGATGACCGAGCGCATCACCCGTCCGTCCCGGGGTTCGGTCCGGATCGCGGTGGTGGGGAAGTACACCGACCTGGTGGACTCCTACAAGTCCATTCAAGAGGCACTCATCCACGGAGGGATCGCCCATGATGTGGGCGTCGAGATCGACTGGCTCTCCTCGGAGGAGTTCGAGAATGGGGATCCGGCACCTCGTCTCGAGCCCTACCATGGCCTGCTGATCCCGGGAGGCTTCGGCCCCCGCGGGGTGGAGGGGATGCTGGCGGCGATCCGCTACGCCCGAACGGAGGGCATGCCGTTTTTCGGGATCTGTCTGGGACTGCAGTGCGCTGTGCTGGAGTACGCGCGGAACGTCTGTGGGCTGACGGACGCCCACTCAGTGGAATTCGCTCCCGGGTCGCCCCATCCGGTGATCTGCCTCATGGACTCGCAGCGCAATGTGATCCACAAGGGTGGGACCATGCGGCTGGGTGCCTATCCGGCCCGCCTCACCCCCGGATCCCGGACCCACGCCATCTACGGGACCGACGAGATCTCCGAGCGGCATCGCCACCGGTACGAGTTCAACAACGGGTACCGGGAGCATCTGCAGGAAGCGGGGATGGTCCTGAGCGGCGTGTCGCCCGACGGCCAGCTGGTGGAGATGATTGAACTCCCGGATCACCCGTGGTTCATCGGATGCCAGTTCCACCCGGAGCTCAAGAGCCGGCCTACCCGGCCCCATCCCCTCTTCGCCTCCTTCGTGGGGAAGGCGACGGAGGTAGCGGGAATCCCGGCGGTGGAGTCGACGGTGGAAGAGAGAGCCGGACTCGAGGTCACCCGGTGACCTTCCTCCGCCGCAAGGGCTCCGACTCGGCTGTCGTCCGCCCCGGGACCGTGCCCGGTGGGAAGCAGTCGAAGCCCCAGGAACGCCTGTCCGGGCGGGAACGGATCCCCCATGAACGAGCACGCCGCATTCGACTGGTGGTTCTGGACGTCGACGGGGTCCTCACAGACGGCGGCGTCTATGTGGGAGAGTCACAGGATGGATCTCCAGTGGAGCTCAAGCGGTTCCACATCCAGGACGGGTTGGCGATTCGCTTCCTGCGAGAGGCGGGCATCCAGGTGGCGCTCCTCTCCGGAAGGCCTTCCCCCGCCACCCGCCTCCGAGCCGAGGAACTGGGAATCGACGAGTGCCTTCAGACAGAGGCGGGGATGAAGATGCCGGCCATGCTTGGTCTGATGGAACGCCTCGAGGTGGAATGGGAAGAGGTGGCCATGCTGGGAGATGACCTTCCCGATCTGCCTATTCTCCGGCGCGTGGGAATCCCCGCCGCCGTGGGCAATGCCGTAATGGAGGTTCGACGGGAGGTTCTGTTCACCACACGGCGGGAGGGAGGGGAAGGGGCGGTGAGGGAGTTCGCCCGACTCCTCCTGGAGGCTCGGGGCGAGTGGGAGACGCTGGTGGACGCCTATTGCGAGGTGAGGGCCAGGGCATGAAGGGGAAGCGTCCATGGCCCTCAACCCGGGCGTTCCGTTTCCGGGACGGCCTGGCCCAGGGGAGTCGGCAGGTACCCGGACGGAGATTCCTCCTGACCTGGGCCCTCCTGGGACTCCTGGTGGTGGCCGTTGGCTGCCACGAGGAAACGGAGATCGCCACCGTGTCTCCTGAACTGGCCGCCATGGACGCGGACATCATCATCCTGGGCGGCCAACAGTTCGTGAGCCAGGACGGGACCACCGAGGTCTTCGTGGTCTACGATACCGCCTTCCAGTGGAACGACTCGGTAAACGTGGCGCTCAGGAGGATGGAATTGGTGGTCTATCTCGAAGACGGCACCGAGCGGGCACGGGTCACGGCCAACCGGGGGTGGTTGGATCAATCCACCGACCAGATGGTGGCTCAAGGCAACGTGGTGGTGGTGGTGCCGGAAGATCAGCGCACCATCCGCACCGAAGAACTGCACTACGAACCGAGGACAGGTCAGATCTGGAGCGATTCGGCATTCGTCATGGAGATCCCGGGGCAGCCTCCTCTCAGGGGCGTCTCCTTCAGTTCGGACCTGGAGTTCCGGAATTTCCAGGCCAGGGGGAGGCGGCAATGACCCGCAGCATGAGCTGGGCGAGGAGCTGGAAGAGGACGGCGGTAGCAGTCGCCGCCGGCGTCATGCTCTCTTCGTGGACTCAGGGTCTCGAAGGGCAGGAGCTGGGCACGGACTGTGAGCTTCGGGAATACACCTCCATCCGGTCCACCGAAGCGCGACCGGGTGCCCGGGTGACCTGGCTGGCGGGTCCGTTCCTGGTCTGCCCCGACGGCACCCGGATTCGCTCGGATTCGGCGGTGGTCTACGAACAGACCCGCCGCGCCGAACTCATCGGGTCCGTGGACTTCCAGAGCCAGGGACGTCGACTCAACGCACAACTCGCCGACTACTTCGAACGGGAGGCCCGCCTCTTCGCCCGAGGCGATGTGGTCTTCCGGGATCCGGCCCGGGGAAGTGAGGTCCGGGGCGACACCATGGTCTACCTGGGCGAGACCCCGTTCCGACGGGAAGAGCGCCTGACCATGAGCGGCGGCCGCCCGGAGGCCCTCCTGAGACCGCCCCCTGGGGTCGACACGGCTCCGGGCGCGCCCTCGACTCCGTACCGGGTACTGGGAGAACGCCTGCGGTTCGAGGGAGACCGCTTCTTCTGGGCCGATGACGATGTGGAGGTCTACCGCGATGACCTGGAAGCTTTTGCCGACTCCCTGGTCTTCGACCGAAACGAGGGCCTTCTCTTCCTGAACGGGAACGCCCGCCTCCTCGGTGACGCCACCATGGAGGGAGGCCAGATCAGCCTGGTGCTCCCGGAAGATGTGCTCCGCTCCGTCACGATCCGCCGGCGTGGCCGCCTCATGACCGACGACCTGGATCTGGTGGGTGAGGAGATCCGCATCACCCTGGAAGACGAGAAGATCCAGCGGTTGGTGGCGGTTCACCGGCAACCGGAAGGGGAAGAGGAACCGGCCCCCCGCCCCCGGGCCCTCACGGAGGATTTCCGCCTGGAGGCGGACTCCATCGATGTGCAGTCCCCCGACGAGATCCTAGAGACGGTGCACGCCGCAGGTTCCGCCAGGGGAGAGACGCTGGGGCGGGGCCTGCGCCCGCCCCCGGTTGACCTTCCATCCCTGGAGGGTGATGAGCCCGAGGCGGACGCCCCACTGGATCTGGATCCTGATGATCCCGACGATCCGGAGGAAGAGATCGCCCAGCCCCTCCCCGAACCTCCCACCGCCCGTGAACCGGAAGACGACGAGGGGGCCGGATTCCGGGTTGATCGGGACTGGATCGAAGGCGATGTGATCATCGCAACCTTCGAACGGGTGGGGCCGGTCGATGTGGAGACGGCGGATCCAGAGACCGCCCCCGATGTCGAGGACGAAAACGGTGAGGGGGTCCAGTACCGGCTCACCCGACTGGACGCCAGCGGCAACGCACGTACCCTCTACCGATCTCCGCCTCAGGAGCGGGAGGGGGACCGGCTGGCGGTGGGACCCGACGGTACCCCCCTCTGGTCCATCAGCTATATCGTGGCTCGGGAGATCGCCATCCACCTGCTGGATGGGGCGGTGGACCGGGTGGAAGCGCGGGAGCAGGTGGTGGGAATCCAGTTGGAGCCGGACCGCCCCGGACAGGAAGATGGAGCCGATGCTGAACCCTCGCCCACAGAGGACCCCTCCCGCCCCAACCCCGACGAGGAGCGCCCATGAGTGACGACCAACGTCTGGATCCGGGCACCGGGGGCCTGGCCCCGAATCGCCCCGGTGGCGACGGCCCACCCGAGTCCGGGACTCCCGGCGACGACGCCCCTTCACCCCACTCTGTGATGGAATCGGGGGTGGCCACCGAAACCATGGGAGACACGCAGGCCCAGACTCCGACGGCGGCTGCCGCCGGGGACCCGGCCCAGGTGCGCCGGGCGCTGACCATCCCTGGAGACAGCGTCTTCCGTGCCGAGGGGCTCACCAAGATCTACTCCGGCCGAAAGGTGGTGAACGACGCAGGCATCCAGGTCCAGCAGGGTGAGATCGTGGGCCTCCTGGGGCCGAACGGAGCCGGTAAGACCACCACCTTCTACATGATGGTGGGCCTCATCAAGCCTGACCGCGGAAAGGTGTTCCTGGACAAGCGAAACCTGACCAGGACCCCCATGTTCCGGCGCGCACGCCTGGGTGTGGGATACCTGGCCCAGGAACCCTCCATCTTCCGGAAGCTCACGGTGGAGCAGAATGTAATGGCCATTCTGGAAACGACCCGGGTGCCGCGGCGGGAACGAAAGGAGCGGGTGGCGAACCTTCTGGAAGAGCTGTCCATCGCTCACCTTCGGAAGAGCAAGGCTTATGCCCTCTCCGGGGGGGAGCGCCGGCGACTGGAGATCACCCGGGCCCTGGTACAGCAGCCCAAGTTCATGCTCCTGGACGAACCCTTCGCCGGCATCGACCCTATCGCCGTGAACGACATCCAGCAGATCGTCGCTGGCCTCAAGGAGCGCAACATCGGCGTGATCATCTCGGACCACAACGTGGAGCAGACCCTGGATATCGTGGACCGAGCCTACATCATGTATGAGGGCCGGATCCGGGTGAGCGGGAGCGTCTCCGAACTGGTCTGGAACGATGAGGTGGCAGAGATCTACCTGGGCCCGACGCTGACGCACCGCATGCGCCAACGCTACGATCCTCCCACACCCAACGAATGAGCAGCTTCGGCAACAGGCTCTTCCAGAGCACTGAACTCCGCCAGGAGATGAAGATCAACCCTCGCCTGTATCAGGCGATGGAGTTGCTCTACATGCCCCTGCTGGATCTCCAGGCACACCTGAAGCAGGAACTCACCGAGAACCCCTTCCTGGAGATGAGCGAGGCCGACGTCCAGGAGGACGTGAGCATCGATGAGGAAGGCCAGGAGAAGAAGGATGAGGACGAGATCGACTGGGAAGAGATCCTCCTGGACGGCTTTGACGCCGGAGGAAGTCGGGCCCAGTACGAGGAGCGGGAGCGGCACGATCCCACCCCAGTGGAAACCTCGGACCTCCGGGACCACCTCTTGGAGCAGCTCCATCACCTTCCCATCTCCGACCGGGAGATGCGGATGGGAGAGGAGATCATCGGCAACATCGACGACGATGGGTTCCTGGCTTGCTCCCTGGACGAGGTGGTGGAGGGGGTAAATGGATGGTTGGTGGATGTCCGCGGGATCGCCATCGAACGAGCCGGTGCCATCGCCGACACCCAGGAGCGGGCGCAGGAGGAGGCGGAGGTCGCGGAACTCTTCCGCGACTACTCCCTGGAGGAAGCGGAGGCCATGCTGGCCCGGGTGCAGTACATGGATCCCGCCGGGGTCGGGGCACGGGACCTCAGGGAGAGCATCCTGATCCAACTCCGGGAGCGCTCGCTGGAAGGCACGCTAGCACATACACTTGTGGAAGAGCACTTCGATGACTTCCTGAAGCACCGTTGGACCGAGCTGGGTCGAGCCCTGGGCGTCTCGGCCCGAGAGGTCCAGAACGCCGCCGATGAGGTGGCGAAGCTGGATCCGAAGCCCGGGATCCAGTTTGCTCCCGATCGGGATCCGTACATTGTCCCGGACCTCATCGTGGACAAGATCGACGGAGAGTACCACGTCTTCCTGAACGACACGAGCCTGCCCCGCCTCCGGCTCTCCCGGTCGTACCGGGAAGTGGCCAGGGACCGGGGGAAGTACAAGGGAGAGAACAAGGAATTCATTGCCAGTAAGCTCAATTCCGCCAACTGGATGATCCAGGCCATCGAGCAGCGGCGGCAAACCATGCTGAAGGTCATGAACTTCATAGTGGACCGGCAGCGGGAGTTCCTGGAGAAGGGGGTCCAGTTCCTCCGGCCGCTGACCCTCCGGGAGGTAGCGGACCACATCGAGATGCACGAGTCCACCGTTTCCCGTGTGACCAACGAGAAGTACGTCCAGACCCCCCGGGGGGTGTATCACCTCAAGTTCTTCTTCTCCAGCGGCCTCTCCACCACTTCGGGGCAGGAGATCTCGGCCCGGGGAGTGAGGGACAAGATCCGTAAGCTGGTGGATCAGGAAGACACCCGGAAGCCGCTGACGGATCAGAAGATCGTGAACCTCCTGGAGACGGATGGGATCCAGATCGCTAGGCGAACAGTGGCCAAGTACCGTGACCAGCTCGGGATCCTCCCGGCTCGAATGCGAAAGCGTGTCTGAGGTCACCCGGCGGGCCCCCGAACCCCGCACCGACCTCCCGGAGGAGTTGCGGTGGGATTTCGCTGTGGTCATCCCCGCCTACAATGAAGCCCCGGTGATTCCGGCACTGGTGCGTGAACTCCGGGAGACCTTCCGGGAGGATGGGCTCCGGGGCGAGGTCCTCCTTGTGGATGACGGCTCCACAGATGGCACGGCTGAACTGGCCAGGAGCCACGCGGCAGACTGGCCCGAGTTCAGGGTCCTGCGGCACGGCCGCAATCTGGGAAAGACCGAAGCCATGGTCACGGCGGCCCACGCCACGGAGAGGAAAATCCTCATCCTCTTCGACGCCGACCTGCAGCACTCTCCCCGGGAGATCAGGCGTTTTCTGGAGGCCATGGCCCAGGGGTGGGACATCGTCTGTGGCCGGAAGGTGGGCCACTACGACAAACGTGCGGTCTCGTCGGTCTACAACCGCCTCTCCCGACGACTCTTCGATATCCCGGCCTCGGACCTCAACTCCATGAAGGCCTTTCGCGCCGGCATCCTCCAGGAGATCCCGCTCCGCCACGACTGGCACCGCTTCTTCGTGGTACTGGCGGCGGACCGGGGACACTCGGTGACCGAACTGGATATCGAACTCCACCCCCGGCGAGCCGGCGAGTCCAAGTATCAGGGCCTCTGGCGGGTGGTGGTGGGCGTCATGGACCTCCTGTCGGTCTGGTTCCTTCTGGCCTTCTCCAGAAAACCCCTCCTGCTCTTCGGTACGGCGGGGGGAGCACTGGCGGGGGCAGGCGTCCTGGTGGGGCTTGTGGCGGTCTACCTCCGCCTGTTCCACGGGGTTGGATTCCGGCCCCTCCTCACCCTGGTCCTTCTCCTCGTCACAGTGGGCGTCACCCTCTTCGGGTTCGGACTGCTGGCTGAAATGGTGGCCCAACTCCGGCAGGAGGTGGATCAGGTCCGTAGACGTCTCCGGGAGGGCCGGTGACGGGCGGCGAGGTGCTGGTGGTGGTGGGAACCCGGCCGGAAGCCATCAAGATGGCGCCGGTGATCCACGCCCTCCGGAATCACACTCCGCCCATCCCGGTCCGCCTCCTTCTCACGGGGCAGCACGACACCCTGGCCACGGATGTGCTCCGAAGCTTCGGGCTCACCCCCGACGGGAACCTGCGGATCATGAGGGAAGGCCAGACCCTCTACCAGGTGGCCCGCGGGTGCATGGACGGGATCCGCGACGAACTCCAGGGGCGCCGTCCCCGGCTCGTCCTGGTCCAGGGCGACACCGCCAGCGTCTTCTTCGGCGCCCTCACCGGATTCTTTGAAGGTGTGCCTGTGGGCCATGTGGAGGCCGGACTCCGGAGCGGAGACATGGCGAGTCCATTCCCGGAAGAGGGGTTCCGGCGGATGACCGGCGTTCTCGCCCACCTCCACTTCGCGCCCACGGAGGGGGCGGCCCGGAATCTCCTGCGGGAAGGCATCCCGAAGGAGCGGATCCACACCACGGGAAACCCGGTGGTGGATGCCCTCTTGGACATGGCGCGACGGATCGATGAGCCCCGAGATCCGGCGGTGAAGGCCATCTTCCAGAACGACCACCCCTTCGCCCTTCTCACCACCCACCGGAGGGAATCGTGGGGCGCGCCGTTGGAAGGCATCCTGGGAGCGGTCCGGACGCTGGTCGATCGGACGCCGGACCTCCAGGTGCTGGTCCCGGTTCATCCCAACCCCCGGGTCAGGGAGCCGGTGCGCCGGATGTTGGGGGGCGTGTCCCGGGTCCATCTCACCTCACCTCTGGCGTACGAGGATCTGGTCCTGGCCCTCTCCCGGGCGCGCCTCGTCCTCACCGATTCCGGTGGAATCCAGGAGGAAGCCCCCACCTTCGGGGTTCCACTCCTGGTCCTCCGGGAGGTCACGGAACGTCCGGAGGGGGTGGAGGCCGGTGTCGCCGAACTGGTGGGCTCGGACCCGGAGCGGATTGTTGAGGCGGCCGAGCGGGCCCTGGCCTTGGAAGAGGAGGAGAGGGAGCGACGCCGCCGGGTGAATCCCTATGGCGACGGTCGGGCGGCCGCACGAATCGCCCGTGTGGTGGGAGAGTTCCTGGAGGACGACCGGTGAAGATCCTCCTCCACTGCATCTACTACCCTCCGGAGGTGGGTGGGCTGGAAAGCCATGTCGCCGAGTTGGCCCGAGGGCTGGTGGAGGCCGGCCACGAGGTCCGGGTCGTCACCTCCCGATCTCTCCCTGGGGTTCCGGAGGAGGAGGTGGTGGAGGGAGTCCGTATCCGCAGGACATGGTTCCCCTCCCGCTCCCCGGTAGGCTGGATCCTCCACGCCCTGGGCTCCATCCCCGTCACCATGCGGTGGGCAGGCTGGGCCGATGTGGTCCACGCCCAGGCCTTCGCCTCCGTGGCCCCCTGTCAGCTGGCGGCCCGGCGCCACCGGCGCCCCCTGGTCACCACCCTTCACACCTCCCACTTCCTCATCCGCGCCCGCTCCCGGCGGTGGCAAGCCATCCTGGCCCGCCTGGTCCAGGCATCCCGACACACGCTGGCCGCCAGCGTGGAAATCGCCCGGGTGGGAGAGGGGCTGGCACCGGGAATCCAGGTGGAACCCCTCACCAACGGGGTGGATACGGAACGTTTCCACCCGGTGGAAGCCACCATGCCGGCGGAGCCAGGGCGGCGGCGGATCGTGGTCCCCCGGCGTCTCTTCCCCAAGAACGGGGTGGAATACCTGGTCCGGGCCATGCCCCTGGCGGTAGCGGAAGAGCCGGGGCTGGAGGCCATCCTCGTTGGGGATGGACCGGAGCGGGAGCGCCTGGAGGCGCTTGCACGGGAGTTGGGGGTGGCAGATCGGATCCGCTTCCTGGGGGGCCGCCCCCATAGCGAGATGCCGGGTCTCCTCTGCTCCGCCGAGGTGGCGGTCTTTCCGTCCCTCATGGAGGCCACCTCCGTGGCGGCCCTTGAGTGCATGGCCTGCGGTGTACCGGTGGTGGCCAGTCGGGTGGGGGGGCTCCCGGAGATCGTGGACCAGGAAGTGGGGCGCCTCGCCGAGCCGGGGGATCCGGCGTCGCTGGCGGAGGCCCTGGTGGACCTCCTCCGGGATCCGGAGTTGGCGGAGGCAGGGCGACGGGCCAGAGCGCGGGTGGTGGAGCATTGGAGCAATGCCAGACTGGTCCGGCGACACGAGGAGATCTACGGGAGTCTGGTGGAGTCGGGGCGGGGGACTTCCCCCAACGCTAGAACGACGGGGGCGCGGTGATGGCAGACGGCAAGGAGCGGAAGGGAAGGGGAGAAGGGAGACGGCGAGTCGGCCGCACCCGCCGTGGAGCGGACGGGCGAAACCGGACCCGATCCACCGGCGGCCAGGTGGAGGCGCCCCCTGAACTGGCGGGGCCCCTGGACCGGATTCCCCTCTGGGTAACCCTGGTGATCTTCGCCGGGATCACCCTGGCCCTCTTCCGAGAGTTCGTCTTCTCGGACCAGATGCTCCTGGGTCAGGACACCCTGGCTCTGGGGTACATGGCCCGGGCCTTCTTCGCCGATGCCCTGAGGACCACCGGCTTCCCCCTGTGGAACCCCATCATCCTGGGCGGCACCCCCTTCCTGGAGTCGCTGGCCGGCGGAGACTCCCTCCATCCCATCTCGGTGGGGCTCTTCTTCATCATGGAGACGTACAGGGCCCTGGGGTGGAAGCTGGTGATCCACGTCTTCCTGGCGGGGCTCGGGATGTACGGGTGGCTTCGGACCATCAAGGTGTCCCGAGGAGCGGCGCTAGTGGGCGGAGTCGGCTTCCTGCTGGCCCCGTACATGGTGACGCTGGCCTTCCCGGGCCACGATGGGAAGATCTTCGTCACCGCCATGACGCCCTTCCTCTTCTGGACCATTGAGTGGTTCCTGGCCCGGCGGGGATGGCTCCCCCTCTCGGCCATGGCGGGGGTCATCGCCCTGGTGATCCTATCCACCCACTTCCAGATGGCCTACTTCCTCTTCGGGGCAGCCGGCGTCTACATGGCTATCCGGTGCGTGCAGGTGGCCAGGGAAGACCGAGAGGGGAAGGGGTGGGCCGGGGCAGGCTCCGCCTTCGGAGCTTTCCTCCTCTTCTCGGTGCTGGGGGCGGGGATCACCGCCGTTCAACTCCTCCCGGCGGTAGACTATGTGACGGAACACTCCCGGCGGGCCGCAACCACGGTGGACGCTGACCCGGGGCGGGGGATCGCCTTCTCGTCGTCCTGGGCCCTTCACCTGGAGGAGGCGGTGAGCCTTGCGGTCCCGGAGTTCATCGGGAGCAGTATCGGCACCACCGGGTGGACCACCGACACCTACTGGGGCCGGAACCCCTTCAAGCTCAATCACGAGTACCTGGGGCTCGTCCTCCTCCTCCTGGCCGCCCTCTCCTTCACCGGGGGACGGCTTCCGTGGGTCCGTTGGAGCCTCACCGGGATCGGCGTCACGGCCCTCCTGTTCTCGCTGGGGCAAACCACCCCTATCTGGCGGCTGTTCTACGAGGTGGTGCCTGGGATCTCTCTCTTCCGGGCGCCCTCCATGGCCATCTTCATCCCCGGGTTCGTGGTGGCGACCCTGGCGGCGCTGGGGGTCGACCGAGGGGCCCGCATGGTGAAGGAGGGGCGACAAGCCGCCGTGCTGAAGATCCTCGGTGGCGGGGTGGGACTCCTGGCACTGGGATGGCTCCTGGCGGCCACCGGAGCGCTGTCCGCGCTCTGGACCTCGGTGGTATACCGGGAGATCACTCCGGGTCAGATGGAGGCACTGGAGAACGCGTGGCCCCATATCGTCAGGGGATTCGGGATCGCGGCCCTCCTGGCGGCCCTGGTCACCGGGATCTGGGCGGCGGCGGCACGCCGGCTTCTCCCTGCGGCCCTCCTGGCCCCGGCCCTTGCCCTCCTGGTGACGGTGGACCAGTGGCGGGTAAACGAGCCATTCCTCGAAGTCATGGATTACCACAGCTTCGCCGCCCCCGACGCCAACATCCAGTTCCTCCTGGAACGCCAGCGGCAGGAAGACCCCTTCCGCGTGCTCTCATTCATGCGGGCCGGGCAGGACGTGGAACCGGGGATGCACGGGCTCGAGTTGGCAGCTGGGCACCACCCCAACGACCTGGGCCGCTACCGGGACCTCATCGGGATGGAGGGAAGCGGGCTGCCGCAGAATCTGGCCCGCTTCAACCCCAACCTCCTGGCCGTCCTGAACATCCGCTATATCCTCTGGCCCGACTTCCAGTTCGGACCGTTGGAGGGGAGTGAGCCACTGAGCGCGCTCCGCTTCGCCGATGGAGGGGTGTTCAGTTCTGTACACCCCTCGCCGACCCTCCCCCGGGCCCGGGTAGTGGGGGAGGCGCTGGTGCTGGATCCCGACCAGACACTGGATGCGGTGTTGGACCTGAACCGGTTCGATCCCACCATTCAGGTGATACTTGAGGAAGAACCACCCATTTCCTTGGGGGGAAGGCAGATACGGGGAGATGTATCCTGGATTGAGCGCACCCCGAATCGACTGGTCTTCGAGGTCCGCACCAGTGGCCCGGCCATGGTGGCCCTGGCCGAAAACTGGTTCCCCGCATGGCGGGCCACAGTGGATGGGGAGGAGACCCCGGTTCTCCGGGCCGATCACGCCCTCCGGGCTGTGGCCGTGCCCGGCGGCACCCACCGGGTGGAGATGTGGTTCGATGCTCCTCTGGTTCGCCTCGGCCTCTGGATCTCCCTCATCTCCCTGGCCCTAGTGGTGGCCGCCGCCGGGGTTGACCTGGCCCGTCGTCGCCGAAGTGAAAGCCCGGTGGAGGGGGGGTGACGGAGGGGCGCCCCGAGGGTCCCGAGGGTCCCCGGGGCCCCTGGGGGCGGCCCTGGCTTCGGTGGGGGATCCAGGGCCTCCTCACGGCTCTGGTCACCTGGCTCATCGTCCGCCAGGTGGGGGTGACGCTGGACGAAGCCCTGACCCTCGGACCCGCCATTCCAGACCTGCGCCTGGGGCTCATGGCGGCCTCCGTGGCACTGCTCCTGGCGGGGTTCGTCTTCTCCGCGCGCCTCTGGGGGAGGATGGTCCACGAACTGGGGGGACCCGATCCCGGCGGGTGGGGATCCTTCCGTATCGTCATGACCGCCAATCTCGGGCGCTACCTTCCGGGAAAGGTGTGGCAGATGGCGGGGCTGGCCCTGCTGTCCAGGCGGGCGGGGATCTCGGCCACCCTCGGGACCGGAGCCGGAGTCGTGGGCCAGGCCTTCCACCTCACCGGGGCGCTGGTGGTGGGGTCCGGTGCTCTGGCGGCAGTGGCGGTGGACGTAGGTTGGGGAGCCCGGACAGGCCTCGGTCTCTTGGTCCTGGCGGCATTGGCAGCGTCGCTGCCCGGCATGGTCCATGGCGGATTCCGTCTGGCCTACCGGGTGGTGGGGCTCGATCCCCTCACCGCGCCACGCCCGAGCCCCTGGTTCGGACCGCGCTGGATCGCCCTCCACACTGCGGTCTGGTGTGTGTATGGAGCCGCCTTCTGGCTATTCACGGTGGGGCTCGGGCTGGAGGCGGACCCGCGAATGGCCATTCCGGTCTTCAGCGCCGCCTACCTTCTGGGCTATCTTGCACTCTTTGCGCCTGCCGGAATCGGGATCCGGGAGGGCGTGCTCATCGCACTCCTGCGTCCGTCGCTGGGAACCGCCGCCGTTGGGGTGGCCGTCCTGGCCAGGCTCTGGATGACGCTGGTGGAGCTCCTCCCGGCCGGGGGGCTGGCTCTCTGGGAAACCTATCGTCGAAAGGATCCCGGGACCGCCCCGGACCGGCACTACACGAGAGATGATGGCTGAAAAACCCCGTATCACTCCAAGCTCCCCCTCCCACAAGCCGGACCGGGCTCCTGCGGGAAACCCGCCGGCAGGACGGGGAAAGACCCTGGTGGTCATGCCCACCTTCAACGAGCGGGAGAACCTTCCCCGGATCGTGCCCGAGGTGCTGGTGCGGGATGAAGACATCCACATCCTGGTGGTGGACGACGGCTCCCCCGACGGTACCGGGGAGGTGGCTGAGGGACTGTCCAGGGGATTCCCCGGGCGGGTCCACGTGCTGCACCGTGAAGGGAAGCAAGGGCTCGGAAAGGCCTACATCGCCGGTTTCCGCTGGGGGATCGCCAGGGGCTACGATCGGCTGTGCGAGATGGATGCAGACCTGTCCCACCCGTCCTCCGCGCTCCCCACCTTCATCGAAGCCGCCCGGGAGGTTGATTTCGTCATCGGGAGCCGTTACGTGGGCCGACGGGTGACAGTGGTGAACTGGCCCATGGGGCGGCTGCTCATCTCCTATTTTGGTAGTTGGTATGCGAGGACCATCACCGGACTCCCCGTCTCTGACGCCACCGGCGGCTTCAATCTGTTCCGCCGGGAGGTCCTTGAGGCCATCGACCTGGACCGAATCCAGACCAACGGATACAGCTTCCAGATCGAGCTGAAGTTCCGGGCATGGAAGAAGGGCTTCCGCTTCCGGGAAGTCCCCATCGTCTTCACCGAACGGGACCAGGGTGAATCCAAGATGTCCAAGGCCATCATCATGGAGGCGGTCTGGAAGGTCTGGAAGCTTCGCCTCCTGGACCTGACCCGTCGCCTTTGAGATAGCCATGGCACTCGTCGATCTGCTCTACCGATGTCCCCGCTGCGGGCACGATCCACTCCCAGGGAAGGGGGGAAGGGCGCTCTGCCCAGCCTGTGGTGCCGCCTACTCCGTGGCACGTGGCGGGGGAATCCGGATCTCCGGGGAGAATATCGGGCGGGAAAAACGCAGTGTCCGTGAGGTAGCCGGCAGCCTCACCCTCCCAGGCCAGGGGTCCTCGGCGGCAGATGCCCCCCAACCCCGCCTCCATGGAACCCCGGTCCGCTCAGAAGGGTCTTCCGTTCCCCTGGCCCGGACCCCTGAGGCCACCGACGGCCCTGTGGGGAAGGCCGCACCCTCCGGAGGCGAGTCCCCCGGCGTCATCCGGGAGACCAGGGCCCGCGTGAAGATCGCCTCCCGCGAAACGGATATCCGCTTCCAGGGGCGGATCCTGGGCTTTATGGAGGTCTTCGGGAAGACCAGGGAAGGGCGCCTGCGCCTCGAGTCAGAGGCACTCGTATTCCGTCCCGACGGCGGAAGCGAGGAAGATCGCTGGCCCCTTTACCGCATTCTGTCGGTACAGGCCTCCTCATCCAGCGTCCAGATCACGACGCGGGAGGCAGGCCTTGTGAGCATCAAGGTCCCGGATGAATCCATCCACCTCTGGGAACTCCTCATACATCGAGCGCTCCAAGCGACCTGGCATGCCCGGGGATGGGGGCGGATCGTGGAGTTCCAACCCCGAATCCGGGCGGAGTGACCAACGGAGGCACTGGAACCATGCACCCCCTCTACAGAATCCTCACCCCTCCGTCCCGGGGGTTCGTTCGGGCAAGCGCCCGGATCCACGTGGATGGTGTGGATCACATGCCCCGCACCGGCGGCTTCCTTCTGCTTCCCAACCACCAGAGCATACTGGATCCCTTCCTGGTCCAATCCTTCTGCCCACGACCCATTCGTTCCATGACCAAAAGCACTCAATTCGCGGTGCCCGTGGTCCGCTGGATCCTTCCCCGGATCGGGGCATTCCCGGTCCGCCGCTATCGGGTGGACCCACAGGCCGTCCGGACTGCCCTCCGGTTCCTTGGGGACGGAGAGGGGGTCTGCGTATACCCGGAGGGGGAACGCACCTGGGACGGGAGCATTCAGCCCTTCCGGAGAGGCACCCTCCACCTGGCCCTACGGGCCGGTGTCCCGGTGATCCCGGTGGGGCTGAACGGGATGTTCGACCTATGGCCACGCTGGCTCAAGATCCCCAAACCCCGCCCCAAGGTCACCCTCCGATTCGGGGAGCCCCTGGAGTTCGGGGAAATCCGGGATCGGGACCGGCGGATGGAAATGCTCCCGGAGGTGGAGGCGCTTCTGGCGCGGCGGCTGGCGTCCCTCTCCGGAGCCCCCGTATCCGACGAACTGAAACGACGCGTCGAACTCGCCACCGACAACACCGCCTGACGTTTGCCGCACCAGAGACCCGCAGCCCGGTACGGCTCCGCGTAGCAAAGGCAGACACCCGGTCAGGCCAGCCCAAGCCCAGGGCCCGGATCCGTAGGGGGGCGCGGGTCCGTTGAGCGGCGCGGATCCGTAGAGGGGCGCCAGTCGGTTGAGCGGCTTCCCGTCGACTGGGAAGGAGCGCGGGTTGCCAAGATGAAGGCAGGCAGGCACACTCTGCGACGTTACTTTACATAATACATATTATACGAACCTGGGGAATGGCTGTGGAAAACCCCAGGTTTTCCCCACGCCCCCCCCACCGGCACCCCCTCACTCCCTCTCCATCGGCCCCGCCCGCAAGCGGCTCCCCTCTTCCCGAAAAGCCGACCGGAGCCCTCCAGCCGGCCTCGAGGGCCCTACGCGGCACCCCTCCCGTTCGTTCGTGGATCCTGTTGGTCAGGCAGGCCCGGCCTCAGAGGCGCCGCCACAGGGGCATCGCCCCACAACAGCATCCACGAACAGGCCCCCGGCGTCCTCA
This sequence comes from Gemmatimonadota bacterium, assembly GCA_007121775.1. Taxonomy (GTDB): domain Bacteria; phylum Gemmatimonadota; class Gemmatimonadetes; order Longimicrobiales; family Gaopeijiaceae; genus PWLA01. Next base: position 53,457 of record SKJY01000149.1, read on the forward strand.
GTCTCCCCACTACACCAAATCTGGAGAAGGCCCAAAAATAGAATCTGGATTCGGTTTTTGGTCCGAGGTGTGATGACGAGGGATGGGCCAACGACTTTCGGAGGATCCCCAGAGAGTCCGCTTCGGTGAACGAGAGTCTGAGGCAATGAAGAGTTCAATCGCGTACGGGCCAGGGCTGTTGTGATTGAAATGTCTTCCCGCCCCCTCGCCTTTGCGGGGCGTTCGGATCCAAGGGATGTGCCGCGGCCGACACATCCACCCACAACAGCATCCACGAACAAGGCGCGAGCGGGTGGCTGTCGATTCCCCTTCCCATCCTCTGCTACCCCTTCTCAGTCGGCTCCTCAACCCCCTGCCTGCACCACGACTGCAAACGGTCCGAAAAAACCGAATCTGGATTCGGTTTTTTTGGGTCTCGACGACCCTTCAGGATCCAGATGAACGAACTTCGGGGCGTCCCGCAACGGGGATCGGACAAGACCAAAAGCAAAGACCCCGGGGAGCCCCTGGTGAGGGCCCCTCGGGGTCTTTGCGGCTCCCAGGAGAACTTGGTCAGCCCGGGTAACCTCAGCTGCTCAGGGCATCTCCCCGCCGGTGAGTTCCGCTAACCGCATCCGGTAGAGATTGCGGGTGATCTCGTCATCCTCGTCGAGTTGGGCCATGGCACGCTCAAACGCCTGGATGGCTGCGGCCGTATCGCCCAGGGCCAGATGGCTACGAGCCAGTCCCTCCGCCGCATCCCGCCGCTGGAAGCGAAGCTCCGCCCGATCGGCCAACTGGACATATACGTCGGCGGCTCCCCGCCAGTCTTCCGCCGCCTCCTTGGCCACCGCCAGAAGCTGCGTCGCTTGGACACGGAGCGGGTCGCGGAAGGACGGTGCGACCTCCGAGAGGACCGCCACCGCCTCGGGGGCATCACCCTCGTCCAGGAGCAGTTCTGCCAGGGTCAGCCGTGCCTCGATCCCGAAGGGCGTGCCCCCATGGCGTGACAGGTATTCGCGGAGCTGACGGACCGCCTCGTCCGGCTCGCTGAAGAACACAGTCTGCTGGATGGCCTGGAGTTCCCTGGATGCCTCTTCAAGCTGGGCGGAGCGCTGACCCAGGAAAAAGAAGGCGCCTCCGATCAGCAGGGCCACCACCACCACCGCTCCCACCAGCACCTCAGTGCGGTTTCGGGCCCAGGCAACGAAGCGAAGGATGCCGGCGGTGAAGGCGTCGTCGGCGGTTCCTCTAGGAGAAGAACCGGAAGATGTAGGGCGTCGCTTAGCCATTCGGACGGCGGGGGTTCGGCGGGCGGAACAGGCGTGTCTTAGCCCCGTCCCACCAGGGTTCACGTTAGATCGCAGGTACAGACCAGGGAAGTTATCCTGGCTGGCAGCAGGGGTCAATGCGCCGTGGTCCCGGGAACCGCCGTGTTTTCAGGCTGGAGGGCCTTGTGGTCTCACCCTCGCCCGGCCTTGCACTACCGAGTCGTGAAAGTAATGGGGATCTGGATCCAGACCGGGACCCGCTCATCTCGATTCATGGCAGGTGAGAACTCAAATGCCCCAGCCACGCGCCCGGCGGCTGCGTCCAGGTCGGTTTGCCCGGAGCTCTCGGCCACCAGGGTATTCTGCACTACCCCGGTCTCATCAATGAAGAGGTGCATGATGATCGTCCCCCCGATCCCCGCCTCACGGAGGTCCCTGGGGTACTCCCGCTGCAAGGCAGCCGCGACCTCGCTTCGGTTCAGCACCTCCGGAGCGATCGTGAACGGCGTGAAGGCCGGCGCTTCGGAGATTGGGGTCTCCTGCTGGACCTCCTGCTGGACGACCTCCCCGGTGGAAGGGGCGGTGGGAGTATCGGCCTGACAGGCGAGGACCATGGCTCCGACGGCCAGAGCCCCGCAGATGATGGAAACCGGGAGGGCGTTTCGAGTGGAAGAGTTTCTCATGGCATTGAGCCTCCGTTCGAGGGTTGAGGGTGCGCCGGCAAGGGAGAGGGCCGGGAGCACCCCGGAAGACTGGGGACGTCCCATCTTCAAGAGGAGCGCCCCATACCTGGCTGGGCGGGCTCCCCTGGCGAGAACGCGGCGATCACAATCAACCTCCATGGCTGCTCGGAGGCGACGGAAGGACCACCAAAAAAACGGGTTCCAGGGAGCGGCAATCAGGGGGATCAGGCTCGCCGTCAGAAGGAGAGGATCGCGGGCACGGACATGCTCCGCTTCATGCTGCAGGATGAGGTGGAGTTCGTCGGGCCCCAGTTGCCGGTATCGTGCGGGGATTACGATACGGGGGCGGATCACCCCCACCACTGCGGGCCCGGCGGTTGGCGCCACAAGGAACTCACCCTGGGCCAGCCGCATGGGAATCCAATGCCGGCTCCGCTGTCTGAGGCGGAGGCCACCGGCGACAAGCAGTCCCACCAGGAAGAGCGAGGCTCCCGCCCACCCCCATCCCAGGAGGGTGTCCAGGTGACCCCTGTGGGCTACGGCATCCGAGGCTCCCTGGAGGGCCCGGTTCACGGCCTGGATGATCCCCTCTCCCCATGCCAGTGGCCCCGCCGCCCCGATGATCCCCTCTCCCTCCGCTGGGCCCGGAGGTCCCATCCAGGCAGACCCCTCCATATGCCCCATCTCCGCACCAGTCCCAAATGGAGCCGGGCCAAGCAGGTTCGAGATCGGGATCAGAACACCCAGGGACAGGGCCCCTGCCCAGATCCACCGGAGTGGTAGGCGAAATCGGGATGCCCCCTGCTCCACCAACCAGGCGGCGAAGGCCAGAGTCGCTCCCACCAGGACCACATACAGCATCCACCCTACCACGGTCATTGTTCTTCCTCCTCCTCGGCGGCGAGTTCGTCCAGAATCCGACGCATCCGGGCAAGCTCACCCCTGGAAAGGGGCCGCTCCTCCACCAGTCTGGCCAATGCCAATTCCGCCGACCCGTGGAAGATCTTGTCCACCACGCGCCCCAACGCACTCCGGCCCGCTTCCTCTGCTGCTACTGTCGGGAAGTACCGGTGGGCCCGACCCTCCTTCTCGTGGCGAACATGTCCCTTCTCCTCCAGGATCTGGAGGAACTTGAGGACGGAGGTGTACCCTGGCTCTCCCGGAAGCTCAGCCCGGACCTCGGACACGGTACCTGATCCCAGCCGCCAGAGGATGCTCATGACATCCAGTTCGCGCTCGGTAAAGGTGGTCTCGTCAGGCATGGGTGAGGGCATTTCCTGTGGTGGAAGGTGGAAGACTACGGGCCGCAGGGACCGGGTGAGAAGGAAGCGCCGATGCCCTCTTCCCGGCCCCCAGGCATACGAAACCCTTCGTAAGATATGATACACCCCTTCCGTCCCCTTGTCTACACCTTCTTTCGTACTTTCTCCACAGGTACCCTCTCGCCCTAGGATCCAGAGGGGCTCCCTCGCCGCCGAGTCCACGCCACGGATTCGGGAAAATCGGTGCGAAATGGTCCGTTTCCACCGGAGGTCTCCCGGATCGGCGGAACCCCCTCGTCGTCCATGGTAAGAAAGGGTTATTGGCAGTCAGCCCTTCCCTTTCCCCCCGACAAAGTCATGGACGGAAACGTCAAGCTCTTCGGTGCCCTCGGTGCTTCCCTCGCCCTCCTGGCCGTGGCACTCGGTGCCTTCGGCGCCCACGCCCTCCAGGACCGCCTGGAGCCCCGGGCCCTGGAGATCTTTGACACGGCCGTCCGCTACCAGATGAGCCATGCCCTGGCACTGGTTCTGTTGGCGGCCCTCCTACCTCGCCTCCACCCAGGGCTGGGACTGACGGCAGGATGGGCGTTCGTGGCGGGGATCCTTGTCTTTTCCGGCTCCCTCTATCTTCTGGTGGCCACCGGTGTGGGCCGATGGGGTGCGGTGACTCCCATTGGTGGAGTGGCCTTCCTGGTGGGATGGGGCTGCCTGGTAGCGGCCTTCCTACGCACCTGAGAGAGGCAAATCACCTGTGTCCGGTATTGAGAGTCGAGTGCCAACCGAAGCGGTGGAAGCGATCCGGGAAGCCCATGAGGTGGTGATCCTCACGGGAGCGGGCGTGAGTGCCGAATCAGGGATTCCCACCTTCAGGGACGCCATGGAGGGACTTTGGAGCCGCTATCGCCCGGAGGAGTTGGCCACCCCCGAGGCCTTCCGGCGCGACCCTGCCCTGGTCTGGCGATGGTACGACATGCGACGCCGGGCGGTGGTGGCATGCCGACCGAACCCGGCCCACCAGGCCGTCGCACACTTCCTCAGGGAGCGACCGTCCGCAACCCTGGTGACCCAGAATGTCGACGGCCTTCACCAGCGCGCTCTGGCGGAGGTGTGGGGCGTAGAAAGCGGGAATGTGGCGGGCGCACCGGAGTCGGTCCGTTCCAGGGTCCTCCCCCTCCACGGCGACATCCTGACGGTACGGTGCACTGCCTGCCACTTCCTCCGCCCGGACCAGGAGCCGATTTCGGCGGACTCGGAAGAGGTACTCCCCCGATGCCCCCGGTGCACCCAACTACTCAGACCCGCCGTGGTCTGGTTCGGCGAGATGCTGGATGGGCCAACCTTGGAGGCCTCCTTCGAGGCAGCGGCCCGTGCCGACATCTGCGTGGTGGCGGGGACCAGCGCGGTGGTGCATCCGGCGGCGTCCGTTCCCGAGATGACCCTTCGGGCCGGGGGTCGGATCGTGGAGGTGAATCCGGCTCGAACGCCACTTTCGAACCGGGCGGACTGGCGGATCGACGGGAGCGCTGGGGAGGTGCTCCCAATCCTGCTCGCGACGGGGCCGAAGCCCGCCAAATGATGCCGCCGCTGGGCCACCGGGTCCGGTACACCGGCCTGCCCAGTCCGAATACACAAATCCCCCCGACAGCGCCAAGCCGTTGGGGGGATTCGTCTTACATTAAGTGTCCTCGCCCGGATTCGAACCGGGGACCTACCGCTTAGGAGGCGGTCGCTCTATCCATCTGAGCTACGAGGACTCGAGAACCCACAGATCTGAAAGATAACCCACTGGTCCGGTTGCGTCAGCCCATCCGAGCTCCGGTCAGGACCGCTCCCCTTCCCGGCGCCCCAGGCGGAGGTAGCCTGAGATGAGACCGCGGATGGCGCCCTCCAACGGGGCAACCCCGGCCTTCCACAGAAAGCGTCCACCCTGGTAGTCCCTGATCTCCTGTGCCAGTGTCTCCAGGATCTCGGCCACCTCCACATCGGACATGGTCCGTTGCTCCGCCTCCTTCAACCGGCGGGAAGGCCCCTCGTCCGGAGAGAGGTAGGCGTGGGTTGGGATCTCCCCGGTGGTGCTGACCTCGCCGGGGCGTCCGTCCACTGCCCGGGGCCGGTGGACCCAGCCGCGACGGTGGCCCGGGGGGAAGGCCGGAGGCGGGAGACGACGTCGTCCGGTGGAGGTACCCCCATCGCCCTCGCCCAGCCCTGAACCCTGGCTCAATGGTACGATCGCCTTCGGCCCTGGAGAGGATTCGACCTGCGGACCGGCTCCCGATCCGCCTGCCGGTGCCCCTTCCTCGAGATGCCTGGGAGAAAATGGATGAAAGGTCATCATCGTCCTGGGATCAGATGTGGGAAGGAAAGAAGGCCTCGCCTGCCCGCCTGCCGCAGCGGGGTCCAGTTGGCGGGGTCAATCGCCCTCAGGGTCTCCCGGGGCCGGCGACCATCCGTACCGGCCCAGGAGGGGGACGAAGGTGCAACCATCTCGCACTCCGGTCCGATGCAGTTCGTCCCCAACCCTTCGGATGAGAAGCAGATCCTGAACCGTGCGGTCACCCACCGGCACCAGCATCCGTCCGCCGTCCGCGAGCTGGTCCAGGAGGGCCTGGGGGACGTCGGGTGACGCGGCAGACACTGTGATGATGTCAAAGGGGGCGAACTTTCGCCACCCTATGGTCCCATCCCCCACCATGAGGGCCACGTTTCGGTACCCCAACGAGTCCAGTACGCCACGGGCCCGGGTCGACAGGCTTCGAATCCGCTCCACCGAATAGACCCGGTCGCCCATGAGGGCCAGGAGGGCCGTGAGGTACCCGCTACCCGTGCCCACTTCCAGAATACGGTCGTCGGGCGTGGGTCGAAGGAGCTCCAGATAGAATGCCTGGAGTGACGGCTGTGAGGCGGTCTGCCCGAATCCGATGGGAACCGGCGCGTCTTCGTAGGCCCGGTGCAGAAGCGCCTCGGGAATGAAGAGGTGGCGCGGCACCCGGTCGAAGAGACGCAGGATCTCCAGATCCTCGATCCCCTGCTCCCTGATTCGTTCGATGAGGCGCCGGCGGGCGCCCACGTACCGGAAATCCCCTAGAGCGTCAGATTCCACCCGCGGATCTCCTCCAGGAGGGCGTAGTTGGTCAGATCGAGGTGTAGGGGAGTCAGCGAGATGTAGCCATCCTCGATGGCCTGGAAGTCCGAGTCTCCATTCCCACGCTTCCACTCCCGAGCACCCCCGCCGATCCAGAAGTACTCCCGGCCGCTGGGATCATGGGCACGGGTCAGGGACTCGGAGTACCGGCGCTCCCCGAGGGAGGTGATTCGGACTCCCTTGACCTCTGAGGGGGGAATGGGCGGAAGATTGATGTTCAGAAGCGTCGACTCCGGGAATCCCCGCTGCTCCACGATCCCCTGTAGGAGGCGGGAAACCGGCTCTTCCCAGGCCTCGATGGACTCGAACTGGGGGCTGGCATAGGAGAGAGCCACCGACGGAATCCCCAGAACCGTGGCCTCCATGGCCGCGGCCACGGTCCCGGAGTAGAGGACATCCTCTCCCATATTGGTCCCGTGATTGATCCCCGAGAAGCAGATGTCGGGCCTGCTGTCCAGGAGTGCGTTCACCGCCAGGATCACGCAGTCCGTGGGTGTCCCGTCCACGACCAGAGCCCCGTCTGATGCCCGGCGACTGCGCAGGGGGTGGTGGAGGGTGAGGGAGTGGCTCGTGGCACTCTGCTCCCGGTCCGGGGCCACCACCGTGACTTCGCCGAAGCGGCGGGCCGCTGAGGCAAGGACCTGGAGCCCGGTGGCCAGATACCCGTCGTCGTTCGTGCAGAGGATCTTCATATCGTGAGAATATCGCGGAGTTCGTGGAGATCTTCCCTCAGGGTGTCCAGGAACGAGGTAGCCAGGATACCCTGAGCCTCGTCGGCCGGATCACCCTCCCGCCTTAGCTGTTCAAGCCGCTGTCTCGCCCCCTCCACCGTGAACTTCTGTTTGTGCAGGAGGTGCTGAAGGAGAAGGATGACCTTGATCTCCCGTGGACGGTAGACCCGGTTTCCGGCCTGATTCTTGGTCGGCTGCAGGATCCGGAACTGGGTCTCCCAGTACCGAAGGACGTGTGGTTTGAGGCCGGTGAGGTCGCAGACTTCCCCGATGGAGTAATAGACCTTGGGCGCCACCGGTCGGCCGGATCCATCATGGGGACCCGTCATCGGCCCCACCGTTCCGGCTTCGGGTCCCGGGTCATGAGCTCCCGTAGGGCATCGGCAGGGGTCACCTCGCCATTCAACATTCGGTGGACCTGGAGTGTGATGGGCATCTCGACCCGGTGGCGACCCGCCAGTTCGTGGACCGCCTCGGTGGTGCGCACACCCTCGGCCACCGCGCGCATCTCGCCCAGGATCCGGTCCAGCTTCTCGCCCTGTCCGAGGCGGACTCCCACGGTGCGGTTCCGAGAAAGCTCACCGGTGCAGGTCAGGACCAGGTCCCCTACACCAGCCAACCCCGAGAAGGTGAGGGGATCAGCCCCGAGGCACTGGCCAAGGCGGGTGATCTCCGCAAGCCCCCTGGTGATGAGGGCAGCCTGCGCATTGCGCCCAAGCCCGAGCCCCACGGCCACACCCGCCGCCAGAGCGATGACGTTCTTCACCGCCCCCCCCAATTCGACCCCCACCACATCCGGATCGGTGTAGACCCGGAATGTATCCGATGAGAAGGCGGTCTGGGCCTCCAGTCGGGCCTCCTTGGAGCGACTGGCCAGGACCACGGCAGTGGGCATGGCCTGGGCGACCTCCTGAGCGAAGGACGGCCCGGAGAGCACACAGAGGCGCCCATGCTGTTCCGGACTCAGGTGCTGGGCCAATACCTCATCCATGCGCCTGAGACTGCGGGTCTCAATCCCCTTGGAGGCACTGACCACCAGGGCGTCCGAGGGGAGCCACCGCACCGCCTGCTCCATCACCGAATCCACGAACTGGGACGGACTCACCGAAACCACGAGCTGCGCATCATCCAGTACATGCTCCAGATCCGTCGACACCTTCAGCTGCTCCGGAATCCGGGTCCCAGGGAGGAAGCTGCGATTCTCCCCCACCTCCCGGACCTCCCGCACCACCGCATCATCCCAGCTCCAGAGACGCACCCGGTGGCCATTCCTGTGGAGCAGCAGGGCCAGCGCCGTCCCCCAGCTCCCGGCCCCCACAACACCTACCCGTGTGGGAATGGTGGAAGAGGAACCCAATGCACCTGCGGCTCTCGGTGATCCCAATTCCTTCATTCTGTGCTCCCTCCCACTTTGTTGCCGTCGATTCCCGTCGACCTGGATCTGCTGAAGCGGCTCTCCTCTCCCCGCATCAAACGCCGGATGTTCGCTCGATGGGCCCAGACCACGAAGGCTCCCAGGAGGGCGGTGAAGACCACCAGCGCATCTCCCTCATGCCGCGGTGTGGGCAGGAGAAGGATGAGGACCGGCAGCAGGACGGCTGCCGTGATGGAGGCCACCGACACGATCCGGGTTGCCATAACGAGGCCGCTCCAGACCCCCACCGTAATCAGGAGGGGAATGGGTGCCAGGGCCAGGAAAACCCCGGCGCTGGTGGCCACCCCCTTCCCTCCCCGGAATCCTACCCAGAAGGAGAATACGTGGCCCAGGATCGCCGCCGCCCCAAAGGCGAGAACCCAGACAGACCCTTCCACCCCAGCCATCCCCGGGAAGAGTACCACAGGAAGGTATCCCTTCAGGATGTCCACCACCATGACAGGTAAAGCAGCTTTTGAACCTAGAGCACGGAAAGTGTTTGTAGCGCCCAGGTTACCACTCCCCACCCGACGTAGATCCACGCCGTGGAACACCCGTCCGACCCAGAGGCTGGTGGGGGTAGCCCCCAGGATGTAGGCCAGGAGGAGGAGGGCACCCAGGGTCATGCCGAGCCCCGCCCCTCGGACGATGCCCGGAGACGAATCCTCAAGGGGATCCCCTTGAAGCCCCAGGCTTTGCGGAACCCATTCTGCAGATAGCGAAGGTAGTGGTCCGGGATTGCGTCCGGGATGTTGGAGAAGATGACGAAGGTGGGCGGCTCCGTGTCGGCCTGGGTGGCATACCGGAGCTTCACCGGCCGACCCCGGGAGTGGGGTGGAGGCTGCCGCCGGAAGAGTCCTTCGAGCACCTCGTTCACCTCGTGGGTGGGGATCCGCCG
>SKJY01000247.1 GCA_007121775.1 Gemmatimonadota bacterium
AGCGCTCATCCGCATCCAGGTGTCGCCGGCGGGGTTCGAGGTCGGCCCGCTCTGGGGGAAGCGTCCTCCCGTCCGGATGCCCTGGTCCCGGGTCACCGCCATCCGCTACCGCACCGGGGTTAGGATGGTGGAGGTGGAGGGAACCTCGGACGAGGGTCCGGCCACCATCCGCATCAGCCTTCTCCGGGACAACCTGGGCACACTGGTGCGCCTGGTCCGGGAGCGGGCACCGCGGGAAACGCTGGACCCGGCGGCCCGGGCCCTCTTCCGGGTGGAGTGATCCGGAGGGCGTACCGTCCACCTCGGATCACCCGGTGGTCACCGACAGGCACGCCTCAGGGCACCGCCGGATGGAATCGCCACCGGGGCTCGAAGTCCCGGGGTGGAGCTTCTCCGGTGAGGGAGGCCCGAACCATCTCAATGGGGATCCGCCCGGCGCGCAGGATGTGGTCGTGGAAGTCGCGATCCGTCATCCGCCCCGACTCCACCAGCTCCCGGCGAAGGGCCTGGAGCTGGAGCCCGCCCAGCAGATACGCGGCCTGGTACAGGGGCGGGTACGTCCCCAGAAACGACCGGCGCACCTCGGCCTCTGCGGTGGACGGCTCGTGCCCCACCCGCTCCACCAGGAGTTCGATGGCCTCCTCCGGCGTCATCTCCTCCAGGTGGAAGGCCAGGGAGAAGAGGATGCGGGCCGCCCGGTGGTTCCGCCAGAAGAGCATCCCGATCCGGTCTTCCGGCCCCCGGGCGAAGTCCAGATCCCACAAGAGAAGCTCCCAGTACAGCGCCCATCCCTCACCCCAGAATGGGGTGGAGAAGGCGTTCCGGTGCGTGCTGTACCGCGATGTCATGAACCCCTGCAGGTGGTGGCCGGGGATTAGCTCGTGATGCACCACCGCACGGGAGAAGTGCTCGTTGTTGGCCCGGAGGCTCATGAGCTTCTCCTCGTGGGACATCCCGTCGGTGGGGAACGCCACCCGCACCACCTCCCCGCCTAGGAAGAAGGGAGCGATGCGCTGCATTGCCGGGGAGAGCATGTTCATCCGCCACACCTCCCGGGCCAGGGGTGGAATGGTCAGGAGGTCCCGGGCTTCCAGGAACTCCTCCGCCTCCCGGGCGAACTCCGTCACCAGATGGATCTGCTCGCCCGGCTCCACATGGAGGCTCTTCACGTGCTCCAGGGCGGCGTGGATGTCGTCGCCGAACCCCAGCTCCGCCGCCGCCTCCCGCATGCGCGCCTCCCCCCACTCCAGTTCATACCGGGCGATCTCCAGGAGCTCCTCCGGGGTGTAGGCGATGAGTTCATTCCGGAGATCCAGGAGGAGAGCCTCCCGCCCCAGCGGGTCCCCGATGATGGGTTCTTCCTCCTCTTCCACCCCCATGCCGCGGACCTCCAGGAAACGGATGTAGCCCTCCAGCGCCTCGTCGAAGGCCTCGAAGGGGGAGGTGACCCACCAGGTGAAGAGGGGATCATACCCCTGGAAGTGATCGAACCAGTCCCGGGTCACGCGCCGGAGATCCCGGGCCCGGTTCACGGCCCGGAGAACGGTGACCGGCGTCAGCTCCACCCCGTCCAGCGTAGCCACACCATTCGGCGCCCCATCACCGCTGAGCGCCGCCCCGACCCGCTCCCTGGCCTCGGCGATCCGGGCGGTGGCCGCATGGAGGCGGTCCGCCGCTCCTTGCGGATCCACCGCCAGGAGGCGGCGCCGTTCCTCATGCAGAGCGGTGAGGATGGAGTCGAAGGGGAGGAGTCGCTCTCGCTCCGCCGCCAGCTCCGCCTCTACCCCCAGCCGCTCCAGCTCATGGCGGAGGCGGTTCTGAAGGAGGACCCAGTCGATGCGCCCCTCCACCCCCAGCCCATCGAAGTCCATGGCATTGAGCTCGGACTGCCACTCCCCATGGAAGGCCGCCATACGGGCCCGCCGGTTCGGCGATTCCAGATCATGGAAGCGGAGGAGCACCGCTCGATCCTGAGTGAAGCGTTCCACCCGCTCCCGGAGCTCGCTGGGAGGAGGACCGGCGGCGGCCGTCCGTTCCTGGGCCGCCCACACGGACCCGGGCAGGCCGGTGAAAAGGGCGAGGGCAATGAGGAGGGTGGGAAGCGCGGATGGGAGCCAGGCGCTCCGGGGGGAGGGAGACGAAGGCATGGAGCTCTCGGGTTCGGGGCTTGGGGTAGGGGCGTCGGGCGGATGCCGCTGCCGCGTGGGCGCCGGTGCCGGGCAGCTGAGCCCTTGAGTGGGCCGATCCCGGTTGGGTGGCAAGGTTGGTCGTCCTCTCCGTCCGGTCAAGCACGGGTGAGGTCAGGGCGTCCCGGAACTTCGGGATCGGCGTCCCCGAGGACCCTGGCGGCGTCCCCGGGGTGGAAGTATCGCCTGCCCCTACCTGGCCATGATCCCCACCCCTTCCCGCCTATGACCTCCATCCACTGGAGCGAGAGCCTTGGCGTGGCGCTGGGCGCCGCCCTCATGGTGGCCGTCGTCAACCTGACGGTCTTTCTCTTCTTCCAACTCCCGCCCACGGTA
>SKJY01000309.1 GCA_007121775.1 Gemmatimonadota bacterium
GAGCCTGCGCCAGCCCCACCAGCAGGAGACCCGCCATAGCGAGGGAAAGGGAGGCACCAGAGAGAGGACGAGGGAAACGGGGGGGCATGATCCAGCTCCTTCCTGAAGATCGATGTGAAGGGCGGAGGCGACTTCGCTCCACGGGAGCGAAGTCGCCTGCCGGGACGTACAGCGCGCGGGCGCTCCCGACCATGCCCTGCAAGGATGTTGCCAGAATGGCCCGGAGCAGACGGGTTCCCCCAAAGCTCGTTCCTCCCGAGCCGATCCCGCAATCCCGTCCCCACTGCACCCCTGGCGAAGGCGGCGGCGGCCGAGCCCTTCGTCTTCCGAATCGGACAGGGCCTGTCCCATCTCAATGGCAGCGGCTTCCTGATGATTTCTCCGGCACCGGGCGGGGGTGATCGGATCCCCCTCTTCTCCAAATTCCGGACCACGGTGCCGAGAACAGAGGTGGGGGGAGTGGTCTCCACCTCCCCCGTGGCCCTCACGTACGTTCCACTCTCCGCAGGATCAGCTTTGCATGAGTGACACTGCCTCCACTTCGGCTCCCCGTCCCGTCCTCCTGGTGGAAGACGACCTGGACCAGGCTCACCTCCTCCGTTTCCTGTTGGAAGACAGCGGCCTCTACGAAGTGACGCTGGCGCAGGACGGGCTGACCGGATCCGACCTCGCTCGGAAACGAGAGTGGGCCGTGGTTATCACGGACCTGAATCTTCCAGGCGCATTGGGGCGGCAGGTGGTGGAGGCGAGTCGGGAAGCCAGCCCCCATACGCCGATCCTGGCCACCACCGGATACGCAGGACCCGAATACGCGGAAGATGCGCTTGCACGGGGCGCCGACCACGTGCTCCTCAAACCCCTTGATCGGGACGAACTCCTTCACCACGTGGACCGGTTGGCCTCAGGGGGGAAGGGATGTGGAACCCCTCCGCAGCAGGAGGCCGACGAGGTGGAGGAAACCGCAGCCGCGCTCCCGCCCGAAGGTGAGGTGGAGCTGGAGGCACCTCCATCCCTGAACGGTGTGCCAGCGAGCCGCCGCCCGCTCCGTGTGCTCGGGTTGGGGCTCCGCCCAGGCGAGTTGATCGAAGGTGCCGGCGGTACGCTCCATCGTCATCACATACGGGGCGACCAGGTCATCATGCTGGTGGTAGGGCCGGGCAGCGAGGGGAGCGATCGAGCACGGGCACGGGTGGAGCAGTCCGCTCAACTCCTGGGCATCCGAGGGTTCCTCGGGCCGGCGCCCGAATCCGACCCTCACACTTTTCTGGTAGCAGTGACTCCCCTGCTCAGGAACGTGTTTGAGCAACTTCGCCCGGACGTCCTGTATGTACCCACAGGGAATCGGTCGGACCCGCTTGCGCGCCTCTTCCTGGAGACCTGCCTTCGCTTCGGATCGGACATTCGGAGGATTTTCTGTTACGATAAGGGAGACGCGGACCATCACTTTCGTCCTTCCCTCTTCATGCCGGTAGCCGAGGCTCTCTCGCGGAAGCTCCTGGCGTTGGACGAGGACCTGCCGGTGGCGGCGAGGCGAGGAGAATCGCCGCTCACGCCACCACAATCCAGGTCGGATCGGGTCGAGGCCTTTGAGGCTGTCTTCGGGGGTGAACCGTGGGAGGGTGCCGCGGCCTCCTCCCCGGCCCGGGTTCCCGTCGGCTGACATCACCCCTCCACGCCCGTCTCACCCGGAGCGGGCAGGAAGAACCCGTTGCCCCCATTTCTGTGACAGAACAAGAGGAAGGACTCCGGAGCATCTGCGTATTCTGCGGCTCCAGCGCCGGGGAAGATCCACGCTACCTTGAGGCTGCCTCTGCCCTTGGGAGGATCCTGGTACGTCGAAACATCTCCCTCGTCTACGGCGGGTCACGCATGGGCCTCATGGGGCGCCTGGCCCAGACTGTCCTGGACGAGGGCGGGCGAGCCGTGGGAATCATTCCACGGGCACTCCTGAACCGGGAGGTTGCCCACACGGGGCTCAGCGAACTCGTCGTCACCGACTCCATGCATGAGCGGAAGACGGAGATGGCCTCACGGGCTGACGGATTCATCGCTGCGCCTGGTGGGCTGGGCACCCTCGAAGAATTCTTCGAGGTCCTGACATGGTCCCAACTTGGCCTCCACGGAAAGCCCTGTGGCCTACTGGATGTAAACGGCTACTTCCAGCATCTGGTTGACCTCCTGGACCGGGTCCGGCGCGAGGGATTCATGCAGGAAGCCCACCGACGCATGGTCATTGTCGAGAAGACGCCGACCGCTCTTTTGGACCGCATGGAGCGCTACATTCCCCCACCGGTGCCTCAGTGGATTGAGGAGGCCCATGTCTGACGCCGCCCCCGCGCTCCCTGGCTTCAGGATACCGCGCCACTTCTCCTGCCGGTCGGACCTCCATTAGGTTGAGGATCGGTCGGAATCGCCGGCACGGGATCGGGACGGTACCCAAACGGACAGGGAGGAGCCTTGGCCACGAAACCCCACCTCGCATTCGAACGGGACATGGTGGAAGTCCAGGACCAGATCGACAA
>SKJY01000190.1 GCA_007121775.1 Gemmatimonadota bacterium
GCGATGGAGGCCAGGAGCCAGGTCATGACCCGGGAGGTCTCGGTGGCCATCTGGGCCACCTCTTCCTGGGTCTGGATGGTGAAGTCGTCGTCCTGGTAGGGGGCCAGGCGGTGCCGCTCCCGGAGGAGGTCCGTCATCTTGGCCCGGGCGATCTCCATGGACTCTTCGTTGAAGACCTGGACGTTGATGACCATGGCGTGGGTCCGCCCGGAGATGCGCTGGAAGGCGGTGGTGTAGGGGACGATGACGATGTCGTCCTGGACCGAGCCCATGAGGGACATCCCCTTCCGGTCCAGCACCCCGATGATCTCCAGGGGGAGTCCGCGCACCCGGATGGTCTCGCCGATGGGGTCCGAGCCCTCGAAGAGCTCATCCACGATGGTCTGCCCCACCACCGCTACCAGAGCGGCTTCGGCCACATGCTCCTCGGTGAACATCTCCCCTGACTCAACCCCCCAGTTCCGGATCTGGAGGTAGTCGTGGGATTGGCCGTAGATGCGGGTGAACCAGTTCCGGTTTCCGTACACCACCACCCGCTGGGATCGGACCTCCGGGCTGGCGGCGATGACCTCGGGGATCTCCTCCCGGAGGGCGCGGGCGTCTTCGGCGGTGAGGGTGTTGGCGCTCCCGCCTCCGATGCTCACCCCTCCGAGCTGCCGGTCCCCGGGGAAGATGAGGACCACGTTCTGGCCGAGCCGGTTCACCTGCTCCTGGACCTCCGCGCTGGCGCCCTGGCCCAGCCCCACCATGGTGATGACGGCGCCCACCCCGATGATGATCCCCAGCGCCGTGAGGAGGGTGCGCATGGTATTCCGGCGAAGGGCGCGTAGGGCGGAGTAGGGGACGGCGCTCCACTTCATGGGGCGATTCTCCTGTTCATGAGGCGATGGCCTCCTCGTCCCGCCATTCGGCCAGCGCCTGACGGGCGTCGAGGGGGGCGTGGCGCACATCCGAGGCCATGAGGCCGTCCCGGAGCGTCACCGTCCGCTGGGCGTATCGGGCGATGTCGGGCTCGTGGGTGACCATGAGGATGGTCAGGCCCTGCCGGTGCAGCCCCTGGATCAGATCGATGATCTCCAGGGTGGTCCGGGAGTCCAGGTTCCCGGTGGGCTCGTCCGCCAGGAGGACTCGGGGCTCGGTCACCAGGGCGCGGGCGATGGCGACCCGCTGTTTCTGGCCACCGGAGAGTTCGTTGGGGGTGTGGTCCAGGCGTCCCCCGAGGCCGACCTTCTCCAGCGCCGCCTGGGCCCGGGCGTGGATCTCCTTCCAGCTGAGCTCGTCATCCCGGTAGAGGAGGGGGAGCTCTACATTCTCCTGGGCGGAGGTGCGGGGGAGGAGGTGGAAGGCCTGGAAGACGAAGCCGAGCGTCCGATTCCGGATCCGGGCCAGCTCGCCCTTCCTCATCCGGGCCACATCCTGGCCGTCCAGATGGTAGCTGCCGGCGGTGGGTTGGTCGAGGCAGCCCAGGATGTTCATGAGAGTGGATTTACCTGACCCGCTGGGCCCCATGATGGCCACGAACTCGCCCCGGGAGACCTCCAGATCCACTCCGCGGAGAGCCCGGACCTCCACACGGCCCGTACGGTAGGTGCGTTCGATTCCCTCCAGCCGGACCAGCGGCGCGTCGCTCATGGAGCCCGGCGGCCTCAGAACTGGGCCTGATTGCCGGAGAAGAGGCTCCGGCGATCCCCTTCATCCTCCCGGACCAGGGAGAGACCCACGGCCAGCACCGTCCCTTCGTCCAGCCCTTCGAGGATCTCGGTGTGGACCCCGTCCGCGAGCCCGGTGCGAACCGGAATGGCCCGGAGTTCCCCGTTCTCCACCAGGAAGACCCGAGCGTTCATGCCGTCGGGGAGTTCGGGTTCCTCCGGTCGGAGCTGATCGGGGAGGCGCGCCCGAAGCGCCGTGTTGCGGACCCGGACCACGTCGTGCCGTTCATCGGTGATCACGGAGACCTCGGCGGTCATGCCGGGCTTCAGGAGGAGGTCCGGATTGTCCACGGCGATGATGGTCTCGTAGTGGACCACATTGTCTTCCTGGATGGGGGCATTCCGGACCTGGATCACCTCGCCGGAGAAGTCCCTGTCCCGGTAGGCGTCCACCACGAATCGGACCCTCTGACCTTCCTGGACTTCGCCGATGTCCGCTTCGGACACGTTGGCGTGGATGTGCATCCGGGTGAGATCGGCGGCCAGTTCGAAGAGGATGGGCGCGTTCAGGCTGGCGGCGACGGTCTGGCCCGGATCCACCATGCGGGAGATAACGATCCCGTCGGTGGGGGCGGTGATGGACGAGCGTTCAAGCTCACGCCGGGCGGCGTCCAGGGCGTGGCGGCGGACCCGCACCTGGGCTTCGGCCTGCCGGAGGGAGGCTCGGGCCTCGTCCACGTCGGAGGGAGGGACGAACTGCATCTCCCGGAGTTCCTGCACCCGGGTCCAGTGGTGGCGGGCCAGTTCGAGGCCCGCCTCCGCCGACTCCAGCTCCGCCTCGGCGGAGTTCACGGCCGCTTCGAAGGTGGA
>SKJY01000216.1 GCA_007121775.1 Gemmatimonadota bacterium
ACCTTCAACAATGACGGAACCACCGTCATCTTCACCGACGAGTGGGGGGGAGGAGGGCAGGCTCGCTGCACCGTCGACGATCCGCCCACCTGGGGCGCCAACGCCATCTTCCGGATCGTGGATGGGCGGATGTACCTGGCCGGCTACTACAAGCTTCCGGCCCCCCAGACCGAGTTCGAGAACTGCGTGGCCCACAACGGGGCGCTGGTCCCGGTCCCCGGCCGGGATATCAAGGTGCAGGCATGGTACCAGGGCGGGGTCTCGGTCTTCGACTTCACC
Organism: Gemmatimonadota bacterium; assembly: GCA_007121775.1. Classification (GTDB taxonomy): domain Bacteria; phylum Gemmatimonadota; class Gemmatimonadetes; order Longimicrobiales; family Gaopeijiaceae; genus PWLA01. The sequence continues at coordinate 280 of SKJY01000216.1, forward strand.
GACCCGGCGAACCCCTTCGAGATTGCCTTCTTCGACCGGGGCCCCCAGAGCGATGAGGAACTGCAGCGGAGTGGACACTGGTCGGCCTACTGGTACAACGGCCTCGTGTTCGGTTCTGAGAAGACCCGTGGGCTCGATGTCCTGGAACTCCTCCCCAGCGAGCACCTGACGGAGAATGAGCTGGAGGCCGCCAAGCTCGTCCGTTTCGCCGAGCTGAACCCCCAGACCCAGCCCCGTCACTTCTGGCCCCCGGCCTTCGTCGTCTCCCGGGCCTACCTGGACCAGATTGTCCGGCACGAGAGCGTGGCCGCCGACCGATCCGCGAGGATCGAAGCGGAGTTGGCCCGGATCGAGGCCATGCCGGCGGGAGAGGGCCGAAGCGTCGCCCTGGCCGAACTGGCCGCATCGGTGCAGGCCGACATCCGAGCCGCTGACGAGGCCACCCGCCTGGACGCCGTCCAGCGCCTCCAGCGCTTCGTGGGCTCGGTGCTGGAGCTTGCGGCGGCGGAGGAGGAGTGAGGGCGGGGCTCCAACCCGCTCGGATCGCCCGGATATTACCGAAGGCTGAAGGGGAGGAGTCGGTTGACCCGCCCTGGTGTTCTCACGGCTCTCCCGTCAACGGGCATAGAACTCCACGATGGCTGCTTCTCGCACCACCACGGAGACCGAGTCCCGGGGTGGGGCCGACACCATCCGACCGGTGGCCGAGGGGGCGTCGACAAGGAGGTGGCCGGGCACCGGGTAGGCAGGCCCGGAGTGAAGTAGCTGGGCCACGTACGGAATCTGCCTGCCAGTCTCGGAGAGGCTGATCTCGTCGCCGGGGACCACCTGGTGGGCTGGCCGATCCACCTTCCGGGCATTCAGGCGGATGTGCCCGTGGGCCACGAGTTGCCGGGCCGCCGGGATGGTGGGCGCGAAGCCCAGTCGATAGACCACGTTGTCCAGGCGGGATTCGAGGAGCATGAGGAGAGCCTCGCCGGTGGGTTCGCTGGACCTCCGGGCTCGCTCCACGTAGCGGCGGAGCTGCCGCTCGGACACCCCGTAGTTGAACCGGACCTTCTGCTTCTCCTCAAGGAGCATCCGGTACTGGGTCTTCTTCTTTCGACGTCCTCCCTGGGCCGGTCCGTGCATCCCCGGTGGGTAGGGCTTGCGGTCCGGGGACTTGCGGGTGAGGCCGGGGAGGAGCGTGTCCAGGGCGCGGACCTTCTTGAGGCGAGGGGGGAATCGTTCGTTTCGGGCGTCTTGAAGGCCATGCTGATCTGTCTCTCCTGGGTCATGAGGGTGTCGCTGTGCCTTCCACCAGAACTCGCCACTCGGGACGTTCTTCCTGACCTCGAGGGCGCTTTCCTGTGATGAGGGCGATCTGGACTCCTTCGTCGTCGTATAGTTCGAGGGCAGTCACCATCCCGGTGGCCGTGGGTTTCCGGACGACCCAGGCGGAGTGAATTCCCTTCTCCCGCAGGTGCAGGTTGAAGCCTGGATCCAGCACGTTGTACCAGGCCCCTACTGCCTTCAGGTGCTTCACCACGCCCGAATGGATCTGCACCACGCCGCGATTCCCCACGAACACCATCAGGGGGATGGACTGGGCGGCGGCTCCTTCGAGCACCCCTCGGTGAGCGCCGGTGGAGACGGGCCAGGCCAGGTCCCTTCCAGCCAGCCGAAGGGCCTGGGTCCGCTGGACCCCGAACTGCTGAAGGAGCCGGTGGAAGTCGTGGGTGTCCTCGAGGGCCAGCCAGGCTTCCCGAAGCCCTCTCCGGTCCACGTCATCGTCAGGCCTCGGCGGAGGGACGGGAACCGGGGGACGGACCAGGAGCCCGGGTTCCTGATCGGGATCGGCCATCTTCGCGAGCAAGTCATCCAGCCCCGGGTGCTGTGTACCTTTGTGAGGATCCCCCTGGCCGTCATCGTCCTCTCCCCGAGGGTAGGCCTTGTGGATCGCGTCTCCATGGATGTCGAAGAACTGGATGCTCCTCCGGAGCCCATACGACTCGTCATCCCGGACCAGGTAGGCTGAGCCCCATCGAGTGAGGAAGAGTCGGAGGTCGATCCCTTCGTCCAGGACCTGACCCATGGGTCCGAAGTCCTCCACACGTCGGTAGATGCCGTCCTTCTCGATGACGCAGTGCTCGTTGCGGGAGAGCCCCATCATGGCTCCGAGCGGTTCAAGGGCTCGGAGAAGCTGAATCCAGGGGCCGCGCAGTCGAGTCACTCCCCGGCCCACCAGGGAATC
>SKJY01000354.1 GCA_007121775.1 Gemmatimonadota bacterium
GCCGGAGAGCGTCCGGACGAATTCTTCCCTCCGGCGGTTCTGGAGGGAGCACGCCCCCATCAAGGCGGATTCATCCTTTCTCTCCGGGGGCTCCAGGATCGGACCCAGGCCGAGTTTCTCAAGGGGCGCTACCTTCTCCTCCCCTTTGACGAGATCGCCGAGGCGGAGGAGGGGGAGTTCTTCTACCACGAGCTCCTGGGGATGGCTGTGGCGACGGTGGACGGCGAGGCGCTGGGTACGGTGCGGGAAGTCTACTCCATGGATCCCGCGGACCTGTTGGAGGTGAGCGATGGGGCCCGGCAGCGGCTTATTCCTTTCCGTCAGGAGTGGTTTGTGGAGGTGGATCGGGAGGAAGGGCGTATGGTGGTGGATCTGCCCGAAGGCCTTCTGGACCTCTAGGGGAGTTCATCCGTGCGCATCAATGTGGTCACCATATTCCCTGAATTCTTTCAGGTACCGCTGGCCACAAGCATCCCGGGCCGGGCTCGGGAGGCCGGGCTGGTGGATTACCGGGTGGTGGATCTCCGGGACCATACCCACGATCGACACCGCACGGTGGATGACCTCCCGTACGGCGGTGGGGCCGGGATGGTCATGAAGCCGGAGCCCTTCTTCGAGGCGGTGGAGGCGCTGGACCCCAAGGGGCCCATCGTGCTCCTCTCGCCGCGGGGTCGGGTCTTTCGGCACAGTGATGCCGTGCGGCTATCGCTGGAGGAAGAAGTCACCCTCCTGTGCGGCCACTACAAGGATGTGGACCAGCGGGTGGCGGAAGGGTTGGCTACGGACGAGCTGTCCCTGGGAGACTTCGTTCTCTCCGGGGGGGAGGTGGCGGCGCTAGCGGTGACGGACGCGGTGGTCCGTCTTCTGCCCGGTGCGCTGGGAGACCACGACTCGGCCGCGTCCGATTCCTTCTACGAGGCGCCGCTGCTGAGTCCGCCCTCGTGGACCCGACCCTACGACTACCGGGGTCGGCAGGTGCCGGATGTACTCCGGAGTGGGGACCATGCCAGAATTGAGGCCTTTCGGGAAGAACTCTCCCGAGAGCTGACTCGGACCCGGCGCCCCGATCTGTGGGCACAGGCGGTGCGGGCGGGGCTGGTTGAGGAAGATTAGACTGAGTGGGATCCTGGGCCTTCCGAACTGGATGGCCTTGCACTATTATTGAGATCTGCGCCTGCCCCACACGGGGGCGGGATTTTGCGGGTGATAAGGACTGAGGAAGGCGACCATGGCCGATCTGCTTCGCGAACTGGACAAGGCACAGTTGAAGGACGATATCCCCGAGTTCCTGCCTGGGGACACCGTGCGGGTCCTCTATCGGGTCCGGGAGGGTGACAAGGAGCGGATTCAGGCCTTCGAGGGCGTCTGCATCGCCCGTCGGGGCAGTGGCATGGGCGAGACCTTCACCGTTCGCAAGATCTCATCCGGGATTGGCGTTGAGCGCGTATTCCCCCTCCACTCCCCGTTCATCAAGGGGATTGAGGTGGTGCGTCGGGGCCGGGTCCGTCGGGCCAAGCTCTACTACCTGCGCGAGCGGCGCGGAAAGGCCGCTCGGATCAAGGAACGGCGTCTACGCTGATCCTGCCGGCGTGGAGACGCCGGGATTGGAGTACGAGGAGGCCCTATGGCGCCAGGGTTTGTCCCTGGTAGCCGGGGTGGACGAGGTGGGGCGGGGTCCTCTGGCCGGACCGGTGGTTGCCGCCGCCGTGGTCCTGGAGTCGGGACTTGGCGTCCAGGGAGCCGCGGACTCAAAGAGCCTCAGCGGGATCCGGCGGGAGGCGCTGGCCCGGGACATCCAGGCTTCGGCCCGCTTCGTTGGGATCGGTGCCAGTTCGGTCCGGGAGATCGACACCCGAGGCATCGCCGAGGCCACGGCCCTGGCGGTGCGACGTGCGCTGGCGGCGCTGCCCTTGGAGCCGGAGCGGGTCGTTCTGGACGGCCGCCCCATGCCGCGACTGGGGATGCCTCACGACGCCGTGGTGAAAGGGGACGCCAGGATCCACTCCATTTCCTGCGCGTCCATCGTTGCCAAGGTCTGTCGGGACCGGCTCATGCGGCGTCTCCACCAGCGGTACCCGGGATTTGGATGGGCTCGGAACGCCGGCTACGGCACCCGCGAGCACATGGAGGCGCTCCGGATCCTCGGGCCCACGCCCCATCACCGCAGGAGCTTCGGTGGCGTCCAGCTTCCCCTGGACCTGCCGGACACGAGCCGGTAGCTCAGCTGGTAGAGCAACGGACTTTTAATCCGTAGGTCCTGGGTTCGATCCCCAGCCGGCTCACTCTTCGCAGATTGCCCCGCCCCGCTCCGCCGGGCCGGGGCTTTTCTTGTTGGGATTCGCTCGTCCGGATGGGATGGGCATGCTACCTGACCCAGCCCCGGCGGTCTTTTGCCTCTGGTCCCTCCGGGGCGAGGACGCCGATCTGGGCGAGGCGCCAGGCCAGAGAGGTGGCGCGCTGCCGGAGGGTCCGCCGGCGGGCGGCGGTGGTGGTGGTGTGGCC
>SKJY01000004.1 GCA_007121775.1 Gemmatimonadota bacterium
GATGAAGACGAGCCAGAGTCCGCCGATGAGTGCACCGCCCACCAGGAGGGAGAAGATCCCCAGGCCGATGAGGCCCCACCCCAGGGCGCGCCCGATTCCGGCTGCGATCCCTGTCCCCTTTCGCATGGACCCGGTGGCCTTCCAAAGCCCGGCGCGGAGGATCCGACCTCCATCCAGGGGAAAGCCCGGAAGCATGTTGAAGACGACCAGGAGGAGGTTCAGGAAGCCCAGGTACTCGGACACTACCGTCACGGCCAGAGGGGCACCCCCGAACGATCCCGCTGCGGCGATCCCGTAGAAGAGGACCGCCAGCGCCAGGGAGGCCAGCGGTCCCACCACCGCGATGACGAACTCATCGCCAGGGGTGGAGGCGTCCCGCTCGGTGCGGGCCATACCTCCGAAGATGAAGAGGGTGATGCCTTCCACCCCGATCCCCCGCCGGATGGCCATGAAGGCGTGGGCCAACTCGTGAATGAGCAGGGAGATGAAGAAGAGTGCCGCCCCGATGAACCCCATGAGGAGGTAGCCGAAGCGGTCCACCCCCGGTGCCTGGGCCGGGAAGACGACCCCGGCGAAGGTCCCCAGGATCAGGAAGAAGATGATGAACCAGGAGTAGTCCAGGGAGATCTCGACTCCGCCGATGGAGCCGACCCGGATCCCGGCGAAGACGCCGGTGGAGGCGCGGCGGCCCTTGGATTGGGGGCGACGCTGGGCGGCGGGATCGCCTGGTACGGTCTGGGAGGGTTGGGACATGACGTCTCTGGATGCGACGGGAGGCGGAGCTGGGTCCGGTATGTCCGGCGCCGAGTCCCGTCATTTTGACAGGCCCAACCGGCCGGAGCGGCACCTTTCCCCCTCCTGCAGGCTGGCAGGCTTCCTGCATTCCTAACTTCTACCGAAATTCCGTATCCGCACAGAGGCGGGTCCGGAGTCAATCGTTCCGGGATCCGGATCCAGGATCGGCCATGGGCCGGGAAGATGGATCGTGATCGGGCCCCGGCTTCCCCAGAGAGATGAGGTTCACGTGGGCGAGCGTTTCACCCTGCCGGTTCTTCCCTTGAGGGACACTGTCGTCTACCCCGGTGTGGCCGTGCCGATCTCGGCGGGCCGTGCCGGTACGGTGGAGGCCGTCCAGGCGGCCATGGACTCGGACCGCCGACTCTTCGCCGTGGCCCAACGGGAAAATGTGGACGAAGCCACCCCCGAGATCCTCTACACCGTAGGCACGGTGGTGCGGATCATCCAGACCCACCGGGTTCGGGGCGGGGTCCAACTCCTGGTTCAGGGCGACAGCCGAGCAGAGGCGGTCCACATCGAGCAGGCGGGGGAGGAGATGCTGGAGGCCAGCGTCATCCCCCTGGTGCGCTTCCCCCCTCGAAGCCCCGAGGATCCAGGCTTCCAGGCGCTGGACAAGGAGCTTCGGGACCGGGCGGCGGAGCTGGGCACTCGTAGGGGTGTCCCCGCCGAGGCCATGAACCAGCTCCTTCAGGGCGTGGACGACGCCGGCTCCTTCGCCGATCTGGTGGCCTTCTACCTGGATCTTCCCACCGGTGACAAGCAGAAGCTCCTGGAAGTCCTGGACGACGAGGAGCGGATGCGCCGTGCCCTGGTTGCGGTGGAGCGGGAGCTGGCTCGTCTCGACGCCCAGGAAGAGATCCAGGCCAAGGTCCAGGAGGAGTTGGGTGAGCGCCAGCGGGAGATGCTCCTCCGGGAGCAGATGAAGCAGATCCAGCGGGAGCTCGGGGACGAGGACGACAAGAAGGAGCTGGAGGATCTCCGGAACCGCATCCAGGCGCTGGAACTGGACGAGGATGCCCGCACCGAGGTGGAGCGGGAGCTCAAGCGCCTGGAACGGACGAGCCCCCAGTCCGCTGAGTACCAGGTGATCCGAACCTTCCTGGAGTGGATCACCGAACTGCCCTGGGCCGACCGCACCGAAGACAAGATCGATCTCAAGGTAGCCCACGACATCCTCCAGGAAGACCACTACGGGCTTGAGGACGTGAAGGACCGGATCCTTGAGTTCCTGGCGGTACGCAAACTCCAGATGGAGCGAAGCAGCCGGGACGCTGAGGAGGGTGACGCCGCCGCCGGCCTGACCTCCCGAAAGGGTGACGCCGCAGATCCGGAAGCGGACGCCGGTGACTCAGGCGGGAACGGGGGCGCCAACGGCCACAACGGACACGGCGACCAGGATCCGCTGGTTGCTGCGGCGCTGGAGCGCAGTCGGCTCGGGGCGGCCGACGAAGGGATGGGCGGCACCGACGAGGATGGATCCGACGGTGAAGGCGACGGCGATGCCGACCCCGGCGACGACGGTGATTCCGGACGGCCCGGGCCCGAGGACGATGCGCCGCCGCCGCCCCGGGACGGGCCCCGGGCCGGACGCGGACCCATCCTCCTCTTCACCGGTCCTCCCGGCGTGGGGAAGACCTCCATCGCCCAGTCCATCGCCCGCTCCCTGGGCCGGAAGTACGTGCGCATCTCCCTGGGAGGCGCCC
>SKJY01000289.1 GCA_007121775.1 Gemmatimonadota bacterium
CCGGGCAGCCCCGGCATTCCCCGCATCCCCTTGAGCTGCTTCATCATCTTCTTCATCTCCTTGAACTCCTTCAGGAGACGGTTCACCTCGGCCACGGACCGACCGCTACCGTTCGCGATACGCACGCGTCGGGAGCGGTTGATGATGTCCGGCTTCTGCCTCTCCTCCGGCGTCATGGAGAGGATGATGGCCTCGATGTGCTTGATTCGCTTCGGGTCCAGATTCGCCGTGGGGATGCGCTTCCCCAACCCGGGGATCAGCTTCACGAGCTGCTCCAGGGGTCCCATCTTCTGCACCTGTCGCATGGCATCGAGGAAGTCCTCAAGGGTGAAGCGACCCTTGTCCATCTTCCGGTTGAGGCGCTCCGTGGCCTCCTGGTCCACCGACCGCTGGGCCCGCTCCACCAGCCCCACCACGTCGCCCTGCTGCAGGATGCGGCCGGCGATGCGTTGGGGATCCGCCGAGTCCAGATCGTCGACGCCTTCCCCCACCCCGATGAACTTGATGGGTTTACCCACCACGCTCCGGATGGACAGGGCCGCTCCACCCCTGGCGTCACCGTCCATCTTGGTGAGGATCACACCGCTCACGTCCAGCGCGTCATCGAAGCCCTGGGCAATGCGGACGGCCTCCTGCCCGGTCATTGCGTCGGCCACAAAGAGGATCTCGTGGGGCTTCACCGCATCACGGATGCGGGTGAGTTCGTCCATGAGACGCTCATCGATCTGAAGACGCCCCGCCGTGTCCACAATGAGAACCGCTCGGTTCAACCGCCGGGCCTCGGCCATGGCCTCCCGGGCGGTAGCCACCGGGTCCCCACCGGTGGTACCGGCGTGGATGGGGACGTTGATACGCCCGGCCAGGGTGGTGAGCTGCTCCACGGCGGCGGGACGAACCAGATCGCACGCCGCCAGCATGGGTTCCCTGCCTTCCCGGAGGAAGCGGCGCGCCAGCTTGGCGGCGGTGGTGGTCTTTCCCGACCCCTGGAGGCCCACCACCAGGATCACCGTAGGAGGCGAGGAGGCCCACTGCACCGAGGGGCGCCCTTCCCCCATGAGCTCCGCCAGCTCGTCGTGGACGATCTTGACGATCTGCTGGCCGGGCGAGACGGCGGAGATGACCTCTTCGCCCAGCGCCCGGGCCTCCACACGCTTCAGGAACTCGCGAGTGACCTTGTAATTGACATCCGCTTCAAGGAGGACACGCCGGACCTCCCGGAGCCCCTCCTTGATCATGGATTCATTGAGCACACCGCGCTGCCGCAGGCGGCTCAGCGCAGAATCCAGCTTTTCGCTCAATTCATCGAACATGATCCCACAGATCTCGCGACACGGTGCGCACGGCCCGGCCCTCGCCGGCATGCAGAGCTTTTCAAGGTAATCAACGGGGAACGCGGTGTGAAGACGGCCTGCCCCGCTTGTTCCTCTTTACGATACCCGGATGATCTGACTCCGGCGGGTCCCCACCGAGACCATCTCAATGGGGGTCCGGGTGAGTTCCTCGATGCGGTCAAGGTAGCGACGGGCGTTTGTGGGAAGCTCATCCAGGGTCCGTGCCTCCCCGGTAGAGCTCTGCCACCCCGGGAGGGTCTCAAGGATGGGCTCGGCCCGGTCCAACCCCATGGTATCGGCGGGGAATTCATGGACGTCCCCATCCGGTGTCCGGTATCCGGTGGCCACGGAAATCTCCGGGAGCGTGTCCAGCACATCGAGCTTGGTCACCGCCAGGCCCGTGAGCCCGTTCACCCGAGCGGCGTAGCGAGCCAGAACGGCGTCGAACCATCCGCAGCGCCGCGGACGGCCGGTGGTGGCACCGAACTCACCGCCCAGGGTGCGCATGTGCTCATTCATGTCCGGCTCGAATTCGGTGGGGAGGGGTCCGTTCCCCACCCGGGTGGTGTAGGCCTTCACCACCCCGAGAACCGAATCGAGCCGCGTCGGCCCCACGCCGATCCCCACCGCGGCAGCGGCGGCGGTGGTATTGGACGAGGTCACGTAGGGGTACGTGCCGTGATCCAGATCCAGCGCCGTTCCCTGTGCACCTTCCAGGAGGATGCGCTTCCCGTTCTCCAAGGCCTGCTCCACCTCGAGACCCACATCGGTGGCCAGGGCCAGGAGGCGTGATCGCATCTCGAGGGCCTGTTCGGTGGCGCCTGCGAGCTCCGTCTCCGGATCCAGTCCCAGAGCGCGCAGCCGGTCTCGGGCCCGGTCGAAGCCCCGCTCCATGAGCTCGCGGAAACGGTCTTCCCGGGCCAGATCCGCCACCCGGATTCCCCGCCGAGCCGCCTTGTCCTCATAGGCGGGGCCGATCCCGCGGCCGGTGGTGCCGATCTTGTCCACCGCCTGATCCTCGGTGGCCCGGTCCAGGACCCGGTGATAGGGGAGGAGGAGATGCGCCCGGAGGCTCACTCCCAAACGCCCCTCAACCTCGATACCCCGGGCGACGAGGGCGTCATACTCCTGGAAGAACTGGATCGCATCCAGGACCACCCCGTTACCCAGGAGGCAGCGCTTCTCGGGATGGAGAATCCCCGAAGGGATCTGGTGGAGGATGAATTCCTTCTCCCCCACATGGACCGTGTGCCCCGCGTTCGCGCCGCCCTGGTAGCGGGCCACCACGTCCATGTCCTCCGAGAGGACATCCACGATCTTCCCTTTCCCCTCATCGCCCCACTGGCACCCCACGACCACTGCACAGCGGCTGGATCCGGCTGGTACGTGCACCGTTCGAACGCTCCTGCTGGACATGAAAAAAGCCCTTCCCGGGGGAGGGCTGTGGACTGGACAGAAAAGAGGTTCCCCTCTCGATCCTTCGGGGGAAGCTACCCACTTCGGCGGAAGGGTGTCAAGCGAAGGCGGCGAGTCACCCCCATGTCCACCGCACGTCGACCGCCCGTAAGTGGGCCACTCCACGCGGTCGACGGCAGGACCGCCACCCCGCTGCCAACGCATTCCACTGGGGCACCAGTACGACGTCCCCGGCTTAGGCGGGCCCGATGCTCACCCGCTGCGGCGGGCCCTACCGGGAGGTTCGTGGATGCTGTTGGTGCCCTACCGGGAGGTTCGTGGATGCTGTTGGCGGGGTGGCGACATCGGCAATCCAGACACACCATCGCGATCCGCCGCCAACAGCGCCCAAGAACAAGAGCCCAGGGCCTAGTTCGGCAGGGCGATGCACTGAGCGGGGAGGAAATTGACGGTGCCTCCGCCTCCATCCCCGACCAGGAATCGCGCCAACTCACAAAAAACCGAATGTGGATTCTATTTTTCGGCAGACAGCCCAGCGCGCTCCAACGTTGTCGTTACACGGGGTCGCAGCTTCTCGGCGAGGGGCGCCAGCGGCGGGCGCGGGTCGCCTCCCACCAACCCCAGACGATCCAGCGCGAACTTCACGCCAGGAACGCCGAGACCGGCGACGATCTCTTTGTGAAGAGGGGCCATGCGCTCCTGCAGGGCACCGGCCCGGGGGTGGTCTCCGGCCCTGAATGCGGCGTGAAGGTCCCCGGCCCACCCCGGCACGAGATTCGCCACCCCCAGAATGCCGCCGGCAGCCCCCACCTCCAGCGAGGCGTAGAGGGCGGTGCCGCTCCCCACAAGGACCTGGAAGCCGTCGCGGCTGTGGGTGATGAGATCGGAGAGCGCCCCCAGATCCCCACGGGAATCCTTGATCCCGATGATGTTGGGGTGCTCCGACAACTCCGCCACGAGTCCGGTGGAGAACTCCACCGTACTGAAGCGCAGAGGGACCTGGTAGAGGATCACGGGCACGGGTGAGGCGTCAGCCAGGGTCCGGTAATGCCGGCGCAGCGCTTCCGGGGTCATGGCCCCCCGGTAATATGCCGGGGGCTGGACCAGGACCGCGTCGGCCCCCTGCTCTGCCGCGTCCAGGGTCAGGGCTACAGTAGCACGGGTCGACTCGGCGCCGGTCCCGGCGACCATGAGTCGGTCCTGGGGGATCACTGTGCGTGCACCCTCAAGGAGTGCTCGACGCTCAGCCCGATCCAGGAAGACGGCCTCTCCGGTGGAGCCACCCACCACGATCCCGCGGATGGGATGCTCAAGCCAGGCACGGATATTGGCCCGGAAGTTCAGGATTTCGACGTCACCCGTCACCGGGTCGAAGGGGGTGGCCGCCGGAATCAGTACCCCGTCAAGGGATACGCCACCGGTCACGCTTTTGCCCTCAGCCACGGGAACCGAACTCGGAACGGTCGCGGCTCCGGGTGGACACCTGGGGCGCCGCGGAGGATGGATCCAGGAACTTCATGTTCAACTCGAAGTCGGAGGGTTTGGAGGCGGCCGCCCGGGCCACCTCGAAGGTGACCAGTTCTTCCCGCACCAGGTCCGCTAGATGCTGATCGAAGGTCTGAGACCCGTAGTGGTCCCGACCCTCCGCGATAAGATCAGGGATCTCGTGCATCCGTTCCAGATCCCGAATGCAATCTCGAATCGTCCCCGTCACCACCATGACCTCACACGCCACCACCCGTCCGCTCCGGTCCCGTCGAGGGAGGAGACGCTGGGAGATGATGGCCTGAAGGGTGTCGGCCATCCGAATCCGGATCATCTCCTGCTGGCTCGGCTGGAAGTACGAGATGAGTCGGGACATGGTCTGCATGGAATCCCGCGTGTGGACGGTGGAGATCACCAAGTGCCCGGTCTCCGCCGCCTTCAGGGCGATGTCGATGGTCTCGGTGTCTCGCATCTCCCCGATGAGAATCACGTCGGGATCCTGGCGAAGGGCCGCCCGGAGACCATCATTGAAGTCGTGGGTGTCGGTCCCCACATCCCGCTGGGTGATGGAGCTCTTCATGTCCCGGTGGAGGAATTCGATGGGATTCTCCAGCGTGACGATATGCCTGGGCCAGTGCTGGTTGATGAACTGCACCATGGCCGCCATGGTGGAACTCTTCCCTGAGCCGGTGATCCCGGTGACCAGTATCAGCCCGCGCTCGTTGGATGAGATGGCTTCCAGCACCGCGGGAAGGCGGAGATCCTCGAACGTCGGCACCTCGAAGGGGATGACCCGAAGGACGATCATGAGGGAACCGCGCTGCCGGAGGATGTTCACCCGGAAGCGACCGAGGCCGGCCATCCCCCAGGAGCAATCCAGGTCGGTGAGGTCGTCGATCCGCTTCCGGTCCGCTTCCCGGGGAATCAGCTTGAGAGCCAGGGCACGGATCTGCTCATGGCTCAGCCTCTGCTGCGTCATGGGCACGAGTTGCCCATGAATCCGGGCCCGCACCACATCGCCGGCCTTCAGGTGGATGTCACTGGCGCCTCGCTGGATGGCGGCCCGGAAGATCTCGGTCATGGCTCGGCCCGGAAGAGGGGGACCGCGACGGCGCCGAAGCGCTTCGGCTGGTCCCCTGGGGAGTGGAGAGAGACGACAGTGGGGGAGCAGACGCAGCCCCTGGACGGGTACCCAGGGTCCGACGGAGACGGCCCTGATCCTCGCCTGCTCCCCCTCCCCCTGGGGTCGACCGACACCGGGGTAAGCTTGAGGCGAGCCCTCACCCCCAGGCGCCCCTCCAGTCCATCCCCATCCGCTCCCGAACCTCGCGGATCGTGGCCCACGCCTCGCCCCTGGCCCGCTCGGCGCCTGCCTCCAGGATAGCCCGGACCCGGCGGGGGTCAGCCTTCAGCTCGGCCGCCCGCTCCCGGACCTCCCGGAAGTGCTCGTCGATGGAGTCGGCCAGGATTCGCTTGCACGCCACACACCCGCGAGTCCCGGCCCGGCACTGCCCGGCGATGTCATCCAGGCGGTCCGGATCCGTGAAGTGCTGGTGGAGCGTGAAGACGTTACACACCTCCGGACGGCCCGGGTCATCCCTGCGCACGCGCTGCGGATCGGTGACCGCGGTGCGCACCCGGTCCCAGATCTCCTCGGGTTCCGCCAGGATCCGCACCGTATTCCCAACGGACTTGCTCATCTTGGCCTTCCCATCCAGGCCGAGGATGCGCCCTCCCACCCCGGGTATGGCCACCGGCTCCGGGAAGAAGTCCCCGTACCGCCCGTTCCACCGCCTGGCGATCTCCCGGGTCAGCTCCAGATGCTGGAGTTGGTCCTCACCCACCGGTACTGCACCGGCCCGATACAGGAGGATGTCCGCCGCCTGCAAGATGGGATAATTGAGGAGCCCGGCCGGGATGGATTCCATCCGCGCCGTCTTGTCCTTGTACTGGGTCATGCGCTCGAGGCTCCCCACCGGCGTCACCGCGTTGAAGATCCACGCCAGCTCGGTGTGCTCTGGCACATCGGACTGGACGAAGATCACGCTCCGCTCGGGATCGAGCCCAACCGCCAGGAAGCTGATGGCCAGATCCAGGATCCGGAGGGGGAGTTCCTCCGCCGGGATCTCTCCGGTGATGGCGTGCTGGTCCACAATGCAGAAGAAGCACTCGTGGGACTCCTGGAGTTCCACCCAGCGCCGAAGCGCGCCCAGGTAGTTGCCCAGATGGGCCTCTCCAGAGGGTTGCATCCCGCTGAACACCCGGGGAACCGCTCCGGGCGCGACGCCCTTGCCATCACCCGCCTCCTGGGCAGGCGCGTCCGCCGCACCCCGGCCTTCCGCGCCATCCGCCCTTACCTGGCCTTCCGCCATCCCAGCGTCTCCCGATGTGGGGGAAGGAAGACCCGGGCCCTCCGGATCCCCACCACCCCTTTCGCCTTTGCCCCCTTCGCTTCATGGCCTCTGGGGGAAGGGCTAACTTAGCCCTGGCCTTCCACCTGTTGAAGAGGGACGAAATGCGTGAACTGATCACTACGGCGCTGGCGGCGGCGGATGCTGCGGCGGCGATCCACCGGGATTGGGCCGGTCGGATCGGGAGCGACCAAGCGGCGGAGAAGACGGCGTCTTCGGATTTTGTGACGCGAGTGGACCTGGAGGCCCAGGAAGCTGCCCTGGAAAGGATCCGCGCCGACTTCCCCCAGCACCGGATCCTGGCAGAGGAGGGAGACGACCCGGATGGCCACCTGGAGGGCGACGGCGATGGTCCGGTCTGGGTGGTGGACCCGCTCGATGGAACCACCAACTTCCTTCACGGGCATCCCGCCTACTGCGCCTCTGTAGGGGTGGTGGTTGAAGGGGCTCCGATCGTGGGCGCCGTGGTGGCCCCGGTGACAGGGGAGCGCTGGTGGGCGGCGAGGGGGGAGGGAGCCTACCGGAATGGGTCCACCATCCAGGTCTCCTCCACCCGGGATCTCCGTCACGCCCTCATCGGCACCGGCTTCCCCTTCAAGCTCCTCCACGCCCTTCCCACCTTCCAGCGCCAACTCGCCGCCGTCCTTCCGGCCACGTCCGGGATCCGGCGGTGTGGATCAGCGGCGCTGGACCTATGCACCCTGGCCCAGGGAGCACTGGACGCATTCTGGGAGTTGGAGCTGAGCCCCTGGGACGTAGTAGGAGGCCTCGCCATCCTTCACGAGGCCGGCGGGATCTCGGCACGGATTGATGGAGCACCGCTGGATCCGCTCCTTCGAGGTAGCGTCCTTGCCGCCAACTCCCCGGAGCTCATGGCCTCGCTGGGCCGACTCCTCGCTGAACAGGAGCCGGGGATGCCCGCGCAGGAGGAAGGACGCCCGACCTGAGGTTGGCAGGAGCGGATGCGCCCCCCGGCCGCCACCCACGCCGGCCGCCGGCGTTCCTGGTCACCCGGGCTTCCCAGCGAGCAATGGCTTCATCACTACGGCTACGGCCAGCTGGAGACTGAGGGTTTCATCGCCTGCGCCTTGGACTCCCCTACACCGCCGCCCCAAAAGACCCAAAAAACCGAATCCAGATTCGGTTTTTTAGCCCGTTGCGTTGTGATGCGGAACGGATGAACGACTCCCAGCCCCCCCCGGGATCTTGCCAGGAGTTGGGCTCCAGTGGTCCTTGCTCCTGGCACTTGGCACCTGACACCGAGGCTCAGGAAGCCCCCCGAGACTCCCCCTCGGCCTTGTTCGTGGAAGCTGTTGGCGGGGAATACCCCGCCAAAGCATCGCCGAACTTTGGTTCGGGACCCCCAACGGCATCCACGAACAAGGCCCCAGGGGCCCGAAAAGGGAGTGGGAGGGGCAATGACCCGTGGCGAGTACACTCCGGGAATCCAAGTGGCCAGGGATCCAGGTGGGGAGTGTCAGCAGGGAATGCCAAGCGAATCCTGCAGTAAGGAGGTGCAGGTCGAGAAAAATAGAATCTGGATTCTATTTTTCGATCCGTCAGGTCGCCTCGCCAGGTGGGTGGGCGAGACCTGGGGCGTCCCTGAAATCCTGGGCAGTCACTCTCCTATCCCGCTCCACCCTCCCCACTCCCGAAACGGCAGCACCCCGTCGGCCTTCAACGGCTGACGGGGTGCTCCGGATGATCCCGGTCCGACTCCCACACGGTCCACACCCAGGGAGGACCGCGGTTGCACCGAGCCCGGCTCAGTTGTCGCCGGACTCCTGGGATGGAGGGGTAGCGCCGCCGGAGCCCACCTCATGGGGATGCTGGTTTCCGGCGTGGATCTCGATCCGGCGGCTTCGGGCCTCTGCCACCTTGGGCATGTGGATCGTGAGGACCCCATTCTCGAAGGTGGCGGCGATCCGCTCCGGGCTCACGGTCCTGGGCAGGGTGAAGGAACGCTGGAAGCTCCCCCACCGTCGCTCCCACAGGTGGTAACGCCGATCTTCCGACTCTTCCCGGGTCTGCTCCTTGGATCCGCGAACGGTGAGGACGTTATTCTCCAGTTCGATTTCTACATCTTCCTGGTTCATGCCCGGGAGTTCTGCAGTGAGGACCAATTCCTCCTTCGTCTCTTCCACATTCACCGCGGGCAGCCAGTCGTGGCCGTCCCGGGCCAGGGGCGAAGACTCGCCAAAGGCCCGGCTGAGACGGTTCTGCATCTCCTCGAGCTCCTGCCAGGGAGAGGGCCAGCTTCGGGTGCGATAGCGCATGATGGCCATGGTGGGTTCCTCCTCAGTCTCCATGGATGGCCGCCAGTCGCAAGCCATGGAACCGGCGGCACGGATGTCGGGTTGGGGCACGAAGGAGAGACCCAGCCGGCCTCGCCTTCAGACCCCGGCTTCGTGCTCATCCACTATTGCATAGCCCATGCCGCAACGAGACCCGGGAAGATCTGCCAATCCGATAGGGCGCAGGGACTTGGAAGGCCAGACACCTGTCACTTCGAACCCTGGAACTGTCAGATTGACACGCCTTCCAGCGCCATGGCCACCGCCCCCCGTGCCGCATCCACCGGCCCTTCCCGGACCGGGATACCCCGGGCGGTAAGGAGGGCCAGGATGGCATCGCGGAGCGGCCCCCCGGGAGAGAGGAGCCCGCCGCTGAGGGCCACGGGGATGACCGCTCCACCATCCACCGCCCCCCGAACCTCTTTCCCGCCATCGGCGCCCCGAGCCACGGCGGCCATTCCCCCCTTCGGCCCTCCACCATCCACCGCCAGGGAGGAGGCCGCCCACTCCCGAAGCGCCTCCACGTGAGCCACCAGGTCGGCGAGAGCCTGCTCTACCAGTGTCCGGGCGACCCCGTCCCCTTCCTGGGCCAGGCGGATCACATGGGGTGCCAGCGCTGCCACTTGGCCCTTCCCCGCCCTCTCGGCCCAGGTGAGAAGTCCTTCCGGAGTACCCGTGCCTCCCGCCCCAGCCCCAGCCCCGTCTCCATCTCCCGCTCCG
>SKJY01000110.1 GCA_007121775.1 Gemmatimonadota bacterium
CCACACCCCCAGGTAGGCCGCCAGCAGAAGGACGCCCTCCACCCGACCGATGGAGCGGATCCGCCGAGCCCCGTTCACCTTCACCCGCCCCGGTCCCGGTTGGCGGCGGGGGCGGCGGGGACCGATGAGCACGATGGGGACGAGGAGGAGCGAGACCAGCACCACCGCCGGGTACTCGAAGCTCAGGACCCGCTCCGCCACCGCCATGGGGTGGACGAGGGCGGCGCCGCCCAGGACGAAGGTGAGGTTGAAGATGTTTGAGCCCACGATGTTTCCCACCGCCAGATCCGTCTCCCGCCGCACCGCCGCCACCACGGTGGTGGCCAGTTCGGGCAGCGACGTCCCCACCGCCACCACCGAGAGCCCCACCAGGAGCTCCGGCACCCCCACCCGGGCCGCCAGGTCGGTGGCGCCCACCACGATGAGATGCCCTCCCGCCACCAGCCCCAGAGCGCCCAGCACCACCTTCGCCGCCTCCAACGCCGGGCGAAACGATGGATCCGGGGGCGGAGGGGGCGCGGCGGACACCTCGCTCTGCCAGCTCCGGTAGAGGATGGCCAGATAGACGAAGAGGAGGAGGGCCAGGACCGTGCCTTCCACCCGTCCCACCCGGAGGTTCAGGATCAAAGGGAAGGTCAGAAGGGTCACCACCACCATCCACGGAAGGTCCCGGCGCACCACCGAGGGGACCACCTCCAGCGGGCGGGCCAGCGCCGCGAGCCCCAGGATCAGGCCCACATTGGCCAGATTCGACCCCAGGATGTTCCCCAGCGCCAGATCGGGGCTCCCCCGGCTGGCAGCCAGAAGCGAGACCACCAGCTCCGGCGCCGAGGTGCCGATGGAGACCACGGTGAGCCCCACCAGGATGGGGGCGATCCCCCACGCCACCCCCATCCGCGCCGCGCCCCGGATGAGCCCCTCGGCGCCCAGGTAGAGGACGCCGATTCCGGCGGCCAGGAGGAGGATGGAGGTGAGCACGGGGCCTCAGCCCTTGCTCCGATGGAGCCAGCGATCCAGTTCGTCCCAACTCCCGGTGTTCAGGACGTGGTCGGCCTCGAGCCAGCCGCGGCGCGCCTGCCGGATCCCCTCTTCCACGTAGGCGAGTTGGGCGGTGCGGTGGGCGTCGGTGGAGATGACCACCGGGACGCCCAGCTCCCGGGCCCGGAAGAGGTGGCGGTCGTGGAGGTCCAGGCGGCGGGGGTTCGTGTTCAGCTCCACCGCCACCCCGTGCTCCAGCGCCCCCTGCAGGACGGCCTCCATGTCCACCAGGTAGGGCTCACGCCGGTTGATGAGACGGCCGGTGGGGTGGACCAGGATGTCCACCAGGGGGTGGCGGAGGGCCGAGAGGATGCGCTCCGTCTGGGTGGCCTGATCCAGGTCGAAGTGGGAGTGGACGGCCACCAGGACGATGTCCAGCTCCTCCAGGATCTCATCGGGGAGGTCCAGGGAGCCGTCCTTCAGGATGTCCACCTCGCACCCCTTCAGGATCCGGATCCCCTCGACCTCCTCCCGGGCCTGGTCGATCTCGCCCCACTGCTCCCGGAGGCGCTCCGGGGTGAGGCCCCGGGCCACGGTGACGGCCTGGGAGTGGTCGGTGATGGCCATGTACGCGTACCCCCGGTCGCGACACGCCTCGGCCATCTCCCGGACCGAGTCGCGGCCGTCGCTCCAGGTGGTGTGCATATGGAGATCGCCCCGGAGCTGGCCCGCCTCCACCAGAGCGGGAAGGCGGCCCTCCTCGGCGGCCTGGATCTCGCCCCGGTTCTCCCGGAGTTCCGGAGCGATCCATGGTAGCTCCAGGGAGCCGAAGACCTCCTCCTCGGTAGCGCCGGCGATGCGCCGGCCGGCCTGGGGGCCTGCGCCGGAGGAGGCGTCGCCGGAGGAGCTGTCGGAGGAAGCGTCAGACGAGGGGTCGGTATCGCCCGCTTCCCCCTCCTCCACCTGGAACACCCCATACTCCGAGACCCGGAGCCCCCGCTTCTGGGCCCGCTTCCGGATCTCCACATTGTGCTCCTTGGAGCCGGTGAAGTAGTGGAGGGCGGCGCCGTAGCTCTCGGGTCCCAGGATCCGGAGATCCACCGGGAGCCCGGAGGTGAGGACCACGCTCCCCCGGGTCTCCCCGGACATGGCAACCCGATCCACCCCAGGGAAGCCGGTAAAGGCCTCCATGACCCCGGCCCGGGCGTCCTCGTCTTCCACCAGCACCAGAAGGTCAATATCACCCACCGTCTCCCGCCCCCGCCGGTAGCTCCCGGCCACCTCCAAGCGGCGGATGGCCTCGACCCCCTCCAGGTGGGCCAGGAGGGGCCGGAGGTACTGGGCGGCCTCGGCCCGGAGGAAGCGGCCCTGGTGCTTCCGGAAGTCCTCGATGGAGCGGAGGATCTTCTCCACACTCTTCTTTCCGAAGCCGGCGAGGGCGGCGACCCGCCCCTCCTTCGCGGCGGCCTCCAGCTCATCGGGGGTGGTGACGTCCAGCTCCTTCCAGAGCTTCCGGGCCTTCTTGGGACCCACCCCGTCCAGGCGGGTCAGGGTGGCCAGCTCCCGCGGGACCTCGGCGGTGATCTCATCCAGGACCGAGAGGCGGCCCGTGTCCAGGAGTTCGCGGATGGAGGCGGCAATGTCCTTTCCGATCCCGGGGAGGTCGGTGAGGCCGTCCTCGTCCGCCACCTCCTGGAGGGGCCGGGTGAGCCCCCCGATGGTGCGGATGGCATTGCGGTAGGCGCGGATCCGGAAGGGGTTGGCGCCCTGGATCTCCAGGAGGTCCGCCAGCTCTTCCAGCCGTCGAGCGATCTCGATGTTCTCCATGAATTCTTGCCCTTGATCTTGCCCTTGATCTTGCATGAGGGGCTGCCGGGGCCCAAGCTGACCCCATTGGCCCTCCTTACGTTCGTCCCGATCCCCGCCTTCCCCGGTCCCATGTTCCGTCTGCTTCGCCCTGCGCCCTCGCCGGCGCACGCCCCAGGTGCTCGCGCCCGATCGTTCTTGAGACCGAGCGCGGCCATGGCAGTGACCGCCGCCGCCCTCACCCCCGCCCTCCTCCTTCCCCCCGCCCTCCACGCCCAGGAGCGGAGCTACGCCGAGGTGGTACCGGCCTCGGCGGAGAGCCGGGAGGGGCTCTTCCACGTCCACCAGGTCGACGACCGGCTCCTCTTCGAGATCCCCGACTCCATCCTGGGGCGGGACATGATCATCATGAGCCGGTACGCCCGGGCCCAGGACGGCCTGGCGCTGGGCGGCGCCAACATGGCCCCCAACATGGTGGTTCATTGGGAAGAGCGGAATGGTCGCGTCCTGCTCCGGGCCCAGTCCCACAGCAACAGCGCCGACCCTGAGGACAACGTCCACATCGCGGTGCAGAACTCGAACTTCGCCCCGGTGCTGGCGGCCCTCCCGGTGCAGGCCCGGGGACCCGATGGCAACACCCGGGTGGTGGACGTCACCGACCTCTACCTGGGCGATCATCCGGCCTTCTCCCTCCCCCGGGCCCAGCGGACCCGGATGGCGGTGCGGGGGCCGGACCGGGCCCGGAGCTGGCTCGAGTGGTCCCGGAGCTTCCCCATCAATGTGGAGGTGCGGGTGGTCCGGAGCTACGCCGCCGACTCACCCCCCTCCGACGGCCGGGGCGGCACGGTGTCGTTCGAGGTGAACCACTCCATGATCCTCCTCCCGGAGGAGCCCATGATGCCCCGCCTCTACGACGAGCGGGTGGGCTACATCTCCATCGCCCAGACCGACTACTCCCGGGATTTCCAGGGGGTCCGGGAGAGCCGCTACATCCGCCGCTACCGCCTGGAGCCCTCGGACCCGGAGGCCTTCGCCCGGGGCGAGCTGGTGGAGCCGGTGGAGCCCTGGGTCTGGTACATCGACCCGGCCACCCCCGAGGAGTGGATCCCCTGGTTCAAGGAAGGGATCCTGGAGTGGAACGAGGGCTTCGAGGAGGCGGGGTTCAAGAACGCCGTGCAGGTCCGGGTGGCCCCCACCGAGGAGGAGGACCCGGAGTTCAGCCTCCTGGACGCCCGCTTCTCGGTGATCCGCTACGGCGCCACCCCCATCCGCTCGGCCAACGCCGGGGGCGACGTGGTGGATCCCCGCTCCGGCGAGGTGATCCGGGCCCACATGAACATGTACCACGGGATCATGGAGCGGATGCGCTGGCAGCTCATCAGCCAGGTGGGCGCGGCGAACCCCCAGTTCCAGACGAACCGCCTCTCGGAAGAGGAGATGGGAGAGGCGCTCCGCTACGTGGTCTCCCACGAGAAGGGGCACGCGGTGGGCTTCCCCCACAACCAGCGCGCCAACTTCGTCTTCCCGGTGGATTCCCTCCGGAGCGCCGAGTTCACCGCCCGCATGGGTCACTCGGGTTCGTCGGTGGGGCGCACCCGCTTCAACTACGTGGCCCAGCCCGGCGACGGGGTGGACCCGCGCCGCCGGATCGGCGCCTGGGACCGCTTCGCCATCATGTGGGGCTACCGGCCCATCCTGGAGGCCGGCACACCGGAGGAAGAGGCTGGGGAGCTCAACCGCTGGATCGTGGAGCGGGCCGATGACCCCTGGTTCCGCTTCGGCGCCCCCCTCTTCGGCATGGATGTGGAGTGGGACCCGTACCGCATGACCGAGGGGATCTCCGATGACCCGGTGCAAGCCGCCCGCTACGGGATGCTGAATCTGGAGGCCGCCACCGCCGCGCTCCTGGACTGGGTGGTGGAAGACGGGGACGACTACTACGAGATCGAGACCCACTACCTCCAGTCCCTCACCCAGTGGAACCGCTATGCCGAGCACGCCTCGGCGGTGGTGGGCGGGAGCGAGACCCATCACAAGCGGGTGGGGGAGGAAGGGCGCGTCTTCACCGAGATCCCCGCCGAGACCCAGCGGGAGGCCTTCCGCTTCCTGGATGAGTACGTGTTCCAGACGCCGGAGTGGGCGCTGGACCTGGAGCTCCTCCGCCGGATCGAGCACGCCGGGGCGGTGGAGCGGATCCGGGCCTACCAGGTGCTGGGGGTCGAGCGGATGCTGAACCACGCCCGGCTGGCCCGGATGATCGAGCAGGAGACCTTCCTGGGCGCCGAGACCTACACCCCCGCCGAAATGCTGGACGACCTCCGGGGCGCCGTCTGGCGGGAGGTGGCCGGCGGGGGGCCCATCGACACCTTCCGGCGGAACCTGCAGCGGGGGTACCTGGACCAGGCCCACCACCTCCTCCACGAGGCCGAGTCCAACTCCTGGTCGCCCCCGGCCAGCGGAAACCTGCGGGTGTCCAGCAACAACGACCCGCCCCTGAACGCGGCCCTCCACGTGGGCCAGTCCGACATCCGCCCCCTCATCCGGGAGCAGCTTCAGCTTCTCCGGGACGAGCTGACCTCGGCGCTGGCCCGGGGGGTGGACGACCGCATGACCCGGATCCACCTGGAAGACGCGATCCAGCGCATCGACCGGGCGCTTTGAACCGAATCCAACCCTGAGGCAGGAGAGTTCCCCCATGGCCAAGACCCCTTGTTCTTCTTCCACCCGCACCGAAGGGCCGGCCTCGCGCCGGAGCCTGTCGGCGACGAAACGCTCCCGGAGCCGGGGCGCCTTCCTCCCGGCCATGGGGCTGGCGCTGGCGGTGCTGGTGGCCAGTGCCCCCGCCCTGGAGGCCCAGGAGCGGAGCTACAGCGATGTGGTCCCGGCCTCCGCCCGGACCCAGGCGGGGCTCTTCCACGTGCATCAGGTGGATGACCGGCTCCTCTTCGAGATCCCCGACTCCATCCTGGGGCGCGACATGGCCATCATGAGCCGATTCGCCAAGGTCCAGGACGGTGTGGCCAACGGCGGCGACCGGCTCGGGCCCAACCTGAACGTCCAGTGGGAGAGCCGGGAGGGGCGGATCTTCCTCCGGGCCGTGTCCCACTCCAACACGGCGGATCCCGGGGACAACGTCCACGTAGCGGTGGAGAACTCCAACTTCCCGCCGGTGCTGGCGAGCTTCGATGTGGAGGCGCGGGGGCAGGGAACGTCCGTCATCGACGTGACGGACCTCTACCTGGGGGATCACCCGGCCTTCTCCTTCCCCCGGACCCGGCGCGCGCAGCTCGGGGTGCGGGGGTACGACCGGGACCGGAGCTGGCTCGAGTGGGCCCGGAGCTTCCCCATCAATGTGGAGATCCGGGTGGTGCGGAGCTATGCCGCCGACTCACCGCCCACCGATGTCCGGGGCGGGACGCTGTCGTACGAGGTGAACCACTCCATGATCCTCCTCCCTGAAGAGCCCATGATGCCCCGGCTGGCGGATGAGCGGGTCACCTACATCACCGTGACCCAGACGAATTACTCCTCGGACTTCCAGGGGGTGCGGCCCCATCAGTACCTGCGGCGCTTCCGCCTCGAGCCCTCGGACCCGGAAGCCTTCGCCCGGGGCGAGCTGGTGGAGCCGGTGCAACCCCTCATCTGGTACATCGACAACGCCACCCCTGAGGAGTGGATCCCCTTCTACAAGGAGGGGCTCCTGGAGTGGGAAGAGGCCTTCGAGGAGGCGGGGTTCAAGAACGCCCTGGATGTGCGGGTGGCCCCCAGCGAGGACGAGGATCCGGAGTTCAGCCTCCTGGACGCCCGCTACTCGGTGATCCGGTACGTGGCCACCCCGACCCGGTCGGCCAACGCCGGGGGTGATGTGGTGGACCCCCGCTCCGGCGAGGTGATCCGGGCCCACATGAACATGTACCACGGGCTGGATGAGCGGCTCCGCTGGTGGCTCCTCTCCCAGGTGGCCACGGCGACCCCGCGCTTCCGCACGAACCGGCTCTCGGAGGAGGATCTGGGTGAGGCCATCCGCTACGTCATCTCCCACGAGATGGCCCACGCGCTGGGCCTTCCCCACAACCAGCGGGCCAACTTCGTCTTCCCGGTGGATTCCCTCCGGAGCGCCAGCTTCACCGATGAGTGGGACCACTCGGCCTCCACCGTGGGCCGGACCCGGTACAATTACGTGGCCCAGCCCGGCGACGGGGTGAACCCGGAGCGGCGGGCCGGGGTGTGGGACCGCTTCGCCATCATGTGGGGCTACCGGCCCATCCTGGAGGCATCAACCCCCCAGGAAGAGCTGGAGACGCTAAACGAGTGGATCGTGGAGCGGGCCGACCGGCCCTGGTTCCGCTCCGCCCTCCCCCAGTTCGGGATGGATGTGGAGTGGGATCCCTACCGGATGACGGAGGGGATCTCGGACGACCCGGTGCGGGCGGCGGATTACGGGATGCGAAACCTCCGCTACGCCGCCGAGAACATCATGGACTGGGTCCTCGAGCCCATGGCCGACTACTACGAGCTCGAGACCCACTACCTCCAGTTCCTGACCCAGTGGAACCGGTACGCCGAGCACGCCGCGGCGGCGGTGGGCGGGTCGTGGACCCACCACAAGCGGGTCGGGGAGGAAGGCTGGGTCTTCACCCCCATCGAGCGGGACTATCAGCTCCAGGCCATGGCCTTCATCGATGAGCACGTGCTGCAGACGCCCACATGGGCGCTGGACATGAACATGTTGCGGCAGATCGAGCACGCCGGGGCGGTGGAGCGGATCCGGGCCTACCAGGAGCTGGCGGTTCAGCGCTTCCTGAACCACGCCCGCCTGGCCCGCATGATCGAGCATGAGGCCTTCATGGGCGACGAGACCTACCGTCCGGCCGACATGCTGGACGACGCCCGGGAGATGATCTGGCGGGAGCTGGGCCAGGGAGGCGCCATCGACACCTTCCGGCGGAACCAGCAGCGGGCCTACCTGGACCAGGCCCACTACCTCATCCATGAGGCCGCGTCCAACCATTGGTCGCCGCCGGCCAGCGGGAACCTACGGGTGTCGCGGAATGATGACCCGCCGCTGAACGCCGACCTCCACATCGGTCAGTCCGACATCCGCCCCCTTATCCGGGAGCAGCTCCGGCTGCTCAGAGACGAGATCCAGGGGACGCTGGACCGGGGCGTACAGGACCGCATGACCCGGATCCACCTGGAGGATGCGCTGGAGCGGATCGGGAAGGCGCTGGGGTAGGGAGGGGGGCTCAAGGCGAGCAAGGCGAGGGGGCGCTAGAGGTGGGCGCCTCCCCAAGCAGCGAAGCGGCGGTTCGGGCGGTGGATTCGCCCGAGCCGCCGCTCTTCTTATGGGTCATCTCCAAAGTCCGCGAAGCCGGAAGACGGATACTGAGGGACGGTCGGATCCTGGGTGTTCGGACCGTTCCCTCCGCCCGGCCCTGAATGTCTTGTGGGCCACCCCCTCGCGCTTGTTCGTGCACGGTGTTGGTCGGGCAGGCCCGGCCTCAGAGGTACCGCTGCAGGGGCATCCGCACCACAACAGCATCCACGAACAAGCCCCCAGCCTCCTCAGTCAGCCCCTCGACCCCCCCGGCGGGAGGCGCCACAGCTGCACCAAGTCTGGAGGAGAACCCTTCTTATGTGGCGCCTCTCACCCCACCCGCCCCGGCCCCCGCCGGGCTGGGATCTGGACGTCCTCCACCTCCCCCTGACGGATGACCTCCACCGAAACCGCGCTGGCATCGGGCACCCGCCCCAGGGCATGGATGAAGTCCAGCGCCGATCCCACGGACATGCCGTTCACCGCGGTGATGAGGTCTCCCGGGCGGAGTCCGCGGTTCGCCATCCCCACTCCCAGGTGGAGTACCACCACCCCCGATGCCCCGGATGGGATGCCGTAGGTGCTCCGGTCTTCGGAGCCGGGCTCGGCCACCGTCACCGAGCGGACCCGGGCGATGGTCCGCTGCCGCTCGGTGGAAACGAAGTCCACCTCCGGGACTCCTGAGAGAAGGCGCCGCGCCACCCGGATCCGAGCCCCGGTCCGCACGGCGAGGGCCAGGCCATCAGAGGGCCGGGCATCCACCTCCTTCAACTCATCGCGCCCCGCCTCCCGGAGGTGCAGGCTCCCGATGTAGGTGCCCTCCCGCATGTCGTGGATCCGCACCTCGGCCAGCTCCACCTCCAAGGTCCCCAGAATGGAGGCCATGAGATCGTGGGTGAGGGGGCGGATGAAGGGCTCGTTCTGGAGCACGCGCAGGATGGCCTCGGCCTCGTTGGTGCCGATCCAGATGGGGAGGAGCTCTTCCCACCCTTCGTGAACCAGGGCCAGGGGGGCGCCGGTAGTGAGATCCACACCCACGGTAGCCACCTCAACCTCGAGCCACTCGCTCTGGCTGGTGGCCTGGGCTGATAGGGGCAGCGCCGTGGCGGGCGCAAGAACGAGGAGGAGAACAGC
The DNA here is from genome assembly GCA_007121775.1 of Gemmatimonadota bacterium. Taxonomy (GTDB): domain Bacteria; phylum Gemmatimonadota; class Gemmatimonadetes; order Longimicrobiales; family Gaopeijiaceae; genus PWLA01. The sequence goes on from SKJY01000110.1 coordinate 9,236, forward strand.
GGCGAGGAGAACGCCTGGGACGACAACTCGGCGGGGGGAGGTGGACACGGGGACCTCCGGGAGGCAGAAGACAAAAGGGCTCCCGGCGCGGTTCGGGTGCCAGGGGAGTAGCGGTGTGCGCATTCAGCCCACACTCCCCTGAAGTTATGTCCCCCGCAAGTGGGACCGGGTTCCGGAAGCTGTCTCCCCCGCGAGTGGGACGGGGGTCCGGAAGTCGTGTCCGCCGAGAGTGGGACGGGGTTCCGGAAGTCGTGTCCGCCGAGAGTGGGACGGGGTTCCGGTGCCCCCTCACCCCGCCAAGTCCACCCCCGCCTCCTCGAGAAGGGCCACGAAGGCCTCCTCATCCATCACTTCCACGCCCAGCTCCCGGGCGCGAGCCAGCTTGGACCCGGC
>SKJY01000214.1 GCA_007121775.1 Gemmatimonadota bacterium
AGATCCTGGACCCCGGCCGGTGAGATCAATGAGATCCAGGGCTTTTCATCTCCCGGCTGGGACCGGGCGATCCACCGGATCTCCCCGTTGCGGGCCCGTACCGGGAGGGCGCGCAGGTGGTGCCCCCCAACGCGGAGTCCGAACCGCCGCGTCTCCCACTCCGTCGGTGGCCCGTGATCCGGCCTCACCTCCACCACCTCGTCAAGCCCCATGAGGAAGAGGGTGCCCCCGCCAAAGGGCGCACCCTGAGTGGATTCGGCCTGTCCCATGGGCAGGAGCACGGCCAGGAGGAGGATGAGGGCAGCCACGGCCGCAGCCCCGGTGGTCAGGCGCCGAAGAGTGATGGGATCGTCCCCGGGCCCATGGGCTGCAACGGTTCTCCCGGACTTCCGGATCGCCTTCTCCTCCTCATCCCAGCGAGGCCCGATCAATGCGGCCAGCTCCCGGTGGACCGGTGCCACACGCAACCCCGGAACGAGTCGAAGCAACCCTTCGGCCAGGAGTCGGTCCACGGAGGCGTGGAGCCGGGCGCGGGTTTCCGGATCCGGATCTTGGGTCAGGATCGCTTCCACCGGCACCGGTGACCGGGAGCGAGCTACCTGCCCCAGGATCCGTCTTGCGCCCATGTCGAGACGTTCCCAGCGGCCGAGCCAGCGGTCACGGATGTGGGGTGGCAGGACCGGAGGGGCGCCTCCGGCCTCCAGGGGTGCGCCTCCAACTCCTCCCCCAGCCTCGAGACGGCTCCTGAGCGCCGCCATGGTGAGGCCCGGGTGTCCCTCGCCTACCTTGAGGATCTCCTCTGCCGTGACCCTGCCGCCCATGGCCTCGGCGAGAAGGGCCGCCTCGGAAGGCCCCCACCGCTCGAGCACCACGAGGCGCTCCTGACCATCTCCCACCAGTTGGTCCAGGGCCCGGCCCACTGCCGCGGCAGGAAGCGACGGGGTAGCCGTGAGCATCGCCATGATGGGCTGACGCGCCATTTCCCGAAGTGCGATGGTGACGATATCCCGGCTCGCCTCGTCCATCCGCTGAAACTCCTCCACCACAAGGAGGAGGGGGTTCTCGTCGGCCACCGCTCCCAACAGGTCGACCAAGGCGTCGGCGATGGCCACCGGGGTGAGCCCGGGCATGCCGGAGATCTTCCTGGTCCGCTGTTCGTAGGACTCCGAGGTGTCGGCGGTGGGGGTGAGGTCACCGAAGATACTGGGGTTGTTGGTCCGGGAAGGGAGGAGTCGCCGGAGGATCTGCTCGCTGGCAATGCTGGTTCCCGCTGCCCCCGGGCACTCGATGAGCCGACTCGCCAGCCGGCCCAGGGAGGTAAGCGGAGGCTCACCGCCACCTCGCACCCCCCGGAGCCGGACAACCGTCGCTCGCTGGATCCGAGCGGCCCGCTCCACCTCTGCCACCATGCGGCGCTTCCCGATGCCGGGCTCACCGACAATTGCCATGACCTGAGTATTGCCGGCATGGGCCTGGGTCCACCGGGCGATGAGGCGGTCCCGAAGCTCCTGGTCCCGAAGGAGGGGGATGTCCTCCATGACGGATGCCGGGCCGTCGGTGATCCGGCGGCGCGGGTGGGGATTGTCCGAGGATGTGCGGCGGGTGCCGCCGACCGGGTCGGTTGGCGCGTCGGCGCTCCCGGCGGAAGGGGTGACAGAGCCCCCAGGCTCCCGGGGGGAAGCATCGGTGTCCCCAGTCCGCTGGGAGGGAGGGGCGGTATCCCCAGGCTCCCGGAGGGAAGCATCGACATCCTCGGTTCGCTGGGAGGGAGGGGCGGTGTCTTCAGCCCCCTGCGAAGGGCCCGCCGAATCGCCCCCCCTTTGGTCGGGGGCGGAGTCGCCGGTGGGGCCTGCTGCATCGCCTCTCCTCTGGCCGGTGGTGGAGTCTCCGGTGGGGCCTGCTGCATCCCCTCTCCTGCCGCCGGTGGCGGAGTCATGGGCGGGGCCGGGACGTCGGGAAGAGGAAGAGGAGCGACCGTCGTTGGCTTCCGGGTCCAGTGAGGCCGCCGCCCGATCCTCTCCCTGGCCCCCCGGACGGCGCCCTCCTTCTTCACCGAGGCTTCCCGGGCCACCATGGACCCCAAAGTGGTCCGAGCCACCCATATCCCAGGGGTTCTCCCCCCCTTCCCGGGGGAGCTCTTCCCGGCGAGGACGAGAGGCACGGAGCTGGCGCCGGAGCTCGCCGAGTTCCGGCCAGGTGGGTGCGTCTTCACCACGGTCCTGCTTGGTGCCTGGATCATCGCCGGCCTCCGCGTCGGCCCCACCGTCCCTGCCTGCCTGCACCAAAGCAGCCTCAGCCTCATCTGTACGATTCAGGAGGAGGAGCGCCTGGATCCGGGCCTCGTGAGCGCTGCGCCGGTGGGGCTCCACCTTCAGTGCAGCCTCAAACCAGGGGAGGGCGGCGCCCGGCCCATCCCTGCCCATGGCTCGGCGGCCCTCATCCAGGAGCGCCCGTCCGAACCGGCGCTCCGTTACGTACCGGAGCTCTTCCGCCCAGCGCCGCCAGGCCCGGGACCCCGGATCGGGGAAGAAATGGAAGGGCGCTGCCGACCAGAGTTCCACCGCCTCGGCGAGGCGCCCATCCTCGATGAGGACCTGCAACTCCTGAACATCCGTGATGACGCGGCCCGGAGCCAGTTGAACTGGATCCTGGACCGTGAAGATATCGTCTCCCAGGTGCTTGCGTATGGTCCAGAGGGCCTGCCGCAGGGAGCCACGGGCTCGCCGGGCAGGGCGATCCGGCCAGAGGAGCAAGGCCAGTTCATCCCGGGGAACGCCGTGGGGGTGATGGACCAGGTAGACCAGGAGTGCCAGGGGCTTACCACCTGGCAGGGAAGGAGCCTCCTCATTCGCTCCCTCGTCGTCAGGAGCTGCCAGGAGGTTGATCCTGATTGGTTGGTCTGAACGCAAGGAAAGAACGATTGCGAGTGGGAAGACTGGCGATCGGTGCTTGGAAACGGCCTGACCGGAATTCCTTCAAACGCGTAATACTTGCTCCTATGCGCTCGCTCTGTCAATTGGGGGCGGAATGCGATGGGTTCCCGTAGCCATGTCTGGTGAATTAGACGGGGCTCGGGACGTGGATGGAATGATGTAGTGAGGAGGGAGCCGAGGGGGGCATCTCCGCTGCGGGGCGGCCCGCAGTCCTGAAGTTCGACCCTTCACTCCAGCTGACAGAAAAACCGAATCTAGATTCGGTTTTTCAATTGGCCAGATAACCTTCGTGACGGGCGCGATTCCCTATCAGGGCTAGCGCAGATCCCGGCTTCCGCCGCTACAGATTTCCAATTCCCAGCAGCGCAGGTCCCGGCCACCCCCAGCGTCGACCGAGTCCTTCTTGGCCCCCTACCCTCTTGTTCTTGGGCGCTGTTGGTGGAGATTCAGCGCTCTCAGAGGTACCGCCCCAGGATCACCCTCCACCAACAGCGGGCCGGAACAAGCGCCTAGGGCCCCGTTCAGGGCATGGGCGGGGCGGGTGGTCGCTGGAGATCCGTTGGGGATTTGGGACCGGAATCGATCGGTGGGAAAACCGAATCCAGATTCGGTTTTGGGGCCAGGCTCAGAGCAAGGAGGATCGCTGCGGCGGCTGTCTACGATGGCTTCCGGTCCCCGTCCGTCGACCGGCACCCTTTGCTCAGGGGAGTGTGACGGAGGTCCGGGTCACTTGGACTCCGTCGGAGAACTCGATCTCCATCCTTCCGAGGCCCTGATCCCGGAGGAGAACGTCACCGCCCCTGACCCGGCCGATCACCCGTCCGGTTGCTGGATCCCGGAGCGTGAGGAGGGGATACGCACCCTCATTCCACCGGATGCGCAGGGCGCCGCCGGCTGGGGCTGAGTTCTCAGCTCCTGGCTCTTCCATTCGGGACCTGGGATCCCCTCTTCCGTCCCCTGCCCGCTCCACTCGGAGCTCCGGATCTGGGGCTGGGGCGGCCCCGGCGAGGCCTTCTCTGATGGGCGCTAGGGCGGCGTCTACCGCTCCTGCGGGACCGAGCACGCCGTGGGGTCCTCGCTCGATTCGGCCCTGGGGTGAGTCCAGCGTTACCCGGGCCAGACTCTCCCGCTCCACCTCCGTCAGGGGGATGAAGGTGAGGAAGCTACGGAGTTCCGTGTCCTGGGCATGGTCATACTCCACGCCCGTCACGCCGCGCTGGAAGAGGAGGGTGCCGGCAGCGTCGTAGCCCCTCACCACGGCGTCTCCGCGAACGGTAGGGAGGGGGCGGGCGCGAAGCTCCAGCACCGGCTCCAGGTGCGGACCCCGGGAGGGGCTCCATTCGCCCCACACCAGGATCCCGTCGGTGAGGGAGCCGGAAGCCGAAGCGGCCGCCAGGGGGGGCGCGCCGATGGGTCGAGCCTCCCGCATGGCGAGAACAGCATCGAAGGTGTAATCGCTGGACCAGACGCCCTGGAAGCAGTATCCCATGATGTCCCGGGCGCTCCCCGAGCGGAGAACCAGGCTGTCCCCGGCCACCGAGTATCCGGTGCTCCCCAGTTGTCCGCCAAAGTGAGGGAAGTTCAGGTCCAGCCCGCCCGGCGAGTTGGGCGGAGGCGGGCAGGGTGAATGACGTCGCCCGAAATTGTGCCCGAATTCATGGGCCACCACCTGGGCACGGGTGGCCGGGGAGTCGTGGGAAACGGCGGCCAGGAAGTCCAGCGATCCGGTGGGGCTCGAGGCGATGTACGCGATCCCCGCAATCCCCGGTCCCGGAGCCCGCTTGAGGATGCCGTGGTAGTAGCGGTCCCGTACCGAGGGATCGAGCTGGGCGTCCTCAAGGCGGAGCGCTCGGATCTCCTGGACGAGCTGGACCCACCCCCGGTCCTGCTCACCCAGGGTGCCTGAGAGGGGCCCAGCCGAGGACACATAGGTTTCGGGACGGATCAGGAAGTCGTGGCGGGCGATGGGGAAGAGGTCGACGGTGAGATCCGTGTAGTCCGATAGATTCGCCTGATCCAGATCCGCCACCGTTTGAAGGTCCGTGCTCTCAATGCGCACGAAGGTGGCGCGGAAGGGTGCAGTGGAGACAACCAGAGGCCGGTGGATGGCGCCGTCGCCGGGCCAATCCAGAAGCGACCGGTCCTGAATATCGAGTATCTCCTCCGGATCTGCAGTCACCCGGATCCCCAGCCCCGGCGCCACCTCATCGCCGGTGAGTCGGAGGTTCCAAGAATCGCTGCGCCGGTCCGGGTCCGGTGCTGTGGGGATCCCCGATACCGGACGCTGGAGGATCTGGGTCCGCACCAACGTCTCGCCCCGGAAGATCTCCACCCGAACCGGGGGCGCTGCGTCATTGGCCCTTCTGGCCTGGAGGAAGACCCGGAGAAGCCCGGCCCGCCCTTCCAGGAGTGCCAAGTCCCCGGCGTACGTCTGGCTCCCCTGGTTCACATGGACTGCGTCCACATGTACCTGAACGATCCCCGGATCCAGCCCTTCCGCCTCGAAGACCACCGGGTCCAGGTCCCGGAGAGCGGCCTCAACCCGCTGGAGGCCCACCTCCGGTCCGAGGGTCCAGGCCGTGAGACGGGCCACGCCATCGGGACCCGTCACCACAGTGTCCGGGGCTACCGTCCCCCCGCCATCCAGCACACGGAAGGCGACCCGCTCGCCGGCTACCCCCTGGCCGAAGCGGTCCACGACCCGGACGCCTGGTGGGTCGTCCACCGGCGCGTCCACGTCGCCGACCTGGGTCAGATTGGAGATGGGGATGAGTTCAGTGGCGGGGCTTGGGATCGCTTCCACCGACACCGTCAGCGTCGGGACTCCGTCGGTTCGAAACTCCGCCGACTGCTCCCCGGGGCCAGAGCCCAGGGTCCAGGCGAAGGCGGCCCGCCCCTCGGCGTTGGTCAGCGCTTCGGCCGGGGACATGGAGCCGGCACCGACGGTGACCTGCGCCTGAATGGAGGCGTTCGGCGTGGGGTTCCCGAAGCGGTCGCGTACCTCCAACTCAATCGGCGGCAGCGGGTTGCCTGCGACCGGGTCCGAGGGGGGTTCGCTCACGGCCTCCATGGACGCCGGTGGGCCGGGGGCAGCCGTGACCGTGAAGGATGCGGAAGCCCCTTCCTCCACCACCGCCTCCAGCGTTTGGGGACCCACGGTGGGCCCAAGGGTCCAGCTGGCGGGTGCCGCCAGCCCGGCCGCATCGGTGCGGGCCTCCGCTCCGCCAACCTCCCCTGCGCCTGCCGTGACCTGGAAGAGAACGGGGACACCAGGGGTGAGGTTCCCAAAGCGGTCCCGCACCTGCACGCGGGGGAGGCGGCCGACCGGCTCACCCACCTGTCCCTCGGCCTCAGGGGCGGCGATGGGCTCAACGGATGCAGGTGCGCCTGGGATGGCCTGGATCCGAAAGGTGAAGGAGGGCCTGGTGCCAGCCTCATCAGGTGCGCCCGGGCTGGGGCCCAGCGTCGCCGTCAGCCGCTGCTCGCCGGCCCGGCGGCCCAGGAGCCAGCTTCCCGGCTCGGCTCTCCCCCGTGCATCGGTCCGGACGCCGGATCGCTCCCACACGGCTCCTTCTTCCGTTAGGAGTTGCCACGAGACCTCAACCCCCGGCACCGGGTTGCCGCGAGGGTCGACCACCCGTACCGCCACCGCCTCGGAGGGAGCCTCGCCCACGATGCCGGCAAAGACCTCGGCCGTAACGGGTTCGATCCCGTCGGGGGCGGGGAAGAGGACCGGATCGCTGTCTGAACACCCGGTCGGGAGGAAGAGAAGAATGGCCAGGAGGGTGCCGATGGCAGAGAGGCGGCTCACCATCCGAACCCCACCGTGAACCGCGTCGTAGAGACCCACGGAGTGCGGACGAAGTCCGGGCCGTCACTCTGCCCGGCCAGGAAGAGGACCTGGGCCGTGAGGGCTCCCACCCGGAGAGGGCGACGGGCCGAGAGGGTGACCATGGCCCCGGTGATGGATCGGCTCGCCGCGTCCATACCTCCCGGTGCTCGCTCGTCGAGGAGCCGTTCGCTCAGGTACCCAACTCCGATCCACGAACTAAGGTCCATGCCGGCGACGGACTCGATACGCCATGATGGCCCCAGCCCGGTGAGGATGGAGCGGTAGTCGTTTCCCCCGCCGATGTGGAAGGTGGCACCGCCGCCGAGGTCACCCCGATGGGCGCCGAGGGTGAGCCCGCCGAAGAGGTGCGCGTCGCTTCCGAATCCCCGGGTTCCCAACACCACCGCCGGATGCCACTGGATGCCGTCGGGGTCATCGGGGGCCTGGTTGGAGCAGGCCTCTGGTGACCAGGCCTCCGCCCGGAGCCCATCCCCTCCTATTGGGGCGGCAGGCAGGGGTGCCAGATAAGGAAGAACCAAGAGGAGAAGAACGGTCACGTGGGGACCAGGCCCGGCGCAGGAGGAGCTGAATGCTGATCAAGCCCGCAATCTCTCCTGGGCGGGACGGTGAGGTCAAGGCGAAGTGGACGCTCTGGATGGGAGGAAGGGGAAGGCGGTGTGGCAGGCTCCAGACGTTCTCGAGGAATGGTCCCATCCAACCATCCCAGCGCCCCTGGGATCGGAGCACCTTGGGGTGCCCTGGTGGGAGGTCCCGCCGCTCGGTGGCCCGGCCACGGCGTCCAAGGCTCGGTGATCGGCGGCGCGGACCTGGCGCTGGACGGCCCGCCCCGACGGTGGACGGCCCGGCCTGACGGTGGACGGCCCGCCCCAGGCCCCAGTGGTGCCGTCTCACCCTCAAGCCCTGTTTCCTCATGATCAACGTCAGCCTCCCGGACGCGCCCGGCAGCTCTCAAGCAAGTGGCTCCGCCTCTGTGGCCCGGGACCCAGTCTCGCTCGATCCTGCCGTCGTGCCAGGTGACCCGTCGGTAAGCGGCGGCCCGCCAGGTCCGGGGGACGCTGCTTTGGGCAAGACGCCCGGGCAGCCCGGCACCTCCGGAAGCCTGAGCGTCAAGGAACTCCCCGTGCGCCAGCGTCCCCGGGAGAGGCTACGGACCGATGGTGCGGCAGCCCTCTCGGTGCGGGAGCTCATGGCGATCCTGGTGGGATCCGGCGGCGTGTCGGCTTCCGTCATGGAGGTGGCGGATCGGATCCTCGCGGCGGGGTCCGGACGGCTCCGCTCCCTGGCGCGGGCCGAGCCCGGTGAGCTGGAGCGCATTCCCGGCGTGGGAAGGGCCACGGCGGCCCGGGTGGTGGCTGCGCTGGAGTTGGGGATGCGGGCGTTGGAGGAGGCGGAACCGGAGCGCCCCGCCATCCGGGGGCCTGCGGATGTCCACGCCCTCATGGCTCCTCGGCTCCGGGACCTGACCCACGAAGAGTTCCACGTCCTTCTGCTGAATACTCAGAATCGAGTGCTTCGGGATGTGACCGTGACCCGTGGCATCCTGGACGCGGCCCTCATCCATCCCAGGGAGGTCTTCAGGCCCGCCATCCTGGCCAGCGCCGCAGCGGTGGTCCTGGTCCACAACCATCCATCCGGTGATCCCACCCCCTCCCCGGAAGATCGCATGGTGAGCCGCCAGATTCGGGAGGCGGGCCAGGCCGTGGGGATTCGTGTCCTGGACCATGTGGTGGTGGGCCACGGCGGGTTTGCCTCAGCCATGGACCGGTAGGGTGATATGGGCAGCCAATCAGGCAGGCTCGAACTGAGCTGACAGGCAGGTTGGATCTGAGCTGACCACGAGGCCCGATTTCATCTGACAGCCAGGCCCGATTTCAACTGACAGCCGGGCCCGATCTCGGCTGATCTTCCGGATCCAAGTTCCGGGCCGGGGGTTCCAGATGGGAGGAGGCTGGCCCCTGCCTTTCTCACCCGCGCCACCCCTCGCCCTCCCACCTCAGTCGGGTTTATGCATCGCCTGTCACGCAACCTCACTCTCCCTGCCTTCCTGGCGCTTGTGCTGGGGCTCCTCCTGATCCCAGGGTGCGCCACACTCCAGTCCCTGGCGGCACTCTCCCAGGTCCGCTTCGATCTGGACGGAGTGAGTGGCGTTCGCCTCGCTGGTGTCGAACTCGAGCGTATCCGCAGCTACGAGGATCTATCCCTGGCGGATGCCGGACGGATCGGGGCGGCGGTTGTAAGCCGCCGGCTTCCCCTGGAGGCCACGCTTCAGGTGGGTGCCCGGAATCCTCAGGAGAATCCCGAGGCGCGGCTGCTTGCCCTGGATTGGACCCTCTTCCTCCGGGATCGGGAGACGGTGTCCGGAGGGGTGGATCAGGAGCTCCTGCTGCCCTCCAGCATTCGCACGGAAGTACCGGTCCGCGTCTCCCTGGACCTGATGGAATTCTTCGAGGGGAGCACAAGGGATCTGGTGGATCTGGCGCTCTCCCTGGTGGGTGCCGGAGAGGAACCGGTGGAAGTTCGTCTGGACGCCGTCCCGACTGTCGAGACGGCTCTCGGACCCATCCGCTATCCCAGGCCGTTGAGCTTGTCGGTGACCCCCTGAGCCGGCGTATTGCCCAACAGGGTGGGACACTGCCCCTTCGTCCCCGCCCCGACCGGACAGTGCTGCCTGACGCTACCTGAACCAGCCCCTCAAAGCACCACACCGTTCACAGGAAGGGCCGCCCCGGGCCGGCGAATGCCCGGAGTCCCAGCTACCTGACCCAGCCCCGGCGGTCTCTTGCCTCCGG
>SKJY01000065.1 GCA_007121775.1 Gemmatimonadota bacterium
ACCGCTACCGCCCGAGTCACCTCGGGCTTCCACCACATCTCCATGGTCGTGGGGGATCTCGACGGTACCGCCCGATTCTGGACCGAATTGTTGGGACTGACCCGCTGGTTGTCGGACCAGGATCCCGCCACCGGCGCCCCGCGCATCCTCCTGGCCGACTCTGCCGGGAGCCCCGGTTCCATCGTGGAATTGATCGCCGACAGGTCAGGACGGCGTGGGCACTGGGGTGTGGGCGGGATCCACCACGTTGCGCTCGGCACACAGGACGCTTCCACCCAACTCATGTGGAAGCGCTGGCTCAGCGACAACGGTGTGCCCATCTCCGGACCCTATGACCGGGGCTACTTCACGAGCATCTACTTCCGGGATCCGGAGGGGCATGTGGTGGAGATCGCCACCGCGGGACCGGGCTATGGGTACGATGAGCCCATGGATCAGTTGGGCGAGCGCTTCATCGGCGCCGAGGGGCATGGTGATCGGATGCGGGGAAGTCGGAACGAGCGGGCCATCCATCTAGAAAGCCATCCCGATCCCATCCCGGCCCTAACACCGGAGATGGAGCTTGACGGGATCCATCACATCACCGGGATAACCCACGGAATGGACTCGGCCCACGAGTTCTACCACGGTGCTCTCGGCCTCTCCCTGGTGAAGCGCACCGTGAACCAGGACGACGGTGCCGCCAAGCACTACTTCTGGGCACGGTACGACGGGCAGGAAGTGGCTCCCCGTAGCGCTCTGACCCTCTTCGAATGGCCTGGGTCCGACTATGGGGCCCGCCCAGGGCAGGGAGCGACGCGCCATGTGGCCTTCCGGGCCGGTGATCGGACGGAATTGGAGCGGTGGCGGGAGCATCTCGAGTCCCTGGGTCTCGCCGTGGAGGGTCCGGTAGACCGCGGGTTCGCTCACGCCCTCACTGTGGAGGCGCCGGACGGGCTGAGGGTCCAGCTGGCAACCGAAGGTCCGGGGCTCGCGCCGGGGTCCGGAGGAGATTCATGACGGGGCTTTCCATCCAGGAGGCTCGTGTGCACGGGCCTCCATCTGCCAGGGACCGTGACCCGGTTCTTCTCCTCCTTCATGGACGTGGCTCCAGTGAAGCCGACCTGGGTGGCCTCGCTTCATCGCTGATCCGGGCCGTTGAGGCCGGGTCAGACGGGGGGCGACTCCAGGTTGTGACACCCCGGGCTCCCTGGCCGGGACAGCCCTGGGGCTACGGGATGGGGTGGGCCTGGTACCGCTATCTGGGGGAGGATCGCCCGGAATCCGACACCCTGGCGGCAACGCTTGAGGCGCTGGATCGCTTCATCGACGACCTGCCGGAACGGCTCGGTCGGGAACCGGGTCCCCTGGTCCTGGGCGGCTTCTCCCAGGGCGGTACAACCTCCCTGGCGTGGAGCCTGACCCGGAAGGGGCGGGCGGTGGGTGCCGCGAATCTCTCCGGATTCCTCGCCCAGGTGCCGCTGGTTCAGAATGCCCTGATCGGGGCCCGAGACTTCCCCGTCTTCTGGGGGCACGGGCGAATGGACCCGGCCATCCCCCATTCCCTGGCTGAGAAGGGTCGTCGGGTCCTGGGGGAGGCCGGAGCAGATCTGGAGATCCACGACCACGAGGGTGGACACACCATCACGCCGTCGGAGGTCGCCGGGATGGCCGGCTGGTTGGGGGGTGTGATCTCGAAACGACCGCCAGAAAGGTGATCCTCGGGGCGGCCAGCGGCCACCCCGGGCAACCCTGGGGGAACCTCAGGAAAGGCCCAGGACGACTCGACCGTCGATTTCTCCGCGGTGCATCCGTGCGAAAATGTCATTGATGTTTTCCAGAGGCTCCACCGAAACATGGGGGGTGACCCAGCCTCGACTGGCGAACTCAATGGACTCTTGGAGGTCGCGCCGCGTGCCCACGATGGAGCCCCGTACCGTGATTCCTTTCAGGATCACATCGAAGATTGGGAGGCCGAATTCCCCCGGGGGCAGCCCGTTCATGGCCACCGTCCCCCCCCGTCGGCAGGCGTCCAGGGATTGGCGGAATGCCTTGCGGTTCACCGCCGTCACCACCATCCCGTGGGCGCCACCGAATTCCCGATGGGCCTTCTCTCCCGGGTCTTCCTCAAGTGCGTTGCAGACGATATCGGCGCCGAGATTCCGGGCAAGCTCCAGCTTATCGTCGGAAACGTCAACCGCGTACACCAAACGACCCATGGCCTTGGCATATTGGACGGCCAGGTGGCCGAGGCCCCCGATCCCCACGATCCCCACCCAATCGCCGGCCTTGGTGTCGGTCACCTTGAGACCCTTGTAGGTAGTGACGCCGGCACATAGGACAGGAGCCATGGTGTTGAAGTCCACATTATCAGGGAGGCGCCCCACGTAATTGGCATCTCCAATGGCGTACTCCGCGTAGCCACCGTCCACCGAATAGCCCCCGTTCTCCTGCGACTCACAGAGCGTCTCCCACCCGGTCTGGCAGTGTTCGCACGCGTTGCAGGCGCTGTAGAGCCAGGGAATCCCTACGGCGTCCCCCTCCTTCAGTCCCTTCACACCACGCCCAACCCCCGCTACCACCCCCACACCCTCGTGCCCCGGGACCAAGGGCAGCTTCGGCTTCACAGGCCAATCACCCTCCGCAGCATGGAGGTCCGTGTGGCAGACTCCACTCGCCATGATACGCACCAAGACCTCGCCTTCCCCCGGTTCCGGGATGGGTCGTTCCTCGATGGTGAGGGGCTTACCGAATTCGCGAACGACGGCTGCTCTCATAGTGCCGGACATACACAATCTCCTTTCAGGACAGTCAGGTCGCACGCAGGATAGTATCAGGGGAGACCATCGTGCGCAAACAATCACAAGCATCCTGAGGTTTCGGCTAGCCGCAGACGGGTGTCAGAGTTCCGGTTCAGAATCGAATGCCCACCCCGATCCTGAGATCCCGCCCCGGTTCCTCGGTGAAGAGGCCGTTCTGGGTGAAGGTGCTGTGTCCGGCGTAGCTCCGGTCCAATGCGTTCCGCAGGGTGGCAGATACCGTCAGCCCCGTGACCCGCTCCGGTTCCCAAGTGGCGCTAAGGTCCAGGGTCGTGTAACCCGGACGAGGGATGAAGACCTGTTGGTCCGGCGGGACCTCCCGGAGGCGACGGACCACCGTCAGCGTCTGTCCCACCCTCAGATCTCCGGTGACGACAAGGTCCGTCGTCAACACGCCTCGATCACCCATGGGAGCCCCGAATCGGGCAATGAATTGGGGTTCCGGAGGGAGGTCCCGGATCTCGCTTCGGGCTGCGGTCAGCCCCCACCGGAGTCGTCCCAGGTCACGGTGGGCCCGGATTTCCGCTCCCTGTACCCGGGGAGACTGGTCGCCATTGAAGATCTCGGTTACCGGCCGACCGCCAAGCCCCCCGCTCCCGGGTTGAAGGTACTGGATGGGGTCCCGGATGCGGGTGTGGAATCCGAAGACCTCCACCTCTAGTCGGTCCGTCCCGTCCGCAGTGACCGCACCGATCCAGCGCAGCCCCGCTTCCACCAGTTCCGAGCGCTCGGGGTCGATGGTTCCACCCAGCTCACCGTTGAAGAGGGCATCCGCCACCACGTTCTGGGCGAAGTGTACCGGGATGGATCCTGCTCCCCTTGCTGCCTGGCCCCATCCGGCGAATGCGTGCAGTCGGCCCAGGAGGTCGACCTCGCCCCCCAGATTGAATAGAGTCGCGGCATTTCCCGAGTTCGACTGACCGAAGCGGGTGGTGAAGTCGTCGCGGCGCACCCCGAACCAGAGCCGCACAGGTCCGGTGTCGAGCCTCTGCTGGGCGAAGAGTCCCACGTTCCGGTATCGGTTGACCCGCGGCTCCCGGTCCGGTCGCCATGCTTCACCCTGGTCCTCAAAGCCATCCACCCCCACCGAGAGACGCCCGAACACCCGGGCATACCCCCAGGGAACGACGGTTCTGGCATCGAAACCGCGAACCGATGAAGAGAAGCGTTGTGTCGCGGGGGTGTCTATGGACAGGTCCGTATCGGATCGGTAGAGGCGGATCTGGGCCAGCGGCGAGCCCTGACCCGGTTCCCATCGCCATTCACCGGTGAAGGCTTCGCGGGCCAGGGTCATGTCCCGGGGCGGCCGATTCTCGGGATCGGGTTGAAGCTGCCAGGGATAATCACCTCGCTGCATGAAGTTCAGACCTCCCGCCTCGTGCCGTTCCAGTCCGACTCTCAGGGAATGGCCCTGAACATCGATGGCACTCGCCCGGAAGAGGGTCGCCCGATCCTCTCCACGGGAGAAAGGAACCGCATCACCACTTCCCGTGCGGAAGTCTTCCCTGCTCGTTCGGCTGTGATACGCCAGGATACCCCCGGATTCGCCTATGCGCCCCCAGGCACCCACCGAGCCCCCGAACCCCTCATCCACGCTACTGGCTCGTGTGCGCACCAGCCCTCCCAGCCGCTGGTCGGCACCCAACCGGTCCTGGGCATCCACCGTCTCCAGTCGGATACTCCCTCCCAGCGCCCCATGGCCCTGGTCCGCGGCCGGAGGACCAGGCTGGAGATCCACCCGCCGGAGAAGATCCGGGTCGATATTGGGAAGTCCGCCCCGGTGGTTGAAGAGATTCTGCCCCTGGCGGGCTCCATCCACCGTTACCTGCATCTGGGTCGCCTCCATCCCTCGCAGGTACAAGCGCTGGGCCACCCGGGTACCACCGCCGATCTCCACCGCAGCCTCATCTGCAAAGAGATCCCTGGAATCACGGGCCTGCCTATCCCAGGTCCACGAGTCCAGAAGCCGGCCTGAATAGGAGACCACCCGGAATCCGTCGAGGACGACTGGATCGAACTGCATTTGTACGGAAACCCGAAGGGTCGCTCCCCCGATCACCTCCACAGGGACCCGCTCCGTACGGAGCCCAACGGACTCGATCCGCAGGTAGCGACGACCCGCGGGAACGCCATCCAGCCGGAGCAGGCCGTCGTTCATGGTGATCCCACCACGGCCTGTCCCCTCCACGCCGATCTGGACGCCGGAGAGGGGTGCGCCCGTGTCGGCGCCGGTGACGAGGATCTCCAGGTTGCCCGTCACCTGAGCCGACGCAGGACTGTGCCCCATCAGGAGCAGGACCAGGGCTACAAGGATGCCTCCGAGTCGGCCAGTCCGTGGCCGGACAACTCGGCTCGCCTGTCGTGGTTCCAGGGGATTCGAGGCAGTGCGGGTGAGGCTGCTCGTCACCGGACTCACGGCAGGACCTCCTCATCCTCGGCACCAGCCGAATCCTCCGCCACCCAGACGGAGGTGGCGACGATCCGGAGCCCCGGATCGTTGGTGCCGTGTTCCCCCTCCTCCTGGCCCTCAGAGGCCTCCTCCAGCGTTGTTCCCAGGTTCTCCTCAGCAAGAGTCCCCTCTGCCACCACAAACCGGCCGGCGATATCCACGGGTACCGTAAACCGGTAGACGCCGTCCTCATCCCGGTCCACATCGATCCGGATCACCGTCCCATCCTCACCGGTGAGGATGAGCCAGCAGCCCCGGTGCTGACATACTGCCGACGCCGGCCCGGCCACCTTCATGTGATCTCCGATTCCAAGGGAGGCGGCACCGAGGACGGTCTCCACCGAGACTGCGCCGGAGGGGTCGGAATCTTCCCCGAAGAGAGTCAACTGGAGACCTGCCGGTATCGCATCCTCCGGATAGGCGGCGGTCTCGCCGGCAGTTTCGGTTATCTCGCCGGCGGATGCGGGTTCGTCGGGGCTGCACGCGGTGAGGAGGAAGACGCCTGCCATGAGGATGGCGGCGCCAGCATGTCCGTGGGTCATGGTGAGCGAGGGCATCTGAAGCCTTGTGATGGGAATGAGAATCAGTTTCAACAACTACGACGCTACTCCGCACCTCGCTCTTCGTCAACAGGTTTCTCCGAACCAACGGACGACGGCAGGCGGCCATGGCCTCGCCTGGCACTCGTCGGTGCCTCGGCTCCGCGTGATGGACCGTCTTGACGCCCTCCCCAGGGAGCGCCCCTGTCGCGATCATTGATGAAGCATGGGAGCTTCCCGATGGGGTGCACCGACCAGGGGAGGGGGGATGAGAAGGTGGCGGTGGTTCGTGGGGGTGGGGTTGCTGGCGGTGGCGAGCGCCGGAGTGGCCATGGCAGCGGTCCTGACCCGGAGCTTTCCCCAGGCGCCCTGGCCCGCCATGGGAGAGGATTTCTTCGACGGGTGGAGCCCTGGGGAAGGATGGGCCGCCCTCTACCGGGAGGTTTCGGGCCTCGACGCGCCCGACCTCCACCCCCACGAGCCCCTCCTTTCCCCCTTCCACCTGGAGCCCGATCCCATCGGGTCTCTACTTCTGGCGAACATCGAAGAGGACCCGGATCGGGTCTACCTGGGCTTTGAGCCCCAGTGGTTCACCGGCGGCTGGGCAGGGGAGGGGATGGTGGTTCTGGGGTGGCGCACCGACGGCCTTGTGGACGTCTTCCACGAGGCCGGGATCGACCTGGACCCGGAGCTCTACCGAATCACCGGCGAGGGAATGCACCGGATGGCGGAGAGGGAGTTCCGTCCCCGCATCCTGGAATTCGGCCCCGGTGGGGTGCACATGGATCTGGGGTTCCATGACCTGGAAGGGCGGCAAGTGGAGCTCTTCGTGCGTGAGACCGACCCGGGAACACGGCGACCCTTCGGTCTTCTGGCGCCGGTGGGCGGGGCCGCGGTACGACCGCCGGCCCTCCCCTTGGTCCTCCTTCGGGACTTCGATTTCGTCCGCCGCCGTGGCACGGAGATCCGCCTCGCCATCGAGGGACGGGAGCACGCGCCGGACCCCCTGGCCCTCCCCATGGCCGGAAGTCGGGTCTGGTTCTGGCGGTACTCACCGAAGGCCGTGGTGGTGCGGGTGAATCCGGAGGATCGGGTCCTGGTGGAACCGGTGCGCTCGCTGGGTGAGGTGCCTGACCCCGCTCGCGGGCCCGGGTCCTTCCAGGGAACCGGGTCTTCCCACGCCAACCGGATGGAGGGGATATCTCGCCCCCACGGCCGCGTTGAGCTACGCCGATTCGAGGTGGAGGTGGAGGGCGACACGGTGGCCATCGAGCTCCACCCCCCGCTCCCCCATCTCACCGCCCTGGCCCCGGGAAGCCAGGCCGCGGGACAGTTCCGCATCAGCGCCCATCCCTCGCTGGGTTCGGTGGACGGAGAGTGGAGCGTCCAGGCGGAGGAGGGAGGGCGAGTCCACATGGAGGTGACCCCCAGCGGTGGCTGGACACCGGGTCCGGCGCCCCGGTCCGCGAACCTCCTCTTCCGGGTGGTGGATCTCTTCCGTGGGTGGCCCACCACCTACCGCTGGGAAGCATCCCTCGAGCCGACGAGCCCCGGGGCAGGAGACGCCTACCGCCTGGATGCCCGGTGGATCAGGACCACCGAGCACCCAGGCGGGGCGTGAGACTTCATCACTGAATCGCTGACGGATCAGCCCTTCCGACCCGACGGCGGAACGCGGCGGATCAGGGGATCAGGTCACCGAACCCGCGGCTCCGCAGAAGGGGCTCCACCGACGGCTCCCGGCCCCGGAAGGCCACGAAGGCGTCCATGGCCGGAATGGTGTTGCCTGCGGCGAAGACGTTTTCCCGGAGCGACCGGGCCAGATCCGGATCGAAGATGTCACCGGCCTCGGTGAAGGCGGCGAATCCGTCGTTGTCCAGTACGCCGGCCCAGAGGTAGCTGTAGTACCCCGCCGCATACCCCTCTCCGGCGAAGGAGTGGAGGAAGTGGGTGGAGCGGTGCCGCATGGGGATGGCATCCAGATTCTCCCGGGAGGCCAGCACCCGTGCCTCGAACGCCTCCACATCCAGCGCCGAGGGGTCCGTCTCCAGGTGGAAGGCCATGTCCACGAATCCCGAGTTCAGGAACTCCACCGTGGCGAAGCCCTGGTTGAAGGTCCGGGCCGCCAACACCCGCTCCAGGAGCTCCATGGGCATGGGCTCGCCGGTTTCGTGGTGGGTGGCAAACCGCTCCAGGATCTGGGGCTGGGCCAGCCAGTGCTCCAGGATCTGAGCCGGGAACTCCACGAAGTCCCGGTCCACCGATGTCCCCGCCAGCGAAGGGAACTCCGTGTCCGACAGAAGCCCATGGAGGCCGTGGCCGAACTCGTGGAAGAGGGTGGTGGCGTCGGTGAAGGAGATGAGGGCCGGCTCCCCATCCGAAGGCTTGTTGAAGTTGGAGTTGTTGAGGATGAGAGGCGTCGCCTCCGTCAGACCATTCTGCACCCGGAAGGAGCTCATCCACGCCCCGGCACGCTTCCCGGAACGGGCGAAGAAGTCGCCGTAGAAGAGACCCATGTGGCTACCGTCGGCGTCCACCATCTCCCAGACGCGAACGTCCGGGTGGTAGACGGGGACATCGTCCCGCTCCACGAAGCGCACGTCGAAGAGGCGCTCCGCCACATAGAACTGGGCATCAATGAGGCGGTCCAGCTCCAGGAAGGCGCTCACCTCCCCGTCATCCAGGTCGAAGCGCTCCTCCCGCACCTGCTCGGTGAAGAAACGCCAGTCCCATCCGGCCACCTCGTGATCCAGCCCGGCGGCCTCGATGCGGGCCTGGATGTCGGCCTGCTCTTCCAGCGCCCGGGCCCGGGCCGGCCACCAGACCTCCTCCATGAGCTCCACCGCAGCCTCCGGCGTTCCCGCCATGGTGCCGGCGGTGCGGAAGTGGGCAAAGGTCTCAAACCCCAGGAGGTTCGCCATCTCCAGGCGGAGCTCCAGGATCTCCCGGATCAACTCCGTGTTGTTGAACTCGTTGTCGTTGCTGCCCCGCTCATAGAAGGCCCGCCAGACCTCTTCCCGCTGGGCCCGATTCGGAGAGCGCTGGAGGAAGGGCTCCACCAGGGAGCGGGAGAGGACGATGATGTGCCCTTCCTCACCCCGGTCCTCGGCCGCGCGTCGGGCCGACGAGACCAGTGAGCTGGGAAGACCCGCAAGGTCTTCCTCCGACAGGCGCATCATCCAGGCTTCGCTGTCTCCCACGTCGTTCTGGGTGAACTGGGTGTAGAGCCCGGCGAGGCGGGTCCGGATCTCGGCGAAGCGGTCCCGGTCGGACCCCTCGAGCTGGGCGCCGGCACGGACGAAGTTCTCGTGGGTCACCTCCAGGAGCCTCGCCTCCTGGGCCGAGAGCCCCAGCTCATCCTTCTGCCCATGGAGGGCATCGACCCGGGCAAACAGCTCTGGATTCAGGGCGATGGCGGCGGAGTGGGCCGCCAGCCGCGGGCTCATCTCCCGCTGGATGGCTCGGATCTCATCATCGGCCACCGAGCTGGCCAGGTTCGAGAAGACGAGGGAGACCCGCTGCAGATCGCTCCCCGCCAACTCCATGGCCACCATGGTGTTCTGGAAGGTGGGATCCTCCGGATTCGAGGCGATGGCCTCGATCTCACGATTGTGGGCCTCCATGGCCGACTCGAAGGCCGGGATGAAGTGCTCGTTCTCGATGAGGTGGAAGGGTGGCGCCCC
>SKJY01000001.1 GCA_007121775.1 Gemmatimonadota bacterium
TACTTCTTCATCCTCATCTCCCACATCGCCCTGGCCCCAGTGGTCATTCCGCTGGCGCTCTACGCCGTGGTGCGGGCGCTTCGGGGAGAGCTGGGCAAGCACCGAGCGGTTGCCCGCTGGACCTTCCCGGTCTGGCTCTACGTGGCGGTGACGGGGGTCATGGTCTACCTCTTCATGGCGCCGTACTACTGAGTGACCCGGAGTTGGACGGTTGAGTGGCTTGTCGCACAGCCACACCGGTTACGCAAAGGAGCCCCAAAAATAGAATCTGGATTCTATTTTTGGCCCGCCCTCGCCCCGTCACGGTCCTTTCCCTGAACACGTCTCTATTCTCAGGCCGCGCGTTCAGGGTTATGTACCCCTGAGGTGCATTTTGCTGAACGCATCCGAAAAACGAGCACCTCTCTAAACTCAGTGGAGCGGCGAGGCTGAGGGGCAGACGCATGGGGCTGGGGCCTTGTTCGTGGATGCTGTTGTGGGGGGGACGCTCCCGTGGCGGCACCTCTGAGGCTGGGCCTGCCAGACCAACACCGTGCACGAACAGGCGCGAGGGGGCGGCGCAGAAGGCCCTCAAAGCCGGGCGGAAGGATCGGTTCGAACAACCGGGATCCGAACGACCCGAAACGGCGTGGGGGCGGTCCAGTTTTCAATTACAACGGCCCCGACCCGCATGGGATTGAAGACTTCGCCGCTTCCGCCTGCGCCCCCCCGTTTACTGAGCCGCGCCTGCCTTCGCCGGTTCAGTCGGTTCGGGCCCCATCATCGCGAAAAGCCAGGAGCAGGGCTCCGGTCGGCTTTCCGCGTAAAGGGGAGCGGCTTGAGCGTTCCGGCAGGATCCTCCCCAAAAAATCGAATCCAGATTCTATTTTTGGGTCCGCCGCGTTGGCTGAGGGAGGCAGCCACGCGGTGGGTTTTGCTGAACGGAGGGCCGAAAATCCGGACGCGTTCAGTGTTTCGCACCATATAGGTGTGTTTCGCTGAACGGAGCACCCGATTCCCCCCACTCCGTTCAGGGTTTCGCATCGTATAGGTGTGTTTCGCTGAACGGGCCCCGAAAATGTGACGTCCGTTCAGCGAAACCTACCGTCCGGCGGTGTACGCCGGAACCGGTACACCGCACCTCCGGGATTTTGCTGGATCTGGCTCTCTGGCTCCCCGGTCTGACGCCCAGGGCAGGTGGGCTGCGTGCAAACCAGAAAGCCCCCACCACCGGAACGTGCCGGCGGCGGGGGCTTCGGACTGGGGCGGCAGGGCTCGAACCTGCAACCTCCTGGTTAACAGCCAGGCGCTCTGCCAGTTGAGCTACACCCCATTGTCATGACGACCCGGAATTATACGGGTTTCCGCCGCCTGGTCAAGATCCCGAGGACCTGTCCCCAACCCCACCATCTCCAGAAGCAGAAGAGCGTTCCGGGAGGTGGCTGGTCCTGGGCGAAGCTTGTAGTCGAAGCTGAGACGCCGTTCGTCGCCGGTTTCCACCACCTCTTCCCGGAAATGGATGTCCACCGTGCGCTCACGGAGTTCTTCGGCGGCGGCGAGGGTGAGGTCGTGGGTCGTCACTGCCCCCACGGACTGGGTGTCCAGGAGGTGCCCCAGCACGATCCGGGCGGCGGTGCGGCGCTCGGCGGTGTTCGTCCCCTGGAGGATCTCGTCCAGGAGGAAGAGAACCGGGCCTTCCCGGGCCGCATCCACCACCCGCCTGAGCCGTCGGAGTTCGGCCATGAAGAGAGACACTCCGTCTCCCACCGAGTCCTGGACACGCATGGCGGTCCATGGGAGGATGGGGGCAGTAACGAATCGTTCGGCGCACACCGGGGCACCCATGAGCGCCAGCACCTGGTTCGCCCCCAACGCCCGCAGGAGGGTGGTCTTTCCGGCCATGTTGGAGCCGGTCACCAAAAGGAGGCGATTGGGGCGCGGAACCTCCACATCGTTGCCAACCACCGACTCGGGCGTCAGCAAGGGATGGCCCAGCTTCCGACCCTCGATCCCCTCGCCGGTATCTTCACGGAACCGGGGGAAGGACCATCCCGGATGCTCCCAGCGGAGGCCGGCCAGGGCCAGGAGGAGTTCCAACTCGGCCACGGTGAGGATCCACGCCCCGGCCGCTCCACCGTGCCGTCCCTGCCACCGCTCCAGCCGGTGGAGAACGTGGACATCCCAGGCCGTGAGGGCCGCCAGGGGGTGATAGACGAGTCCGGAGAAGCGGACGGAGGCAAGATCGGTGATGGACCGGAGAGCCCGGAGGCCGGCCACTGCACCCCCGTCGGCCCCCCCGGCTCCCGCCAGTCTCGCCAGGGTGGGGTCATCGGTGGGGAGGCGCCGGGCTGCCTCCAGCAGTCCGCTCCAGCGGGCCGGATCCCCCTCGCCTCCCTCTGCGGCGGCAAATCGACTGTGAGCTTCCACCGCCACCCGACGATTCACGAACCAGGTGGCCAGGAGGGTGAGGATCCAGAGTGCCGGAATGGTGCCCACAAACCAGAGGGCCAGCGCTGCGGCATTCAGCGCCACCAGGATCCGGCCACCCCACAGGAGCCCCTTTCGAGATGCCAGCCAGGGGTCGGACCCGGCCCAACGGACGAAGGCGAGGGTCTGTCTCGGCGCATCCTTCCCTTCAACCATTCGGGTTGCCAACTCCATCTCTTCCCGGAGTTCCACCTCCCTGGCCAGGCGATCCACTGCCGCTTGCCGCGCCCGGATATCCTGAATCCAGCGGACGGCATCCCTTTCCCCGGGCGCCGGGGTGGGGGCGGACGGGTCTGCCTCGGGGGCGGACGGTTGGGCCTCGGGGACGGACGGTTGGGCCTCGGGGACGGACGGTTGGGCCTCGGGGCCGGACCCCCCTCCCCCCTTGCCCAGGAGCACCTCCGGATCCCGGGGCAGGGGAGCCAGGGGGTCCAGGAGCCCTCTCCTGAGCGCGGCCCGACCAGGGCCTGTGTTCACCCGGCCCAGTAGGTGCGCCACCGAACCGTGGCCAAGGAGGTTCAGGTCAGCGGCGCAGGCATGCTCACCGGGGGGCGGGTCCGGGAGGAGTAGGGGGGCCTCGTCCCATCGCCGGGCCACCCGCGCCAGCACTTCCCGGTTCAGGCTCTCACGGAGCCGCTCTGCGTCCCGGGCCCGCCGGATCCTGCGGTGGCGTTGCACCAGGAAAACGAAGGCCACCGCTCCCACACCGGCCGCCGCCAGGAGGGCCGGCCAGAGATCCCTGGGGGTGGTCTCCAGGAGGAGAAGGGGAGCCACCAGGAGAATGAAGGCCCCGACCCGCCAGCGGGAGTTCACCGCCAGGCTCCCTTCCAGGAGCTGTGCCCGCTGGTCGGCGGCTTGGGCGCGCTCTCGGGCTTCGGCCAGGGGATCCCGGTGGGAGGGGGTAGCCGCAGACGAAGAGGGTTCCATTGGGTCTGAATTCAGGGAAGCGGATGAGGGCCGGGACGGTGGCGGAGGCGAGTGCACGGAGAGCAGGGCTTCGGGAGTGGACCCGGGGCAGGGGGGAAGGGGGGCGACGAGCCGGGCTACCCGGCATTGCGGACCCTGGGAAGATCCCGCACCGTAGCAGAGGGATCAAGGCGGCGGTATTCCCTCCTCCCGCCGCGTCCAACTCCTCTTTCCCTTGCCCTTCCCTCCATGAGCCTTCGCCTCGTCAAACTCCTCGTCTCCACCTCCAGCCGGGACCGGGCCTTCGAAATCCTGGACGAGCACGATGTGACGGCGCGCTGGGCCGTCACCATGGAGGGCGACCGGCTCATGATCGAGACGGTGCTCCCCGGTGAGGGAAATGAGCCCATCCTTGACGATCTGGAAAATGCGTTCCGGGATGAGGAAGGCTTCCGGCTTCTCTTCTTCCCCTTGGAGGCGGTGGTACCCCGGATCGTGGAGAACGAGGAGGAGGAGTCCGAGGACGAATCAGGCCCCCACCCGGAGATGGACGAGGAAGGGGGGAATGAGAAGCGGAAGAAGGCCCCGGCCCGCATCAACCGGGAGGAGCTCTACACGAACCTGTCGGAGTCGGCGGATGCCTCCACCTTCTATCTCTCCATGGTGGCCCTGTCGGCGGTGGTGGCCAGCGCCGGCCTCATCATGGGGGACGGCGCCGTGATCATCGGCGCCATGGTGATCGCGCCCCTCATCGGACCCAGTCTGGCAGTGTCGTTTGCCACCACACTGGGTGACCTGAAGCTGGGGCGCCGTGCCCTCACCACCTCCCTCATGGGTGCTGCGGTGGCCTTCGTCCTGGCGCTGGTGGTGGGATGGATCGTGGCGGTGGATCCGGAGGGGCCGGAGGTCATCTCCCGGACCCGTCTCACCTTCGGCCACCTGGCGCTGGCGCTGGCGGCGGGGGCGGCAGGGGCGTTGGCCATGACCCGGGGCGCGGGGACAGGGCTGGTGGGGGTCATGGTGGCGGTGGCCCTCCTGCCACCCCTGGCCAATGCCGGACTGCTACTAGGGGGGGGATACCCGGACCTCGGTCTCGGCGCTCTCCTTCTGGTGGCGGGGAACCTGGTCTGCCTGAATCTGGCCGCCACCGCCGTCTTCCTGGTCCTCGGCGTGCGCCCCAACACCTGGTGGGAAGACGACGCCCGTCGAAAGGCCATCTGGACGGCCGGTATCCTATGGGGCGGCCTCCTGGTGATCATGGTTCTCTTGGTGATCTTCTTCTGGGGCGGAGAGGCTCCGTGAAGGAGGACGCCTCCACTCCACCACAGCGGCGTGGCCCCGACTCTCCCGGTCCAGGGGGAGGTAATTCAGCGCTACGCCCAGGACGTTGAAGCCCATGTGGAGTTGGAAGGAGAGGGTGGGGTCCCGGCGCTTCCCCTCCACCACCTCCTGGACGTACCGGAAGGGGTCCATGATCCGGTGCACCGCTCCGTACCCCGGGATCCTGGCGCCGGCCCGGATCCGGTCCACCCCCAGCCGCTCCGCCATGGCCTCACGGGCCTGGTAGAGGAGGCGACCGACCCCCATCCCCCGGGCCTTGGGGTCCACGGCGATCCCGGCGCCGTAGAGGACGTCACCACGCTCAGGGTCATGGGTCCGGAGGGTCCCGCCGCCGGTGAGCTGATTCCAGTTGGCCTGGATGCCGAAGCGGCGAGCCTCAAGGAGAAGGGTGATGGCGAACCCCACCGGCTCCCGGCTCTCCCGGTGAACCGCCACGAGCTGTCCCTCGGGGAAGACCCGCTGGTGGGCGATCAACTCCCGGGTGTACCAGGCCCCTTCGGCGCCGTAGACCCCACGGGAAAGGGCGATGACTGCGGGGATATCCTCGGGCCGGATGACCCGGACGCGGACTGGACCGGGTGAGTCCTCTTCCCATTCCTCCTCGGGAATGGACGGCGGGAGGTGGGGGCGGGGGCCCGGACTCAAGGGGCTGCCTTGGCGGAACGGGCCCTCATAGCCGCTCAACCTGCAGGCTTGCGGCGATCTCCCCGGAGCGTTCCGAATCCTTGAAGGGGAGAACGGTGCCTCCCACTCGCGTTTCTTCCAGGAGTTCCAGCGCCACATCGCCGATGATCATGCTCTCTTGGTTCGGTACCCCTTCCGCCACGATCCCGTCCCGGGCGAAGGGGAAGTCCGAGGGGCTCAGGATGGAGGCCTGCCCGTAATTCAGCGACACTGCCGGGACCATGGGGAGGGACCCCACAGTGGGCGAGTTCACCACGTACATCTGGTTCTCGATGGCCCGGGCCTGGGCGCAGTAGCGCACCCGGAGGAAGCCGCGCCTGTCGTCGGTGCAGGACGGGACCACCAGGAGTTGGGCGCCGGCACGGGCAGCCGCCCGGATGATCTCCGGGAACTGGACGTCGTAGCAGATGGCGATGGCCAGGGTTCCGATCTCCGTCTCGAACACCTTGAGGATGGAGCGAGCTTCAACCTCCCACTCTTCCCGCTCGAAGCGGGTCATGTGGAGCTTCCCCTGGATCCCCCAGCTCCCCCCGGGGGTGAACAGGTAGGAATCGTTGTGGAGGCTGTTCCGGTTCCGGTCCCACTCCGGGATGGTGCCGCCCACGATGTGGAGCCCGTACTCCCGGGCCATCTCACTCATGAGCTCCACGTATTGGGGGCGCCACGAGGCCAGCTCCCTGACCTGCTCGTGGATGGGTCGGCGGGTGTCGCCCAGGGTCAGGAGTTGGGTGGTGAAGTACTCCGGGAAGACCAGGAGGTGGGCCTGGTAGTCCTCGGCCGTCTGCACCAGCCCCTCCACCTGGGCCCGAAAGGTGTGGAAGGAGTCCACGGGGCGCATGAGGTACTGGAGTGAGGCGATGCGGAGTCGATCCATTTGCGGACGAGGGGCGGGAGGGTCAGGTTCAGCGGTCGCAGGTGGCCGCCGCCATGAGCGATGCGGCACAGAACGTCAACTCGATAATAACCCCATGGCGCTCCCATTGTTGGTTCGGGCTATCCCCTCGTCGGTCACGGCGATCCGGCGGTTCATTCCCCTGGCGGCAGCCGCGCTGCTCCTGCCGGGGTGCTACACCATGCAGCCTGTACCGGCCACCGACCTGAGGGAAGGGTTGGAGGTGCGCACCTGGATCACGGCGGAGGAGGCGGAGGCCCTCCGGGAGGTGGTGCCGGTGGGGCGGCGCACCCTGGATGGTCGGGTGGTCCGGGTCGATGCCGCCGATGGATCCCTCCTCCTATCGGTGCCGGTGGGTGCGGTGGAGCGTTCCGGCGTGCGGCGCACCCTCCGACAGGAGGTGCGGATCCCGGAGCGGAGCCTCCTGGAGGTGGAGACCCGGGAGCTGGATCGGACCCGGACATACGGGTTGGTGGCGGCGGCCGTCGCCGGAGTCGGCCTGGCCATCGCCGTCCAGCTGAGCCGGGGCGGGGAAGGTCGGGAGGAGGTGGTAGACCCCTCACCCCCGGCGGAGCAGCGCCATCCCGGAATCCCCTTGATCCGGATCCCCGTGGGCGGGCCCTGACCTCTCCCACCAGGGCAGCCGTGGCGGCTGGAGGTTGCCCCCTCCATTACTGCAGCCCCGGTGGTTGGACGTTGCCCCCCACCACGGCCCGGGCGGCTGCGCTCTCCCCCCGAAACGACGACGACCGGCCCCGGGAGTGATCCCGGGACCGGCCGTGCCAGGTGAAGCCGAACTGCCTTTCCTATCCGGGCCGCCCGTTGGGGGGCGGCGCCGGCCCGACTACCCCGTCAGGGAGTCTCTGGCCCGTCAGGGGGTCTCCGGGACGTTTGGGTTCGTCTCCCGCTCCTGGAGCGGGATGGGGTAGCAGAGGCTCTGGGAGGTGAGGAAGGAGGCCTCTCCCGGCACCTCCAGGGGGCTGTACTCTCCCGGGGTACCGGCCTCGGCCCAGCGCCGCCGGTCACCGAGCCGGCGTCCCTCAAGCCAGAGCTCGATGTAGCGTTCCCGCTTGAGGAAGGTCCACGCCTCCTCGGCGCTGTTCGCCTCCCATAGGGGGAGGGGCGTTCCGTCGTGGTCGCTCACCAGCCCTTCCCGCAGGCTGTTGATGTAATCCATGGCGGTCTGCCAGTCGCCTCCCACCCCGTTCAGGGCGGCCTCGGCCTTGATGAGGATCATCTCCCGGCCCGAGGCCAGATTTCGGTCGGCATCCCGCTCTGCGTATTTGAGCTGGAAGAACCAGGGGACCTGGCCGACCCGATCCACCGCTGCGTCGCCCACCGGAACGGAGGGGTCCTGACCCCACGGTGTCCGGGGATCGCCCGTCTCGGAGTAGTAGTCCTCCACAATGGTGTTCCACACAGAGTGGGCCCGGTAGGGCGCATTGGCGCTGGCCCAGTGGATCCGGTTGAACTGGACCTCCGAGATGGTGGTGTGCTCCGCCACATGGACGAAGTCCAGGGGCACCCGGTCGGCGTCGGCCACGGCGCCCTGCCAGTTCCCCAGGACGGCCCGGACCTGAGCCCGGCCGGCGTACCCTGCAGCCACCACATCGCTTCGGCCCACATTCTGGCCGATCTGGATGGCCATGTCGAAGTTGGCCTCTGCCCGCTCCAGGAAGACGGTGTGGGGCTCGATCCCTCCTCCGTCGATGACCGCTTCGCAGTAGTTCTCACCTAGGACGCGCCCGGCAAAGCCGGCCACCAGTGCCAACTCGGCGGCAGGGGCGTAGTTCATCATGTCCACGCTGTCGAGGCGGTCGAAGCGCTGAAGGCCCTGCTCGGCTACGCTCCGGGCCCGCTGCTGATTCGTCCAGGTTACATGCTCATCATCGTATTCCAGGATGCCCTGCTGTTGACGGAGTGTGATTCCGAAAGAGGAGGTGGAGCCGGCCGGGAAGATCTCCCGGACCACTGCGCCTCCGTTCATGGAGTTCAGGTTCAGCCCCTGCATGAGCAGGCGCTGGGCCCCCGCCACCAGGGGAGCGTGGGCGTCCGGGTTGTCCAGGAAGTCATCCTGTACCGGACCCGGATTCACTACATCGAAGTCGCAGGCCGCAAGGCCCACCGTCAGGGCAAGGCCGAGAAGCGCTGCGCCTGCCCGAATACCGAGGGGGTGGCGCCTGACCGCTGGGGCCCGGTGGGAACGGCTGCACAGCACAGGCTGCGTGGAGATCGTGAGATCTGTGGGGTTCGTCGAATGAGTCATGGCGGCCCCCTCAGAAGGTCACGCGGATCGACGCGATGAACTGCGCCGCCGGCGGAATGTGTTCGGAGATGCTGGGGAGCTGCTCACCCGAGCCCCGTCCGATCATCTCGGGGTCGAAGATCTTGAAATCATCGTTGGTCCAGCGGAACCAGTTGCGCACCGACATGCTGAACTGGGCGCTCCGGGCTCCCGGGACCATGAAGTCCACCGGTGCACGGAAGGTGATGTCCCGAATTTTGAAGAAGTCGGCAGGGACGTAGGTGGAGCCGGTGCGGTAATTCCGCTGGATGCAGTGGCCCCGCTGCCACGCCGTCAGCGTCTCGATCTGGCCTGCATCGATGAGGTCGTACACCGCCTGCCCACAGGTGGGCCAGCGGATGGCCCGCTGGAAGGCCTGGTTCGAGGCGCCGTCGAAGATGTAGTGCCCGCCCTGGTACTCACCGCGGGCGGAAAGCCCCATCCCCCGGGGAAGCCGGAGGGAGAGGGAAGCCCCCAGGGTGTGGGTGGGCTGGCGGGGACCATAGATCTGGTTCGGCTGCCAGTCGGGATCGGCGATCTCGTCGGGGTTCATGAGGCGCCAGCCCCGGGCCGCCATCACCGGCTCACCCTCTTCCACCCAGCCGCCGCCGGCGGCGAAGGGCACCGCCCCGCCCAGATCCACGACTTCACTCTGGTTGGTGTAAACATTGATCCCCCCGTCCAGCCCCCAGTCCCGGGCTTCGTACAGGGAGGCGTTCACGCTCAGCTCGATCCCTTGGTTGCGGATCGTCCCCACATTCTCCTGCTGGGAGAGGGAGAAGCCGGCCGAGGCCGGGATCCGCACCGAGAA
>SKJY01000245.1 GCA_007121775.1 Gemmatimonadota bacterium
AGAGCGACCTCCATGTGGTCGAAGCCCTTCTCCTCTCGGTAGGCGATGGCTCGGTCGGTGAAGAGGGAGGCGAAACACTTCTTGCACGCCTCAAGGAGGGCCTCTTCGCCGGAGATGTTGAGGTAGGACTCCTGCTGTCCGGCAAAGCTGGCATCGGGGAGATCCTCAGCGGTGGCGCTGGAGCGGGCCGCCACATCCACCTCTTCGGCATCGTGCTGCTCACCCAGTTCCCGATACGCCTTCACCACCGCTTCGGCGATGTCGTCCGGCATCTCGGCATTCCGGATCAGTCCCCGGATCTCCTCGCCCGTCTCCTCCAGCGACTTCCCATCGCCGTGGAACTCGTCGAGGATGCCCCGGATGTCCTCTTCGATCCCATTGGCCTCCAGATAGCGGCGATACGCGTCGGAGGTGGTGGCGAACCCACCTGGGACCCGAATCCCCTGTTCCTTCAGCGACCGGATCATCTCTCCCAGCGATGCGTTCTTTCCGCCGACCTCGGCCGTATCGTCTGAGGTAATGTCTTGAAACCACCGTATGTATTGTCCGGCATCAGCCATGTGCTTGGCACCTCCCAGTCTGTCGTGCAGAGAATTGAATGAAACTCGCCCTATGGGCGTTCCGACCCCCCCGATCAGCCCTGGAGGGGCTCCAGGCGCCCCCGAACCTGCTCCTGTTCCCTCCTCAATGATCCGGGATGGGCTCATCCCCTCCCGTTCGCGGTTGCGGGACAGGACCCGGAGATGACTAGGGGTCGCAAGGGCTGTGCCGGGGTTCGGTTCGGCTGGTCGGGAGACTCCAATTCATGGCGCTGCTCCCCGCTATTCGGTTGACAGATCGAGGCCGTGGGGAGTTCCATTTGCTGATATTCTCCTCTTATCCCGGTAAGACATGGTCGCCACGGTCATCCTGCCGTACAGTCAGTCGAGCGGCACGGCTGGGGGCCAGTCCTGGGGAGTTGTACGGACGATCCAGCGGGAGGTGACCGTGGCCGATTCCCGGAAGTGTGGATCGGAGTGACGCCGTGTTGGAAGAGGCTCGGGCACGGCTACGGAGATGGCAGATCGATGCGTCGGACTTCTCGCTCTTCAGCACCTCCAGCACGACCGTGAACTGGAACTTCGGTGAATACCGCTTTGTCGACTTCTTTCCCATCGGATCTACTCCCCGGGTTCGGGGAGAACTCTCTACCCCTACCTTGGGCGTTGCATTCCCGCTGGGGAAAATTCAGGGGCGTACTTCCACGGACTGAGTCTTGGTCGGGTCACCACGGCAATGCGGGAGTCCAATTCCCATATGGGTGCGATGTGGTTACCGGTATCGTCGTCATGCGCCACGGAGCCGACGCCCTGGCGGTCATCGATCGGGTCAAGGCGCGAATCGCGGAGGTCCAGCGGGGACTGCCGGAGGGAGTTCAGATCGTTACCGCCTAGGACCGCTCCGAACTCATCCGCGAGGCCCGGTCGAACCTTTCCTTCACCCTGGTGCAGGCCCTGATCCTGACGTCCCTCATCGCCACCCTCTTCCTTCTGCATCTCCGGAGCGCCCTGGTCGTCGTGGTAACCCTCCCGGTCGCCGTCCTCTTCTCGTTTCTGGTGATGCGGCTCTTGGGGGTTCAGGCCAAACTCATGTCGCTGGCGGGCATCGCCATCGCCATCGGTGCCATGGCGGACGCCGCCGTTGTCCTGATCGACAACATGCACAAGCACCTGGAGCAGGAAGACGGCGAACCCGACCCGGCACCCCTGGAGATGTTCGAGAACCCGGTGAACCTTCGTCCCCAGTCGGAGTGGCGGCCGGGACTCGACTTGGACGGGCTGGTGCCGGAAGCTGATGCGCCTCCCGCTCACTCCGTCTCTCAGACTGACTCCATCCGGATCCCCTCATGAACGACCTCGATGGCCTCGAACGCCACCGTTTTCGCCATAGCGTCAAGTTCGGGGCCCACCAGCCTCGCCGGCCAAGCCGCACGGACCCTCCAAACCACCGCCGGCTCGTGATCGGCGTTCAGAAGAGAGATGGTGAGGTCGCGCCGCTCCACCTGACCGATGCGGAGGGTATTCATCCACTGGGCCAGTTCGCCGTCCCCTGAGATGATCCCCCGAACCAGGGTGATCCGGTCTCCCCGGGAGATCCCGGGGATCTTCCGGGTCTCCGGATCCCGGTCGCTCCCCTCCCGGTACTCGATGACATCGGCTCGCTGATTCAGCCCCCGGATGGAGGTGAATCCCAGGCGCGCCCCTCCCCACTCAGCGAGGAAGTGGAAAGCCGGCAGTGGATAGGTCATGGCTTGAGACTCCTTCAGGGTGAAGGGGACGCCTAGTCAGCCGGGGCGGATGTCGTCCCAATCGATGCGGTCGTAGGTGATCTCCAGGGCCTCAGTGGCCAGGAGGGACTCGTGGGCGTGGAAGCCGGGGCCGATCCAGCGCAGGGGCCGAGCCCCATGGAGGATCCAGCCGTAGACCGGGGCACCCCCGGGACCTCCCAGGAGGACGATGCGGACGCTCCGGAGATCCTTCTTGCCCTCCGCCACAGCGCGATGCCAGCTCCAAAGGGCACGGTTCCCATCCACCGCACGGGTCAGAGTGACGGTGTGAAGGGGGGTGGAGGCGGGGTCCGAGGTCGTCCCTGGCTTCGCCGCGCCCCCATCCACCAGCGGGGTGATGGAGGCGATCCCCACTGTGACCCCTTCCCCCAACTCCACCTGAAAGTGGGTGGCCGGGAGGATTGGTCCTCTCTTTCCCTCGGGAGGGGGGACCACGGGACCGGAGTCGGATGGAGGCCGCTGGGGCAGGTCGTGCGGTAGGATGGGCGGGCGCGGGATCCCGGGCCGACGGAGGGGATTCGGCCTCCCCTCCTGACGACCTTCTCCCCTAAAGAATGGGGGCCGTCCGCCGGAGGGGGGATCGGACGCCATACTCGTCCTCCAGGAACCAGTTCAGGAATGAGGGCCGGACTGCACAAGGACCAACCAGTCGTTACTCCACCGTGGGGACGGAACGGCGACTCTGTCAAGCTTGCTGTCAGGAAGGGCCGAGCCGTGGTCGGGAGCCCCGCCCTCCGTCAGAACCAGGCGCGGCGTTGCGGAGGACCCAACATCCCCGTCACCGCGGTTCCAACCGCTGAAGCACCCTGTCGGTGAGCCCGGACAATAAAGGCGAACGACACCGGCGAGAGGAGAGCGAAGATTCCGATGAAGGGAACGGCCGCGGACAAAGCTTAGCGGGATACCCCGGAAGTTCCTGAAGTTGGATGATTCGGGATGGACCCTTATCTCCTCAAGAGTGCCGGGAGCGGGAATCGAACCCGCAAGGGATTGCTCCCAGAGGTTTTTGAGACCTCCGCGTCTACCAATTCCGCCATCCCGGCGTGAGCCTGTCTGCCAACGGCCTTCGATGTCCGAGGCAAGTCCCCAAGATAATCCCCGGCATAGGCTTCTCTCAAGAGTGGGCACCTAATCCGGTCGACTGCTCGGCCCGCCGTCCCCACCTCTTCAACGCCTCTCCGGGGCAGGGGATTCGAGGTACGCCGTCCTTGCGAAGGTGAAGCGGAGGTCTTAAAACGGGCAGTGGAGTCCTCAAGACAGAAATTAGGTTCGAGAGGCCCGGCTACGGCATCCCATGTGTCTCAACGCCCGTGACCGAACCCTACAGCGGATGGCCCAAATGAAAGAGTTCCTCTTGTCCTTGACCGCGCTCTTCCTCTTCTTCCCCCTCGTTGCCGAGGCCCAGACCGTGGAAGGTCGGCCCTTTATGTTCAAGGACGCGCGGGCCCGGCTGGCTGAAGCACTCGTACGTGATCAGCCCGATGTCCTCCTGATGATCGCTTCGCAACGGGGCCAGAACGAGGCGGTGGCCGATCTCATCACCGGCTGGGGCGCTAATATCCACTATCGTGCCGACGATGTGGACTACCTGCGGGCCCGAGTTCCCATCGGGCGAGTCCAGGAGTTGGTCGGGCACCCGGCGGTCTTCAGCATCGACCTGTCGGATGTCCCGCCTCCGGAATCGGAGGACGAGGAGGAGCCTGGCGCCCGGCAGGGCTTCCCCGGGTCCATCGAGGACCGCCCCACGGCCTGGCAAGCCCCTGCAGATACCGCTGAGGTGTGGCCCCCAGTGTGGTCGAGCTTCCCCCTGACGAATCGCTACGATCCGGTGGCCAGCATGAACGGACTAGAATTCCGACGGGAGAACCCGACTTTCGACGGGCGAGGGGTCACAGCGGCCATGATCGATCGGATCATGGACCCTCTCCTTCCGGAACTCCAGCATGCCCTGACTCTGGAAGGAGAGCCAATCCACAAGGTGGCCGCCTACTTTTCCGTGACGGACCGGGTAGAGGAGCCGGACGACAACTGGGTTCAGATGGACAGCGTGGTGACGGCGCTGGACGGCCGGATCCATTACGGGGAAGGTGAGTGGGCCGCGCCCCGGGACGGCACCTTCCGCATGGGGTTCCTCAAGCGCGGTGAGTTCGTGAGCCGAATTCTTGAGCCGGAGGTAGAGGAGCCGGACACGACCAGCTTTGCTGTGCTCTGGGACGAGGGAACGGATGACGTCTGGGTCGACACGAGGCGAGACCGGAGCTTCATCAACGAGCAGGCTTTGACCGATTTCTCGAGCCGGCCTGAATTCGGGATCATCGGCGAGAACGACCCGTCCACGCCCATCAGGGAATCCATCGGCTTCGGCATCCAGATCCGCCGGGACATACATGAGGTCGGGGTTCTCCTTGGTACCGAAAGCCACGCGACCCTGGTCATTGGAGCGGCTGTGGCGAGCCGCGGCGAGAGCGGAAGGTTCGATGGCGTGGCCCCGGGAGCCCGGGTGGCCAATGTGGATGAGGGCTGTAAGGGGTACGGACAAACCGAGGCGGTCATCGAGGCATTTCGACACCCGGATGTGGACATCACCTTCCTGGAGCAGTGCTCCAACATCACCCGACCCTACCTGATCCGGGACGGTAGGCTGACGATCACGGAAATCTACTCCAGGCTCATCGAGACCTACGGCAAGTCCTTGATGGTTCCCACCCACAACTATCCGGTATTGGGAGCTCCGGATGACTTCGTCTCTGCCCGTGGGGCCATGGGAATCGGGGGCCACGAGAGCCGTGACAACTACTTCGTGAATGCAGGGACGAGGGTGGAACACGAGCACAATCTCCTCGTCACCGGCGGGTATGGCCCCATGGGGGATGGTCGGCTGAAGCCGGACGTGATCGCACCCTCAAACCACGTGAGCACCGCGCTGGGTTTCCAGTGGGGCAGAACCAGGCCCGGCCTGTTCACACTCCCTCCCGGCTACACCACCGCTGGTGGGACTTCGACGGCCACGCCCACAGCCACCGGCGCGGTGATGCTCCTCATAAGTGGGGCCCGCCAGAGCGGGATCAGGCACGAAAATGAGCGCCTCAAGCACGCCGTGACCATGTCGGCCCATTTTGTGCCGCACCTTCCGGCCTACAAGCAGGGGAACGGCGTCGTCGACATAGCCGGAGCGTGGGAGGTCCTTCAGGCGCTGGATACGGTGCCGGAACTCTTGGCGATCGAGACGCGCGGGCCGGTCCGGCATGAGTGGAGCCACCTCCTCGCCACCCCTCATGAAGGGGTCAGCATCTATGAGCGGGAGGGGTGGTCGCCAGGGGACG
Source organism: Gemmatimonadota bacterium (assembly GCA_007121775.1). Taxonomy (GTDB): domain Bacteria; phylum Gemmatimonadota; class Gemmatimonadetes; order Longimicrobiales; family Gaopeijiaceae; genus PWLA01. The sequence goes on from SKJY01000245.1 coordinate 5,650, forward strand.
TTCGAAGTCGTGTCATCACCTACACCCGGACCAACGGACCGGCAGAAGACCTGACCTTCGACGTGGAATGGATCGGAAACGGGGGAAGCTTCTCGTCCCCGGAAACCCTGACGCTACCTCTGAATACTCCCACTCCGCTCCCGGTCACGATCAGTACTGACAGCGCCGGCGTCCACAGTGCCCTCCTTGCCCTGAATCACCCGTCCATCCCCGGCGGAGTCCACCGGGCGATGGTCACTGTTCTGGCCGGAGAGCCTCTAACTGAAGACAACGGTTTCACCCACACGAAGGAGGTAGCCGTCCCTCGCCCTGGGATGCATTCGGTCTTCTATAGGGTCCCCGAGGGGACCCAGTTGCTTCAGATCGATATTGAGGCCCCGAAGCGCCCGGTCAGCCTGGCCGTAGCAGAGCCGGACACGCGGGCCGTGCCGGGAATCGGCGGAGCCGGGCGCACCGGGAGTTCCACCCACTTTGTCCGGGTCCCCAGGGCCGGGGTGTGGGAGATCCGGCTGGGCGACACCCGGGATCTGCAGGAATGGGACTGGGAACAGGCTCGTAAGGAAGAGATAGTCCCCCCCACCCCGGTGACCATCTCGGTGTCGGCCCTGGGTCTGGAGGCCGAGGATGTCCGGATCAGAGCGGACAATGGGGCCCCAACCGCCCTCAGCCAGATCAGCCTAAACAGCCGTCTCGCCGACTTCAAGGGCGGTGCCACCTCAGTCTCCCTCGGTGCAGCCCGCAGGGAGTCGGGAACACTGCAACCCGGGGAACAGAGAGTTCTAGAGATCGAAGTTCCCGAGGGTTCGAATGGTCTGATGGTGACTCTGGCCACACCCGAGGGAGATGAGATCGATGTGGACGTCTATCTCCACGATTGCACGGGCAACCACTGTAATCGAGCGGGAACCGGGGCCAACCTGAACGGTCCTGAATCCATCTTTGTGGAGAACCCCGATTCCGGCACCTGGAAGGTGGTTCTGGATGGGTTCCGGGTTCCGGAGGGCGGGGTCGAGTTCGAGTATCTCGATGTCGTCTTCAACCCGACCTTCGGGAATGTGGCCGTAGCCGACGTTCCGGCGGAGCGGGAAAACGGCACACCCTGGGATGTGGACATCCAGCGGTGGCAAGCCGACGCCTTCCCGGAGGATCGCGATCCCTTCGCGGCGCTTCAGGTCGAAGTCCAGGGCAAGGATTCGCAACGGCACATCTTCACGCTGGGTGAGATCCCGGAGGTGAACGACCGCTGATCACCTTGCGGGCCCCCCTGGTCCTGGTGCCCGGGGGGACCCGCTCCCGTTTATCGGCTCCGCACCGGATTCACCCGCTCCCGGGCCACCGGACTCCGTTCCACCACCCGATGCACCGGGAGGAGGCTGCCCACCCGGGCCTCGCTCATGAAGGCACCGGTGATGGCGAAGGAGTTCTCGTCTTCCGGTTCCATGAGGTGGAAGACGAGGGCAGCTCCGGGCTGGGAGGCCGGCACGAACCAGGCGCCGGCGGGGATCTCCACCACCGCCGCCTCCAACTCGGTGCGGAAGCGCTGGGGGATGTACCCCTCGTAGGCGGACTCAGACACCTCGATCTCCCGGATCCGGAAGTGCTCCACCGACCATTCGGACGGAGCCAGAAGCCGCTCCACCACCACCCCGTGCTGGAGAAGGGCTTCCACCAGATCGCCCCGATGGGGCTCGATGATGTACCCCACCGGACGCTCCCGCCCGATGACCACCCGGGCGCTGTCGAAGACGGGCACCTCCACTGTCGCCGTCTCACCCGTGAAGGTCATGCGGGGGCCCTCAGGGGTGTCGACGCGGGTGGGCACGGCCACCTCATACTCCACCCGCCGACTGGCCACCGGCTCCCGGAGGATCCCGATGCTGTCGGAGGCCTCCATGCGGGCACCCCGGCGCTTCATCTCGCTCCGACCATCCTGGAGCGCCGCCAGCGTCCCGGCTCGATCTTCCGCCATACTGCGGGCGATGCTCACCAGGGAGATGTGCTGCCGGTTTGCCCGGGCATCCAGGTCGACCCGGGCGTCCCGCTCCCGGAGCGACTCCAGGAGGATCGTGGCGAAGCCCTGGCTTCCGGCGTAGTCGTTCAGGGTGCGCCCGAAGACGGGGACCGAGATTCCGATCTCCGGGTCATCCAGGATCTGGGCGAGCCCGCCGGGGGTGTGGTAGATGATGTGGCTGTGGCCGTCGGCCTCCAAGGCCTCCACCAGTGCCGGGATCAGACGGTCGCCGGCCAACTCCATGGGGGCCCGGGGGCCGTGGGGGTTCCTGGGGTGCCAGGTGTAGAAGTCGTAGACCCGGGGCGGGCCGACGAGCTCGTGGGCGTCCACCACCACATGGGGCCGCCAGGGGACCAGGACCTCGTGGATGATCGCCCGGCTTTCCGGGTTGTCCAGCACCAGGTAATCCCGATTCAGGTTGTAGCCCGCCAGGTTATTCCGGATCCCCCACTCCCCGGTCTCGGCTCCATCGGGATTCATGAGGGGAACGAGGAGCACTACCAGGTCATCCAGGAGGGGGCGCAGAGGACCTTCCGCCAGATCCCGGGCGAAGCGGAGGACTCCAGCCTGGCTCGCCGGCTCATCGCCGTGGACCTGGGCGCCGACGAAGAGGATGGGGCGCCCGGATCCGTGGGCTTCAGCCGGGGAGTCTGCCCCGGGCTGGGCCAGGGTGACCAGATGGATGGCCCGGCCGGCCCGGCTCCGCCCGATCTCCCGGACGCTGACCTCCGGCACCCGCGAGGCCATCTCCCGGAAGAAGTGGACGACCTCTTCATAGCCGGCTGGAACGTCGCGAGCCACCTCCACCCAGGGGCGGGCCCGCTCCCGGTCCACCTCCACCGGCGCCACCCTGTCCACGGAGCCCACATCGGCCCACCGGGGCGCGCCCCGACCGTCGGTGGCCGTAACCCGCTCCGTGGCCACGGCAGGAAGGGCTCGGAGGCGATGCACTGAGTGCCGCACGCCTCGCCGTTCCTCGGTGGTGAACCACCCCATGGAGAGGAGCGAGTTCTCGTCTTCCGGCTCCAGGAGGTGGGCGACGATCCGTGCCCAGGGCTGATCCATGCGGACTAGGTAGCTTCCGGCCGGCGCCTCCACCGTCCCCGCCTCGATGGAGGTGGTCACCGTCCGCTCAATGTAGCCTTCGTAGGGGCGGTCACCCCGACTCACCGACTCGATCCGGTAGCTCTCGCCCTGGACGGCGGCGGGGGCCAGGAGCCGCTCCACTTGGAGCCCGTGGAGGGCCAGATGCTGGGCAACCTCACTCCGGTGGGGCTCGATGAGGTAGGCCACGGGCCGGATCCGTCCCAGCGTGATGCGGGTGGAGTCGAGGACGGGAACCTCCAGCCGAACGGTGTCGCCGTCCACCAGGAGTTGGTGCGGCAGGGTCCGGCTCGGCACCTGCTCGACCCGGACCGCCACCGAGTCGGCGGCGTCCCAGCGGGCGCCCCGGGCCACCAGTTCGGCGCGCTCCCTGGCCACCGTCTCCAGCACCCGATCCCGATTCTCCGCCACCCACCGCGCCATGCCGTGGAGGGCCACCTCCTGGCGCCGGACCCGGTCATCCAGCTCAAGGCGGGCGTCCCGGGGGCGCCGGGTCTCGTAGAGGACGGTGAGGGCCGCCACTGCACCGC
>SKJY01000240.1 GCA_007121775.1 Gemmatimonadota bacterium
CCGGCCTCAGTGGTACCGCCACAGGAGCATCCTCCCACAACAGCATCCATGAACAAGCCCCAGCCTCCCCATTCAGCCCCTCAGCCACCCCGCTGCACTGAATTTGGAGAAGATCCAAAAAAGGAAAGAGCTGCCGCTGGAGCCTCGGGAAGACCAACTAAAGTGGAACTCGCCCAGCGACCTGAAGTGGGATTCGCCCAGCGATGGACCAAGCGATCACCCTAGCGGTCGTCCTGAAGAGAGCTAACCTCTCGAAGAACGGTGCTGTCTCGACGAACGCGATCGTCCTGAAGAACGCGTTCGTCTTGGAGAATCTCGCTCTGGAGTTCCAGGGCCGGCACCCAGACCCAACCTTCCAGGGTTCCGCGTCGCAGCTGGCTCCAGTTCAGTTCCCCATGGGCCAACTCAATCGTGTCGCCAGGCCGGACGATGGCGAGCACTTCGGCATCTACACTCCCGGTGAGCCGGACATTGGCGTAGTTTCGGGCCACCACCGTGACCCACCTGATCGCAGGGGTGGCTTGAGAGGGAGAAGGCTCGACCTCAGGGGAAGATCGCTGGGCCTCCGGGGCAGATGGCTCCGGCTGAGCCCCCTGCGGCATCGCTCTGGAGTTGACCTGAGTCGCAGGAGGGGGCGTGGCAGCCACTGAGCCTCCAGCGGAGCCATCTTCCGGGGGAAGCGCTCCTGGAGCGTTGCCGTGCTCAGTCCCTTGAACGGTGGAAGCCTCCGCCCCCTGAGAGTTGGTGGGTTCGAGAGTCCTCTCCGGAGGCGAGGAGACCTGGAGGGTCCCAAGAACGCCGCCCTCCGGGGACTGAGTGACCATGGAGGTCTGGACTTCGGGAGCAGGCTGGATGTCGGCAGCGGCTGAGCCGTCGGCGGAGCCGCGATCGCCTGTCCAGATCAGGAGTGTCGACCCAATGGCCAAGAGGATCACGGCCGCCACCGAACCCATCAGGGCATACGGCCGCTTCTTGTGGGGAACTGACTCCTGGCACCACGGACAGGGGGTGGTGTTAGCGGGAAGAAGCGAGTCGCAGCGACGGCAAGGACGAAGGGCAGAGAGTTCCGAGCCGGATCCCGGCGTGCCATGTTGGATTGGCTCCGAGCACGCCGGGCACCGCGTGGCAATGGGCAAAGCCTTCGCCCCGCATGAACCACATCGAAGATACGGCACCCCGATTCACCTCCGAAAATGACGGCTCACCGGTTCACAGGCCCCGCGCCCAGCGCAGGGCTCCGGTGAATCCTCCAGAAAATGTAGGATCCCGAAAGATATGTACATGGGGACTCGCGCTAAAGTCCTTTGCGGTTTTCCCGTGAGGAGCACCGGCGGAGGAAGCGCCCTGTGCCTCCCACACGGCCCATGGCACCGTCGGACCCATCACGTGGCGGAAACGTTCGCTTTGCCAGGCCCCGACTCCAGATCCAACATCCCGATACCCGGAGATCATCCCATGCATGTCCCCGTTTCGCCGAATCTCTCCCGTCGCCGCGTCCTCATCACCGGTGCATCTGCAGGGATTGGTGCTGCCATTGCCAGGGCTTTCGCCGCTGAGGGCAGTCATCTGGAGCTCGGTGCGCGGCGCATGGCGAAGCTCGAGGAGCTCGGCGAAAGGCTGCGCCAGGAATACGGGATTGAGGTGAACTGTCGCCGGATGGATGTCCGCGACCGGTCCCAGGTGGAAGCATGGGTCGAAGATCTGGCCCAGGAAGGCCGGATCCCCGACATCCTGGTGAACAACGCCGGACTCTCCCGGGACCTGCTTCCCATCCACGAGGGGAGACCTGACGGATGGGATGAGATGATCGACACCAACGTGAAGGGACTACTGTACATGACGCGCGCCATCCTGCCCTATATGGTGACCCGGGACTCGGGGCACGTCATCCACATCGGCAGCACCGCAGGCGATACCGTCTACCCCGGCGGAAACGTCTACAACGCCACGAAGTTCGCCGTTAAGGCCCTGACGGAGGGGATGAACCTGGACCTGGTGGGAACCCGGATACGGGTATCCAGCGTCGACCCCGGCCTGGTGGAAACGGAATTCTCCCAGGTTCGGTTTCGGGGGGATGAGGAGCGGGCGCGGAAGGTCTACCAGGGCTACACCCCGCTGTCGTCTGAGGATGTGGCCGAAGTGGTCCGATATGTGGCCGCCGCTCCTCCCCACGTAAACCTTGTGCGGACGGTGGTCTACCCTACCGACCAGCGGAACCCATACGTCCTCCACCGACGGGAGGAGGGGGAGGAGTGAGGCTACGCTGCAGCGAGGAGAACCCCTCCTCCAGGCCCATATCAGATTCCAGGCCTTCGTAGCCCCGGATGGTGCATTCGGCGGGGTGCATGGATAGTTCCGAGGGCACAAGGCGCCCACCCGTGGTGATGCTGATGCGGCTGCGGGCTGACAAGGGCTCGCCGTGCAGGCCTTCCTCGGTTGCGCCCTGCTTGCCGGGGTCCTCCGCCTCGCCCATAGTGGGCTCCAGCCGCGTGGTCGGAAGGTGGGGTTTCTCGGTGCTCACCTGTGCTGCCGTTCGTTCGCCCTATATCTGGGGTCGTATGTGGATTCGCCATGCCGGATGTAGCGTGGCCACCAAGGAGGCGTTGCTCATGCCCATGGGTCAGACAGGGGTCGGGAAGGCACTTCGTGGAGCGATCCTGGCTCTCGCGCTGGGGGGCGTCGCGGCGCTAACGGGAGGATGTGCGGTCGACTCCACGCCGATTCACGACTTCTCGGCCATCACCGTGACCGCAGCGGAAATCCTTGGTGACCCGCACTATCGAGCCATTTCCTACGGCGGATATCGGGAGATAACCCGCGACATCCAACCCACCATCCCTCAGCTCAAGGAGGACATGCGGATCCTACAGGCCATGGGTGTTCGCCTCCTCCGCACCTATAACGTGCACTACGACGAGGCGGCGAATCTGCTGCAGGCCATTCGGGAGTTACGGGCGGAAGATCCCGACTTCGAGATGTATGTGATGCTCGGAGCCTGGATTGACGCGAAGAATGCCTGGACCGATGAACCGGAACGAATCCGCGATCAGGATGCACCCCGTAACGAATGGGAGATCGCTCGGGCGGTGGAGCTCACCCAGCAGTACCCGGAGATCGTGAAGATCATCGCAGTGGGGAATGAGGCCATGGTCCACTGGGCCGAGGAATATTGGGTGGAGCCTCAGGTCATACTGAACTGGGTGAATCACCTACGGGATCTGAGGGCGCAGGGGGATCTCCCGGAAACCCTCTGGATCACCTCCTCCGACGATTTCGCATCCTGGGGGGGCGGAGGAGAGGAATACCACAACGATAACCTCAATGCTCTCATTGAAGCGGTGGACTTCATCTCCATGCATACCTATCCCATGCACAATACCCACTACAATCCGGAATTCTGGGGGGTGCGGGACGAAGAGGAAGGTCTGAGTGACGTGGAGAAGATCCACAACGCCATGCAGCGCTCGCTGGAGCTGGCCCAGACCCACTATAACGCGGTGGTGGACTATATGCGCAGCATCGGGGTGGACAAGCCCGTCCACATCGGGGAAACGGGCTGGGCCACCATCTCCAACGAGTACTACGGGGAAGGTGGGGCCAACGCCATTGATGAGTACAAAGCGGGGATCTTCTATCACGACATCAGAAACTGGTCAGACGCGAACAACATCACGGTCTTCTACTTCGAGGCCTTCGATGAGCCATGGAAGGACGCCGGGAACCCCCTCGGTTCGGAGAATCACTTCGGCCTCATCAACCTTCAGGCCCAGGCCAAGTTCGCGCTCTGGGATCTGGTGGATGCCGGGGTGTTCGATGGGCTGACCCGGGACGGGCAGCCCATCACCAAGACGTACAATGGCGACCTGGAGGCCCTCATGCAGGACGTGCTGGTCCCCCCTACCGATCGAGAAATCCAGGCCAGAAGACAGCAGAGCGTGAACTGAGGTCTGCCCACTCCTCCCCCGAACCCAGAGAAGCCCACACGTGAAGACCCTCCCCCGAAGCCAAGAGGAGGCGGTAAGCAGCAAGAAGATCCCCATTCTGGAGAAGGCGGCCTTCGGTTCGGGTCACCTGGTCAATAACCTGCTCCCCGGTGCCCTGGGCGTCTTCCAGTTCTTCCTCCTCACCGCTTTTGGCATCAACCCCTTCCTCGCAGGACTGCTGGGGGGCCTTCCTCGGCTTTTCGACGCCATCACCGACCCCATCGTGGGGTACGTGTCGGACAACACGAAGTCCCGGTACGGCAGGAGGAGGCCGTACATCTTCATGGGGGCCATCCTAGCCGGCCTGATGTTCATCATGCTCTGGCAGATGAATCCGGAAGCGAGCCAGATGTTCAACTTCTGGTACTTCCTCATCATGTCGCTGCTCTTCATCGCCGCCAACACCATTTTTTCGACTCCGCTCATCGCCCTCGGGTACGAGATGACCCCGGATTACAAGGAGCGGACCCGGCTCATGGGGTTCGCCCAGACCATGGGTCAGTTCGCGTGGATGATCGTCCCCTGGTTCTGGGTCATCATTGCCAACCCTAACCTCTTTGCCCAGCAGGCGGACGGGGTTCGCACCATGGCCTGGTTCGTGGGCGGGGCGTGCATTGTCCTGGGGATCCTGCCCGCAATCTTCTGCAGGGAGGTGGGATACGATAAGATCACAAACCAGGCGAACCTCACGCTGAAGGATGCGGTGGGCAACCTGAAGGATCTGATCGCCAAGATGGCGGAGGTCTTCAAGAACAGGCCATTCGTCAGGATCTGCGGGGCGACCTTCCTGGTCTTCAACGGCTTCCAGATGGTGGCGTCGTTCAGCTACTTCATCATTCTCTTCTACATCTTCAACGGCGATTATGAACTGACGGGGAGTTGGCCGGCCTGGTTCTCCACCATCAGCGCCGTCATGACCGCCTTCGTGGTCATTCCCATCATCACCTGGATGGCCAACAAGCTGGGCAAGCGGACCGCCTTCATCTATTCAACGGGCATCTCCATTGTGGGCTACATCCTCAAGTGGTGGGGATTCTCGCCGGAGAACCCCTGGCTCATGTTCATGCCCATCCCCCTCATGGCCTTCGGCATCGGCGGGCTCTTCGTCCTCATGATGAGCATGACCGCCGATGTCTGTGACCTGGACGAGTTGGAAAATGGGATGCCTCGGAAGGAAGGGACCTTCGGGGCCATCTACTGGTGGATGGTGAAGCTGGGGCAGGGGCTGGCTCTGGTCCTGAGCGGCGCCGTCTTGGCCCTCGTGGGCTTCGATCAGAACGCCGCAGTGCAGGCGCCGCAGACCATGATCAACCTTCGGATCGCGGATATCGTCATTCCCGCTGTCACGGCGGCCATCGCCATCTGGGTCATGTGGGGATACGACCTCACCGAAGAGAGGGCCGAGGAGATCCAGCGCGAGCTTGTGGCCCGCCGCGGTGAGATCTGAGTCACCGGGATATCGTCACAGGGAAGGGGGGGCTCAAAGGAAGTCCGGCGTCAGGCGGGAGCCCGGCCTCACGGGAAGTCCGACCGCAGGGGAAGCCCGACACCGGGCAACAGAGACCATGAAGAGCTACGACAAAGCCTATTTCGACCGCTGGTACCGTGGAGAGGATGCCCCCCGAGGAGAGGAGGAGTTGCGCCGGAGCGTCGCTCTCGCCGTAGCCGTCACCGAGTCGATCCTGAATCGGGATTTGCGGAGTGTGCTTGACGTGGGGGCGGGAGAGGGGCGTTGGCAACCCATCCTGTATGAGCTTCGACCTCAGGCATCCTACATCGGGATCGAGCCGAGCCCATACTCTGTGGAGCGCTTCGGGGAGGTTCGCAACCTGCGTCAAGGGAGCTTCGAGGAGCTTCACCTCCACACCTTCGACGAGCCCTTCGACCTGGTGATCTGCGCCGACGTCCTCCACTACCTGCCCGATGAGGAGGTGCTGGCCGGGATGGATGAACTGGCGGACCTGGTTGGAGGCGCAGCGTTCCTCGAGGTGTTCACAGATGGGGATCCCGTCGAGGGAGATCGGGATGGATTCCATCGGCGACCGGCCGAGTGGTACAGAGCCTCCTTCGAGGCCGCCGGCCTGCGACCCCTTGGCATGCAGATGTGGATCCACGAGGAACTCGCCGCCGATCTGGATGACATGGAGGTATTCTGATCCGGAATTATCGCCCTGTTGCGTATGCGGAGTCTATTCGGGTATTGATGGGTACGCTGGGCCATGAAACTACACACGCTCATGCGCAAGTACGCGACGGAATCCGCAGCGAGACGCTGGCCCCGAGGAGGCGCGCTGGCCCGAGGGGCCGGTCTGCCCTCGATGCGGCGTCGTGCGCCGCAGTTCGCCGCTGCGTACCAGGCCGGGCCAGTACACCTGCCTCGACTGCCGGCATCGCTACTCCGTGACCTCGGGCACGGCGCTCCACAACACGAAACTCCCTCTCCGGACCTGGCTCATCGCGATGTACCTGATCACAACGAGCTCGACGAGACCTACGTGGGCGGAAGACCGCGGAAGGTGCCCCGGGAGAAGCTTCTGCCGAAGGATCAGCGTCCGAAACGAAAGCAGGGACGCGCAACCGACAGGGCGTGCGTCTTCGTCGCTGTAGAGCGAGGTGGGCGCGTCGTTCCGCGGCTCGTACCGAGCCACACGAAGGGTGCCCTCGGAGGTTCCGTTCGCGAGAGTATGCACAACGACGCGATCCTCGTGACGGATGAACTTCCGGCCGAGACCGCCTTCCGTTGGAACGAGAGGGCGGGTGCCGTGCTCGAGAACCTGGCCCTCATGGTGCGCTTTTCCCGCGCGCCGCTTGCGTACGGTACCCTGGTGGCATGAACGACGTCCTGCGAACGGATCTGCTGGGTCACGGCATGAACGCCGGCAAGGAGCGAAAGGTCTTCGACCTGCTCCGGGCCTGGCGGACGTGTGCCGTCCGGGTCGGCCGTGAGCAGTGGCGGCTCTTCTTCGAGACGGGCAGCCTCAACAAGAACCACCGGAGCACGAACGAGTCCGATCTGGCCCAAATCGTCGGCGCTGCCAACCGGCTTCAGATGGTGCGGTATCAGGTCGCAGGGATCCTGGACTCCTATCTCTCCAACCGCCAGAACGAGTTCTCGCAGATTATCGAGTGCTCCAGCCTACCGGCCGAGACCCGGCATCAGCTCCACTTCGTGAATCGCTGGAAGGCCTGGTTCGGGCGCGAGCCCCTCGTCATGAAGGACGGAGCGGAGATCCCGCAGGCGACCCGCCGCCTGGCTCGACAGGTCATGCGGGCGGTCCTGGCCCGGCATCGCCGGCCCGACCTCTCGGGGATCAACATGGTCATCGACCAGCGGGCCGCGAAGCTCCGGTGTGAAGAGATCGGGCTGGACTCCGGGCTTCGCACGCTTTTCGCCACCGATCAGGGCGACCTCCTCGGACAGAGCTTCCTTCGTCAGCTTCGCGCCTACGACCAGCGAATCAGCCGGCTGGCTGCCTATCGACAGAGCCGCGGCCTTCGGACCAGGAGCCCACGCTACGACCGGTACGTCCGGCAGATGCGAGGCTTCCTGCGCACCGAGATCAACCGTGTGCTGAACCGGGTAGTCCGAGTCCAGCGACCCGGCCGGATCGTGGTCGAGAAGCTCGACTTCCGGAATCCGGAGCTGTCGCGTCGCATGAACCGGCTGGTGTCGAACGCCGGGCGCCGCATCATCCAGCAGAAGCGCACGGACCTCCGGCAGTCTGCTCCGTGAAGCAGTCGAAGGCGGCTGTCCTCCGTGCCCAGGTCCTGGTCTTCCAGCGCCTGAACACTACAGCGGTGGGGCAACCCAAAGGGGCGTCGGGGAACGTCCCGTGATCCAAGGGGGGAGAACGCCTATTTCAGGCGCTATGCCCCCGAGGTGATCTCAAGTCGCACAGCTGCTACGCCCGAGATCGCGGCGTGTGCAACTGGTCGATAGTTCCCTTCTGATCCGTGAAGCGACCTGCCCGGTGGGGCTAAGGGGGGGATTGGAAGGAGGCGGCATCGTGGGCAACAGGGAGGCAATAGGTCCCATCCAGCTATGGCGGGAACACGATCGGGGCCCCTACTTTGAGCTTTTCTTGGAGCGGAGCGCCCAATTGATGGGCTCCATTCGCTGGAGGCTCCAACCACGGACACCATGGAGGTCCCATGGCCCTCTCCCGTAGTATTCTCAGTCTACTTACCGTCCTCATCATTCTGGTTGTGCTGGGGGCCGGGGTGGGGTGGCGTCTCCTGACCGCCGACCCGGATGGTGGAACCCAGCGCACCGAACTCCCCGATACGGAGGGTGTGACGGCGGAGGGAGCCCTCCAGTTCGCCGGGGCCCAGGTGGTGCGCGGAGAGCTGGTGGTTCAGGATACCCTGTGGGTTCGGGTGGCCACCTCCGGGCAGGCCGTAGCCAACCGCATGAGCCGGGTGGCGACCCGCACCTCCGGTCTCGTCGAAGATGTCCGGATCCAGGAGAACGATCTGGTGGACGAAGGCACGCTCCTGGTGCAACTGGACACTTCGGAAGTGGCCATGGACCGGGCCCGGGCCGAGTCCGAACTCCTGTCCGCCCAGGTGGAGTTCGAGGAACGCATGCTCTTTTCCGGAGTCGAGAACCTCCTGGATGAGGAAGGGCGGAGGGAGAGGGAGCGGATTGTCCGTGCCAACAGCGGCCTCAATCAGGCCGAAGTGAACATGGAGCAGGCCCGGATGCAGATGGAGTGGACCCGGATCCGGGCTCCCTTCCAGGGGCGGGTGGCGGACCTCCATGCGGTGGAGGGCGCCTACCTCTCCGCCGGCGACGAGGTGCTCACCCTGGTGGAGTTGGATCCCATCCGGGTGGAGGTGAACGCCCTGGAGTCGGAGGTGGCGCTCCTGGAGCCCGGGCGGCGGGCTTCCATCACCTTCGCCGCCTTCCCCGGAGAGACCTTCGTGGGGGTGGTCCGGTCCGTGAATCCCCTGGTGGATCCCGAGACCCGGAGTGCCAGGGTGACTCTGACCCTCCCGAACCCCGATCACCGGATCCGTCCCGGCATGTACGCCCGGGTAGCCGTGGACGCGCGCCCCTACCTGGACCGCATCCTGGTGCCCCGCTCCGCCGTGGTGGAGCGGGATCGCCGGGAGGTGGTGTTCATGGCCTCAGGGCTGAATGAGCAGGGGGAAGGGGAGGCCGAGTGGCGTTACGTCACCACCGGATTCCGCAACGAGACCCATGTGGAGATCGTGGCCAACGACGCCACGAGTATGCTGGAGCCGGGAGAGGTCGTGCTGGTGGATGGGCACCATTACCTGGCTCACCAGACCCGCATCCAGTTGGACGGGGAGCCGAGGGGGAGTCCGTGAGGCTGCCGGCAGCGCTCGTCGCGTCCCTCATCCTGGTGGCGGCCTGCCCCCTGCCGGGCATGGGCCAGGAGCCGGGGATCAGTCAGGAACCGGGCATGGGCCAGGAGCCGGTCCGCCTCACTCTGGATGAGGCGGTGACCAGGGCCCTGGGCCAGAATCCCGCATACCAGCAGACGCTTCGCGAGCTGGAACTCAGCGCCCTGGACCGGCGGGAGTTGTGGCTCAACCTTCTCCCCCAGCCACAGGTGGACCTCCTCACCACCTCCATGGCCTGGAATCGCCAGCGGGTGGCCGAGGGGTTCTTCGGTGAGGTGACGGAACGGGAAGACCCCGGGACCATCCATACCTCCCGGACCCAGCAGCGGCTGGGGCTGTTCGTCACGGTGGATCTGGCGGAGTTCTTCCAGTTCCGCGGAATTGACGAGACGGCCCGGATCCGTGAGGCGGGAGCAACGGTTCAGGGTAGGGAGCTGAAGGCTCGGGTCGCCTCCGCCTTCCTTGAGGTCCAGGAGCGGACCCAGGCGCTGGAGCTGGAAGAGGAACTCCTGGAGGTGGCCCGGGAGAATCGGGATCTGGCCCGGCGCCTCTACGCCCTGGCCCGGCGTGACCGGATCGATCTGGTCTCCATGGAGCTCGAGGTGGCCGAGCAGGAAGATGCGCTGGAGCGCAGCCGAACCGAGCTTGAGAGCGCTCGCCTGGCCCTTCGGACCCTCATGGGAGATCCCGATCTCGGGGATTTCCAGGTGGAGCCCGAGCCGCTCCGACCCCTGGAGCCCGAGGGGCTGGATGAGGAGGCCCTGGTCCGCCGGGGACGGGAGGTGAGTCCCCGGATCGTGCAGGCGGAAGCCCAGCGCCGGGCGTCTGCCGGTGCCCTCTCCCGGAATCGAGCCCGGTGGCTCCCCACCCTGACCTTCTCTGCCGGAACCACCCGGCAAGGCTTCGTTCAGGGATCCGACGCCTTCTTCGACCTCCGCCCCGATGCCGGATGGGACCGGGCCGTCAGCCTCTCCGTGCGCTTCCCCGATCTGGGGCTCTACTTGAATCGCCGAACCGAACAGCGGCGCGGTGAGGTGGATCTCCGGAACCGGGAGGACGCTCTCTTGGAGGCGAGGGCCGAGGTGGAGCGGGAGGTCCGGACCCTTGTGAGGGAGCTTCAAGGCGCCGCCCGCACGCTTCGTACCCAGGAGCGTCGGACCGCCCTGGCCGAGGAGCAGGTGGAGCTGGCCCGGGAGGCGTACCGCCTGGGGCGCCTCTCCTATCTGGAGCTCCGGGAGGCCCAGGCGCGGGCAGCGGAGTCCCGCCGCCAGGCCCTCTCAGCCCGGTATTCGGTGGAGCGGGGTCGCCGGGAGCTGGAGGCGCTCCTGGATGAGTCCCTTTCGGACCCGCGGGTGTCTCTCCAGGCCCCGGCGGATCCGGGGGACGGGAGCTAGGACCATGCCCCTCTCCAGATTGGCGGTCCGGCGGCCCGTGGCCGTGGCCATGTTCTTCCTCGCCGTCATCCTCCTGGGGGTCATCTCCTTCACTCGCCTCCCGGTGGACCTCCTCCCGGATGTGAGCTATCCCCGGCTGGTGGTGGTGACCTCCTACCCGGAGGTGGCCCCCGCCGAGATGGAGCGGCAGATCACCGAGCCCATCGAGCGTCAGGTGGCCTCGGTGCCAGGGGTCGAATCCGTGACCTCAACCTCCCGGGACGGGGTGAGCCAGGTGAACCTCCGGTTTGCCTGGGGCACGGATATGGACTTCGCCATGCTCAACACCCGGGAGCGGCTGGACAATCTCCGCGGCCAACTCCCGGAGATGTCAGGCCGCCCCCAGATCCTCCGGGTGGATCCCGACTCCGAGCCCATCATGGTCATCTCGGTGGCCGGAGACGACCTATGGGAGCTCAGGGAGCTGGCCGAGAACGTCCTGCGGCGGCGTCTCGAACAGCTGGACGGGGTGGCCCAGGCGGCGGTGACCGGTGGGCTGGAGCGGGAGATCCTGGTGGAAGTGGATCCGGAGCGCCTGGAGTCGCTGGGGATCTCCATCGCCCAGGTGAGTGAGGCGCTGGCGGCGGCCAACCACCAGGCTGCAGGCGGAACGATCCTGGAGGGCAGGTCCCGCTTCCCCTTGAGGACTCTGGGCGAGTTCCGGAGCGTGGCGGAGATTCCCGACGTGGTGGTGGGCCGAACGGCGGTGGAGGGGGGCGGGAGCCGGGTGGTACACCTTCGGGACGTGGCCCGGGTGACCGACGGATTTGCCGACCGGGAATCACTGGCCCGGTACGGCGGTCGGGAGTCGGTGGGACTCCTCCTTTTCAAGGAATCGGCCGCCAACACCGTGCAGGTGGCTCGGTTGGTGGACGAGGTCCTGGACCTCCTGCGGGCCGAGTTCCCCCAGGTCACCCTGGATGTGGCCCACTCCCAGGCAGGCTTCATCGCCGAGTCCATCGACAACGTGGTCTCGGCCCTCATCCTGGGAGGCGCCCTGGCCTTCCTGGTCCTCTTCCTCTTCCTCCGGGAGCCTCGTTATCCCGTGGCGGTGGCGCTGGCCATCCCCATCTCGGTCGTCGCCACCTTCATCCTCATGGGGCTGGCAGGGGTCTCCCTCAACATCATGAGCCTGGGCGGGTTGGCCCTGGGGGTCGGGATGCTGGTGGACAACTCCATCATCGTCCTGGAGAACATCTTCCGACACGGAAGGGAAGGGGAGGCAGGCGGAGTCCATCCTGTGTCGGAGGGGGCCTCACAGCTGGCGTCACTGGAGGCCGACGGCGATCCCTGGGAGGCCTCGGCTCGCGGCGCCGGGGAGGTGGCCGGCGCCATCACCGCCTCCACCCTTACCACCATCGCCGTCTTCCTCCCCATCATCTACGTGGAGGGTGTGGCCGGTGAGCTCTTCCGTGATCTCTCCCTCACGGTGGCCTTCTCCCTTCTGGCCTCGCTCCTTGTGGCCCTCACCCTCCTTCCGGCCTGGGCCGCGCGGTTCCACACCGACCCGTCCGGTCGCCCCCCCGGGGTCGTCCGGCAGCTCCTGACCTTCTGGTGGAGTGGGCTTCGCCAGGTGGGACGTTTCCTCTTCGCCCGGCCCCTGGCGACCTTCGATGCAGGATTCCAGCGGCTCACAGCCCAGTATCACCGGTCCCTGGAGTGGTCGCTGGATCGCCGAGCCATGGTGCTGGGGCTGGCGGGTGCGGCGCTTCTGGGAACGCTGGCGGTGGGCCTGACGCTGGAGCGGGACCTCCTTCCTCCCGTGGACCAGGGGGCCTTCGAGGTCCATGTGGAGCTGGCCGAGGGGACGGCGCTGGCCCGGACCGATGAGGTGGCCCGAGGGGTGGAGGCCCTCCTCCTGGACGACCCGGCCATAGCCGCGGTCTTTGCCCATGTGGGGAGGGACTCCCGGCGCCTGGCCTCTTCCGACGATCCATCGGGGCTCCACACCGCCGAGTTCCAGGTCCGACTCAGGGACGGGGCCCCCACGGACCCGGTGCTGGCCCGGCTTCGGGCTCCCCTGGCCGCCACGGTACCGGCAGGAACCGTCACCCTCCGCACCGGCCAGGCCACTGCCCTGGGGCAGCTCCTCGGTGGGGGGGAGGCCGCCATCGCCATTCGGATCCGCGGTCCGGATCTGGAGCGGGCACTGGACCACGCCGAGGAGTTGGTGGAGCGGCTCGCCGGGGCCGACCGCCTCACCAATCTTCGGGTGGGGACCGAGCGTGGTCACCCCCAGTTGGCGGTGGAAATCCTCAGGGACGAAGCCTCCCGCTTCGGCCTCCGGGCCAGAGACGTGGCGGAGGCGGTGGAGCACGGGATGCGGGGGATGATGGCGACGGAGTTCATCACCTTCGACCGGAAGGTCCGGGTCATGGTCCGGCTTCCCGATGAACTCCGTCACGATCGGAACACGCTGGAGCGGCTCCAGGTGGCCGGAATCCCCCTTCGGGAGCTGGTTCAGGTGGAGGAGACGCTGGGACCGGCCCAGATCCGTCGGGAAGATCAGGGTCGCGTGGTCACCGTCCTGGCGGATGTGGCGTTTGGCGGTCTGGGCCGGGCCATCGAGCAGGTAGAGTCGGTGGCGTTGGCCGGGTCTCCGCCGCCGGGGCTCCAGGTGGAGGTGGGCGGCGAGAACGAGGAGATGCGGCGCTCATTCCGGGACCTGGGGCTGGCCTTCGCCCTGGCGCTGATTCTGGTCTTCATGATCCTGGCAGGGCAGTTTGAGTCGCTGGTCCACCCCTTCACCATCCTGGCCGCCGTCCCCCTGGCCCTGGTGGGGGCGATCCTGGCCCTTTTGGTAACGGGCCAGGGGCTGAACACCATGTCCCTCATTGGGATGGTGATCCTGGTGGGGATCGTGGTGAACGATTCCATCGTGAAGGTGGACTTCATCGTCCGTGGCCGGGCCCGGGGGCTCGGGGTTCGGGAGGCGGTGGTGCAAGCAGGGAGGGTCCGCTTCCGCCCCATCGTCATGACCACGGTGACCACGGCCCTGGGACTCCTGCCCATGGCCCTGGGGATCGGGCGGGGCGCCGATCTGCGGGCGCCCCTGGCCATTGCCGTCATCGGAGGGCTCCTGGTGGCCACCCTCCTCACCCTTATCGTGGTTCCGGTCCTCTTCTCGGTTCTGGAGGACCTCCGGGGAGGGGAGAACCCCCTCGGGGCGGGGCCATCATGATCCGCCTGGCCATCCGCCGGCCAGTGGCCGTGGCCATGGTCTACCTCTCCCTGGCTCTCCTGGGGATCGCCGCCTGGCGAAATCTTCCCCTGGAACTCCTCCCTGACGCCAGCTTCCCCCAGCTCACCATCTCCCTCCAGTGGCCCGGAGCTTCGCCGGAGACCATGGAGGCCCAGGCCACCGCCCCGGTGGAGGCGGCCATCCAGCGGGTCCGGGGGGTGGAGCGGATCACCTCCACCACCCAGGAGGGACGGGCCGGGATCCAGGTGGAGTTCAATCGGGATGTGGACATGGACTTCACCCGCCTGGAACTCACGGAACGCCTGGCGGCGCTGGAGCCCGATCTCCCGGCCGGGCTCGGTCCCCCGGTGATCACACCCTACGTGCCCCGGGAGTTCGAAACCGAGGCCAGCCAGCCTTTCCTGGAATACACCTTTACCGGTCCCCTCCTCCTGGAGGCCCTTCGCCTCCACTTGGAGGATGTGGTGGTCCCGGAGATCCTCCGCATCGATGGGGTCCGGCAGGTGGTTGTGGAGGGCGGGCGTCGGCGACTTCTGGAGGTGGAGCTGGATCCGGAATCGGTAGGGGCCCTGGGGCTTCAGCCCGCCTCCGTCATGGCGGCGCTCCGGGAGCTTGATCTGGCCCGGGCCGCCGGCGCGGTGAGGTCCGGCGATGCCGAGTGGGCGGTGACCATCCGGACCCGTCCAGGGGACGTGGCCGAACTCCGCTCGACCCTCCTCCCGGGAGACTGGGGAACGCCCCTCCGGATCGAT
Organism: Gemmatimonadota bacterium; assembly: GCA_007121775.1. Lineage (GTDB taxonomy): Bacteria > Gemmatimonadota > Gemmatimonadetes > Longimicrobiales > Gaopeijiaceae > PWLA01. The sequence continues at coordinate 14,741 of SKJY01000240.1, forward strand.
GATGTGGCGGTGGTACGGGACACCTTCGAGGAGCCGTCCTCGTACTTCCGGATCAACGGTTCGCCGGCGGTGAGCTTCCGGGTCGTGAACACCCGAGGCACCAACATCGTGCGTCTCGCCGATCGGGTGAAGGAGCGTGTGGAGGAGTTGGAGGGGCTGCACCCGGCGGGGAGCGAGGTGATCCTGAACCTGGATCAGAGCGAGCAGATCCGAACCCAGATCTCCGATCTTCGGAACCGCGCCGGAGCGGCGGCGGTGGTCATCTTCTTCGTTCTCTTTGCCTTCCTCCGCTCGCTCCGGAGCGCCGCCGTTGTCTTCGCCACCATCGCCTTCTCCATTCTCATCGCCCTGAACCTGGTCTACTTCGGGGGGCTATCGCTGAATCTCCTGACCCTCATGGGGCTGGCCCTGGGGTTCGGGCTCATCGTGGACAACTCCATCGTCGTGCTGGAGAACATCTACCGGAGGTGGCAGGACGGTGAGGCGCCGGACGAGGCGGCGGAGAAGGGTGCCCGGGAAGTGGTGCTCCCTATCCTGGCCTCCACCGCCACCACCTGCATCGTCTTCCTCCCCTTCCTCTACCTCCAGGGAGAGCTCCGGATCTACTACCTCCCCCTGGCCATGGTGGTGGGGCTGACGCTCGTGGCCTCCATCTTCGTGGCCTTCACCTTCATTCCGGCGTTGGCGGCCAGGATCCTCCCCCGGATGAAAGCGCCCCCGACAGTGACACCTCCGACAGTGACACCTCCGACAGGGACGCTTGCGACAGGGATGGCACCTCAGGGTGTGGGGCTGGAGGGGGGCGGGAGCCCGGTCTCGCTTCTCCCCACCTACGACCGGAACCGCCCCCCCCTCTACGTGCGCTTCTACGCCGGACTCCTGGAGGCGACCCTCCGGGCGCCCTGGGTCACGGTGGTGGTGGCGGCCGGGTGCTTCGCCGGAGGGTGGTGGCTCTTCACGAACCATGTGAACACCCAGGCGGTGTGGGGTGGAGGGGGCTTCCCCCAGAGATCCTGGATCCAGGTCTCGGTCACCCTCCCCCGAGGCGCAGATCTGGACCGGGTCGACCACTTCCTGCGCCGCTTCGAGGACCGAACCGCCCGCATGCCCGAGGTGGAGCGCTTCGTCTCCCGGGTCCAGGGGACCAGCGGGACCCTGGCCGTCTACTTCCCCGAGGAGCTTGAGTTCACCGCCGTCCCCCTGGTGATCGAGGAGCAGCTTCGGGCCTTCTCGCTGGGGTTCACCGGCGTCTCCATCCGGGTCATCGGAATGGGTCCCGCCTTCGGGATGGGTGGGGGCGGAGCGGCGCCCAACTACCGCATCACCCTTCTGGGCTACAACTACGAACGTCTGGGGGAGATCGCCGAGGATCTGGGAGAGCGGCTGTCCCGGCAGTCCCGGGTCGCCGAGATGGATACGAATGCCACCGCCGGGTTCGGTCGGGACCGGGCCACCGAGTTCGTGGCCCGCATCGACCGGGCCGCCGCCGACCGGCATCAGGTGACGGTGGGAGAGGTCTCGGGCCTGCTGAATGCCAGTCTGCGAGGGGGGGAAGGAGCCGGGCTTCTCCGGGTGGGGGAGGAGGCGATCCGCTATGAGGTGAAGCTGGCCGGGTTCCGGGAGGCCGACGTGGAGAGTCTCTCAGAGCGGATCATCACCACCTCCCGTGGTGCCCGCATCCCCCTGGGCGATCTCATCGAAGTGGACGAGCGGCGGATCCCCACCACCATCCGTCGGGAGAACCAGCAGTACGAGCGGACCATCGCCTACGAGTTCCGGGGCCCCCGGCGGCTCGGGGACCTGGTCCGGGACGAGGCCATCGCCGCCACCGTCCTTCCTGTGGGCTACTCCATCCAGGAGCGGACGCCCTGGCGGATCTCCAGCCAGGAGGAGGAGCAGATGGCGCTGGTCCTCATGGTGGCACTGGGACTCGTGTTCATGGTCACCGCCGCCCTTTTCGAGTCGCTACGACAGCCGGCGGTGGTCCTTCTGGCCGTCCCCATGGCTCTCATCGGGGTCTTCCTCATCTTCTTCTATACCGGTGCCTCCTTCACCAGGGAGGCCCGCATTGGTGTCATCATGATGGGGGGGATCGTGGTGAACAACGCCATCCTCCTGGTGGACCAGGTGAACCGCACCCGGGCCGCGGGGCACCTGTCTTTGGTGGATTCGGTGATCCGGGGCACGCTAGACCGGGTCCGTCCCATCCTCATGACCACCGCCACCACCGTCCTGGGGCTCCTCCCCCTGGTCCTCTTCACCCGCACCGCCGACGCCACCATCTGGAACGCCCTTACCTACGCCCTGATTGGGGGACTTCTGGCTTCGACCCTCTTCGTCCTGGTGACCACCCCCTCCCTCTATCTGTTGGTCGAGCGGGGAAGGGAGGGTGCCGCTCCCTCCCCCCACAGGCGTCCACCTTGACGGGGAGCACCACGGCACGGACTTTCTCCTGCCTCATCCCGCTACCCCCCCACAGCCAGGCCATAGGCGCCAGGTCGATTCCATGCATCCCATTTCCGCTCTCCGTCTGAATCTGAGCGCAGCGGCCCTGGCCACCGGCGGCCTCCTGGCCATCACCACCCTCGTGGGGTGCGACGCGCCTGACGGAGCCAGTGCCGGTGAGATCTCGGCCCGCTCCCTGGCCGAGCCCCCCAACCTCCAGGTGGGAGAGTGGTGGCGGATGGAGGTGGATCCGGCGCTGGTGGGAGCCACCTTCGAGGCGACCCTGGTGGTCACCGAGGTGGAGGGTGGCACCGCAACGCTGGGGATTGTCCCTGACGACTTCCACCACGACTTCCTCCTGGTCCACGTCCCACCCCTGGGGGATCTGGATCTGGCCACCCTCTCCTGGCGGGTCATGTGGGACGACTTCGAGGCCCTGCGCTTCCCGTTGGAAGAGGGCGCCAGTTGGGAAGCGGACTTCCACGGGAATGCGGTGATGGCCCAGGTCACCGGGGTGGAAGGGGACCGGGCCTGGGTCAGCTTCACCGGCGAAAACCAGATTGATCTGGTCTATGACGCCCGTAGGGGGATGATCACCGAATTCCAGGAAGAGCGACTCCGACTGGGGTTCCGCGTTCTGGAGCACGGAACCGGCTATGCGGGCCCGGTCCGGGCCATGAACCGGATCCGACTGGGCTACATGGCCATGGGCCCCGGGGAACGTTCCTCGGATGGGGTGCCTGGGAGCGGGCGGTCCTCATCGACCCATGAGGTGGCCAGCGGATCCGCGAATGGGACCCTGAGCTTCGCCGTCTGGAACCTGGGGGTGGAGGAGGAGCCGGGGCGGTACCGGATCGTGGCCACGGCCCCCGACGGAACGGTCTTCGATGAGACCTTCGAGACCGGCCCGGGAAGCCCCTCCGTCATCCCCCGGTCCTTCCCCCACCAGGGCGTGGACGGGAGCTGGCAGATCGACTTCGAACGAGACGGGCCTGCCCGCCTCCTCGTGGAACTCTTCACCTACGATCTGGAGCAGGTTGAGCTATCCGGGGCGGGTACCGGGAATTGAGTGGCGAGCTCACTGAGAAGCGCGCACGAGAATGAAGCCGCGCTGCCACCGGGGATCCCAGGTCAGACTGATGTTCACCAGGCGTTCTTCCCCCGGAAAGCGGAAAACGAAATCGAGCTCTTCTCGCCTTGATTCGTTCCGAGCCACCATGCTCCGGAACCGTCCCTCGAACTCGGCAACCCCTGTGCATGGCGCCACCTCGGAAAAGAAGAGCTTTCCAAGCGTCTCCTCGCGATGCCGTCCTGCCAACTCCTCCTCCCAACGGTTGTAGGTCAGAACTCGACCATCCCGGTCCACCTCAATGATGCCGAAGGGAAGCTCATCGAAGCGGCTCCGGTCGAAGGTGGCGAGGTTTTCGATAGGAATGATCCCCATGTCCGCGACACACCGCGCACATATCCCGTGGGATACACCGCCCAGCCCATCCTCGCCTTCATGTGCTGCGGGTTCGTGAGCAGTACCCCCCTCAACCGGCATCCGGCTCCCGCACCAGGCACACACGGTCGCCACGATCACCTCCAATTCTTGGGGGGAAACAGGTTCAGCCAATTCGAAAACGAGGGTAAGGTCTTTCAGGCTGCACCGGATCCACAGCGATACGGATCCCAGTCGCTCCGGGCGGGAGTGCACCCCTCTTCGGGTCCCTGAAGCTCCGTAACCTGGGGGGCTGACGAAATCAGTGTGTATTCCTCGGTAATCTGTATTGTACGGTGGTTTCAGATCCCGGTCGAGCCTTTCTTCCTAGCGGATGGTCCTCGACCCCGTCCCGCCATATCTTTCCACTATGCGGCAGTAAGGTTGATCCGGAAGGCACGGTTCCTGATCTGCCCGTGAACCTCGCGACCCCTCCACGCCTGTCCCCGGATGTTCCATGGCCCCCGACCGCCGTACCTTCCTCCAAGTCACCTCGGCCGCGGCCGGCGGTCTGGCCTTCGGCGCTCTCGCACCGGAGGCTCGAGGCCTGGACTCCATGTCCGGCCCCACCTACCGGGGCCTCCCGGATGTGTCCCCAGCGCCGCGAGCCCTCCGTATCCTGGTCCTGGGGGGGACGGGCTTCGTGGGCCCGCACCAGATACGCTACGCAGTGGCCCGGGGGCACCAGGTCACCACGCTGAACCGGGGGGTGAGCGAGGCCGAACTCCCACCTGAGGTGGAGCAGATCACCGGCGACCGGAACGTGTCGGAGTTGGGGGCACTCCAGGGGCGGAGTTGGGACGTGGTCCTGGACAACCCCACCACCCTGCCGTTCTGGGTCCGGGATGTGGGGGAGATCCTCCATGACCGGACCGACCAGTACCTCTTCATCTCCACCCTTTCGGTGTACGATACCGCCGGTCAGACCGAGATCCATGAGGGCTCGCCGCGACTCCGCTACGAAGGCGGCGACCCTTTGGAGGTGACCCCGGACGCCTACCAGGCACAGTCCGGCCGCCTCTACGGGCCCATGAAGGCGGCCTCCGAAGACGAAGCCCTACGCTGGTTCGGCGAGGACCGGACCACCATCGTCCGCCCCGGCCTCATCGTGGGCCCCGGCGATCGCACCGATCGATTCACGTACTGGCCGGTGCGCATCGCCCGGGGAGGAGAGATCCTGGCCCCGGGCGACGGACGGGACCCAGTGCAGGTCATCGATGTCCGGGATCTCATGGAGTGGACGGTGCGCCTGGCCGAAGAGGGGACCACCGGGATATTCAATGGCACCGGCCCCCGGGCGACCCTCACCATGGCGGAGCAACTCCACGGGATCCGAGCCGCCCTCCCGGGAGATCTGGAGCTTGGCTTCAAGTGGGTCCCCGCCCCCTTCCTGTCGGAGCAGGAGGTGAGGCCATGGTCCGAGATGACCACCTGGTTCGGACCTGACGCCGCCATCTCCCGGGCCCGGGTCGATCGGGCCGTGGAGGCCGGTCTCACCTTCCGCCCCCTGGCCGTCACTGCTGCCGACACCCTGGAGTGGTTCCGGGCTCAGCCGGCAGAGAGGCAGGAACTCAGGGCCGGCCTGGATCCGGAGAAGGAAGCGCGGGTCCTGGCGGCGTGGAGAGGGGCAGGATCACCGGAACAGAGCTAGGGCGGAACTAGGGCCTGTCCACCTCCAAGTGGAGCCTGAGCACCTCCTCCAGCTCCGCTGCGTCGATGGGCTTGGTGAGGACGTGGTTCATCCCGCTCTCCATGGCCCGTTTCCGCTCATCCCGGGTGGTTCCGGAAGTGAGACCCACAATGGGGGTCCGGTGTCCGGTGCCCCTCTCCAACTTCCGGATCTTCCGCGTGGCCTGAACCCCGTCCATCTCGGGCATCTGTACATCCATGAGGATGAGATCCACAGGCCCATCCAGGACGGCCTGGACGGCGGCGGCGCCGTCCAGGGCCTCCACCACACGGACCCCGGGCATGATGCCCTGGATCAGGCTCCGGATCAGGAGCATGTTCATCCCCACGTCCTCGGCCACCAGAACGGTCCGGGTGCCGAAGGACGCGGCAGGCCGTCGGGACAGTCCGCCCACCATATCACCAGATCCGGCCAGACCGGTCACCTCGGTGGGGGGGGAACGGGTCTCATGGCTAAGGTCGGCCAGAAACCGGGATTTGGCCCTGGACGCGGCCTCTGCAGCTTCCTTTGCCTCCTTCAGACGCTCCTCGTTCCGGAGTCGACCCAGCGCCGCCCCCACAGTGTCAGCCAGGACCCGGAGGATGGCCACCTCCTCGTCCCGCCAGTTCAGAGTCCGCCGGACGGCGTCAAATCCCACGAAGCCCACAAACCTGCCGTCGGAGCTGCGGATGGGCACGTTGACCATGGAGCGGACCCCCTGGGCGACGAACAGCTCCCTCTCCGCCGCCGCCTCGGAGGGAAGTGTCGAGACATCGGGAATGATGAGGGGTTTGCCCGTCATGAGTTGATCCCGGGCCCACGGGATTGCCTCCGTTGCCAGATCATGGAGCTGATCTCTGCGGGGCTCGAGCCCGGGAGCACACCACTCGTGGGTGTTCTCCATACGGGAAAGCCCCGGGCTGACCCGGAAGAGGTATCCCCGATCGACGGAGAGGAGGACACCGAGATCCGCCAACGTCCGCTCCACCGCCTCCGAGAACTGATCCGTCGTGGTGGCCGAAAGGAACCGCGATGAAGCCTTGGCGGCCACCTGCTCCAGGCTCAGGCGGGTCCTGAGCCTTCTGTGTGCTTCGCGCTCTGCCGTCACATCCAGGATCAGGCCGTCCAGGTGCGCCACGGCCCCCGATGGGTCCCGCTGGGCTCGTCCCCGGTCCCGGACCCAGAGGGTGCCGCCGCCGGCAGGGAGGAGCCTGTATTCCACCTCCCAGGCACGAAGCGCCTCCACAGCCTCCAGGATCTCCCGTCGGACCCGCCTCAGGTCGTCTCCATGGATGATGGCGTCGAAGCCCTGCCCCCCTCCTCCGGTGAATTGCTGGGCGGGATATCCGGTGAGGCGCTCAACCTCATCGCTTACGAAGAGCAGGGTCCAGTCCGGCTCGGGCCGACACTGGTACACCACTCCCGGGATATTGCTGACCAGGGATTGGAACCGCCCCTCCTTCTCGGCCAGCGAGTCCTGTAGAGCCTTCTGGGTCGATGATGGTCTCATGATGATGGGTACAGCCGTAGGGCATGGATAGGACGCTCACCTCCCGGAGGAAAGGTAGCGCTCCAGGACCTCCCGAAGGTGCCGGGGCTCCACAGGCTTCGTGAGGAAGTGGTCCATGCCGCTGGCCATGGCCCGCTCCTTCTCTTCCACGGTGGCGCCGGCAGTGAGGGCCACGATGGGGGTGCGTGCCCACCACCCTCGTCCACCGGCCACGGTCACTCTCCGGGTCCGCTCCAGTTCACGGATTCTCCGGGTCGCCTCGGTCCCGTCCATCTCGGGCATCTGCACGTCCATAAGGATGAGGTCGACCCCGAAGAGTTGAAAGGCCGCCACGGCTTCCAGGCCGTTCCGGGCTTCCACAAGCCGGCTCCCGGGGAGAAGGCGCTCGATGATGCCCCTGATGAGGATCCGGTTCATGGCCACATCCTCAGTCACCAGGATCAGCGGAGCCCGTGGAAGAGGAGCCGGTCCGGCCGAGTGGAACTCAGAGACCCGAACCGGCACTGGAGTTCTTGGTTCCGCCGCCGGGAGCGCTCCTCCCGGCCCTCCCCCTCCATCCTCCGGAAGGATCTCGGCCGGTAGGGTGAAGAAGAAGGTGCTTCCCTCGCCGGGAGCGCTTTCCACCTCCAACCCACCTCCCATCTGTTCCACCAGTCGACTGGCAATGGCCAGCCCCAGGCCCGTTCCTCCGAACCGGCGGGTCATGGAGCTGTCGGCCTGGGCGAAGGCGTGGAAGAGACGGGCGCGCTGTTCACGGCTGATCCCGATGCCCGTGTCGCGCACCTTGAATGTGAAGGTCCCCCGGCCCGGATTCAACCGGTCCCAGACGATGGAAAGCCCCACCTCGCCCTTGATGGTGAACTTGGCCGCATTCCCCAGGAGGTTCACCAGCACCTGGTTCAGGCGGATGGGATCCAGACGTACGAGAGAGGGCAGGTCAGGGGGAAGGTCCAGCACCAATTCCAGTCCCTTCCCTTCGGCCTGAAAGCGGATGATGTCCAGCGCCTCCCCGGCGATCTCCCGGAGGTCGACTGCCGCCGGGTCCAGCTCCATCTGCCCGGCCTCGATCTTGGAGAAGTCCAGGATGTCGTTGACGATCCCGAGAAGTGACTTGCCCGCCGTGTGGGCGTGGGTCAGGTAGCGGCGCTGGACCTCATTCAAGGGGCTGTCCAGGAGCAACTCCGTGAACCCGATCACCCCGTTCAGGGGGGTCCGGATCTCGTGGCTCATGTTGGCGACGAACTCGGATTTGGCCTGGCTCGCCGCCTCCGCCTCCTGCTGCGCCAGCTTGAGCTCGGTCACGTCCCGGGCCACCGCCTGTACCTGCGCGAGACTCCCGTGCTCATCCCTGATCCCGGTCACCTCCCACGCCAGCCAGCGGGGACCGGCGGGCGTCTCCACCTCCTGCTCCAGCGGAACCGGTTCGGGGGACGTCCGCAGTCGCTCCAGTGCTTCCAGCGTGGCATCCACCTCGTCGTCGGAGAGGAGGCCGAAGAAGGACTGGCCCAGGAGGTCCTCCGCCTCCTGACCCAGGAAGCGGCAGAGGGCTTCGTTCAGGAAGGTGAGGCGATGCTCAGTATCAATACGGACGATGAGGTCGTTCTGCGACTCCACCAGGCTCCGGTAGAGGCGTTCCTGCTCTTCCAGGCGGCGGCGCAGTGCCTCCCGCTCCGAGATGTCCCGCTGGATGGCGATGTGGGCACGGACGCGGCCGTCGGTATCGGTGAGGGGGACTGCGAAGAACTCGCAAAGAAAGGTGGACCCGTCCTTTCGCCGGTGAAGGGACTGGCCTGAGAAGCTTCGTCCCGTCGCCAGGGTTGTGAGGAGGGACTGCTCATCCTCTTCGGCGGTGGGCTCAGCGCTGAGTTCTTTCGGGGTCCGGTGGGTGAGTTCGGCAAGGGAGTAGCCGTAAAGGCGCTCCGCCGCCTGGTTCAGGTAGGTGAAGTTGCCGTCGGGATCCGTCACCGTCACCGATTCGAACATGTGCTCCAGGATGGCACTGTGGAACCGGATCTGCTCCTCCTGCCGGCGCTGCTCCTCCAGTCCGCGGAGGCGGGCGACGGTGGTGCCCACCGTGTCGGCCATGAGTTGAAGAACCGCGATTTCGTGTTCGGGCCAGCCCATGGGGCTTCGGACTGCGTCCATCCCCAGAAAGCCGACCACCGTGCGCTCGTGACTCCGGGTGGGGATGCAGAGGACCGACTGCACCCCCTGAGCCTCCAGGATCTCCCGCTCCCCGGCAGCTTCGGCCGGCATGGCCGAGACCCGTGGGATGAAGAAGGGTCGGCCCTCCAGGATCCGGGCACTCCACCAGGGAAGGTCCGACACCTTGAGCCCCTGGAGGTCCTGAATGTGGGGAGTGATACCCTCGGCAACCCACTCGTGGGTGTTGTCCATGCTGGAGAGGTCGGCCCGGAACTCGAAGAGATAGGTGCGGTCCACTCCGAAGAATTCGCCGAACTCAGCGAGGCAGAGCTGGGCCGCGGCGTGGAACCGCTCCCGGGTATCGGCGCCCACGAAGCGGGCCGAGGCCGCTGATGCCAGGGCCTGGAAACTCAGTTGGCTCCGGAGCCGCTCCGTGGCCCCACGGTAGTCGGAGATGTCCAGTACGAACCCGTCCGTGTGGGCTACGGTCCCCGCCTCATCCAGGATGGCACGGCCCCGCTCCCGGACCCAGGTCTCCCGGCCCCCTCGTCCCACCACCCGGTATTCGAGGCACCACGGCTCCCGCCGATCCACCGCCTCGCCGATGACCTGCGCCACCCTGGCCCGGTCGTCGGGGTGGACCACGCTGTCCAGGGTCCGGACGGCGTTGCCGATGAACTCCTCGGGAGGATAGCCGGTGAGGCGTTCGATCTCCTGGCTCACCTCCATGGCCGTCCAGTCCGCATCGTGACGACACCGATAGACCACCCCGGGAATGTGCTGCAGGAGGGTCCGATGCTCCTCGAGGCGAACCGCCACCTCCGCTTCCAGTTCCTTTCGGAGGGTCACGTCCTGGACCATGACATGGAGCAGATCATGGGAAGGGCGCTCCACCTGGATCCGGTACCACCGGCCAGGGGGATTGCTTCGGATCACCACCGCCTCGGGGCGGGCCTCCCGGACCACCCTGCGGCAGACGGCCAGCCACTCCGGCGACGAGGCGGCAGAGGCGACGGAGCGTTCCACCACCGTCCCGGAGTCCTCCGTTTCCCCCCACCCGGCAAAGGCCTTGAACGCTGCGTTCACCTCCACGACCTGGAAGTCCTGGGGCTGCCCAGTCCCGTGGGGGATGACCCTCAGCCGTGCGTACCCGAGGGTGCCGAGTTCGGGGCCCGTGGCCACGGAGCCTCCAAGAGGAGGAGGAGAGGAGAGGTCCTTCACGGACGACGGGCGCGAAAAGTGGCTGAAATCATGGCATCGATAATGCGGTTTTCAGTATCGGCATGCACCGCCTGCATCCTGAGGCTAGGGCAAGGGTCAGGTGCGTTCCCAGGCTGGGAAGGGAAGGGGTCCCGGAATCCGGGGCAGCTCCATAACCCGGGTGTCCCGGGACGAATAGAAGAAGGTCCCCACGAAGAGGAGGACCGGCGCTACCTGCACCCACATCCGGAGCCACGGGCTGTCTTCCAGGGTCTGGTTCTGGAAGAGGATGAGCGATACCGCAAGGATGAGCACACCCATCTGGATCCAGAGACTTCGCCACCAGAGCACCGTCCAGCGCTGCCTCCGGAACCGGGAGTGAAACGCCTCCGGCGAAGCCGTGAACACCTCCTCCAGGTGCTCGGCGGTGCGGAGCAGGCGCGCCTTGACCTGCTCCGATCTCCGGGGTTCCCGCCTGGGGATCTGGACCGTGCTCTTCCATCCGGTGGGGGTGCGCTTCATGGGCCGCCATCCCCGGCCCAGAACCGCCAGGAGGTCGTCGGGGAAGTCGGCGTCGCCGTCAGGGTGTTCGGCGATCTTCAGGTCCGCCGGGAGTCCGGCAGCGCCTCCGGCATCCAGCTCCACCAGGCGATCCGCCACCCGCACCTCTCCCCCCAGGATCCGGGGCGGGACCTCCGGGTCCGGATCCAGGGCGTGGTGGAAAGCGGCCCATCCTCCCGAGACCCGGCGGAACTGCGCGGCCGGTGGAAGCGCTTCCAGGGCCCGAACCCCATCCTCCACGGACCGGGTCCAGAGCTCGGCTCGGGCCACGATCCCTCCCGGCGCCTCCAGCGTCCGCTTAAGGTGGAAGCTCCCGGGGCGCGGTGTGCGGAGGGTGACGGACTCCACTAGCTCCGGATAGTCATCCCCGGCCTGCCCATGGGTGCGCTCGTGGAAGACCAGGACCCGCTCCTGCCGGTCCGAACGGTCCAGGTCCACACGCCGCCCCTGGCGGGCCAGCGGGCCCACAATGGCAACGATCTCGTGGTGGGAGAGAGGGGGCACGGCTGCTCTGGGAGGAGGGGGATTGAGGTGCAGGGGCCCGAGGCTGGGAGCCGGAAGCCCCTCGCGGTGAACGTCCGGCCATGGCATGATTCCGTCAAGCACTGCGGAGGTCCCCGTATACGACGATCGAAAGAAGGCCCCCGCCCCCGAACCCCTGCCCGCGTCTCCCCCCC
>SKJY01000178.1 GCA_007121775.1 Gemmatimonadota bacterium
AGGGCGCGGCGGCTTCGACTCCAATATCGCAGCGACGGGGGCGGATTTCAGTCAGGATGACGGCAGGCGATACCCACTTGTGAACCCATGACTCCCATGAACACGAATTTCCAACGGAGTTCTCCGGCTCTCGGGACTGGACGGCTCCTCCGGCCCGGGCGACTCACCGGCCTGGTACTTCCTTCTGTCCTGGTGGTGGGGCTCCCCCTTCTGCCCGGTCTCCCTGCGGCACCCCTCCTGACGCCCGCCCCGCTGGCAGCTCAGGTGGGGCCGGCACAGAGCCCTGAGGCGCGGATGCAGGCGGCGCTGACCCAGGCCGCGGAGCGGGGGATCCCTGCCGAGCTCCTGGAGAGTAAGATCGCCGAGGGACGGGCCAAGGGGGTGCCCGCCGATCGGATCGCCCAGGCCACGGAGCAGCGGCTCGCTGGACTCATGAGAGCTCGGAGTGCCATGGCTGACGCTCCCGGCGGTGTGGACGGGGTCCAGCTTGGCGTTGGGGCCGATGCACTGGCCGCTGGGGTCAGCGAGGCACTGCTCGCTGAACTTGCGGTGAACTCCCCCGCCGAGCAGCGGGCAGTGGCTGTGGCGGCTCTGGCCTATCTGGTTGAGGTGGGTTCGGTGCCGGAGCACGCCCTTGCCCGGGTCCGGGAGGCGCTGGCCCGGGGACCCGCGGCGCTGGCTGACCTGCCGGGCGCTGCTGCTCCTCCCTTCGGAACCGCTGTGCCCGCACGTCGTGGGCCTCCCGACGGGGTCCAGACCGGCCCCCCGGCTGCGGTGCCCACACCGGGCCGCACGGGCCCACCCGTACCTCCCCGGGGCGGCTCTCCTTCGGGTCCGCCAGCCGGCCCCCCGACCGGCCCGCCAGCCGGCCCTCCTTCCGGTCCGCCATCGGGTCCTCCCGGTGGTGGCTCCGGCTGAATGGGCGCCCGGCCCTGAGGTGGGCCGGATGGCCGCTCCTCGGCTCGCCGGCCGAGGGCTGACTAAACGATGGCGCAGCTTCTGACCCCTTGAACGAAACAGGTACTGACCATGAAACGCTTCTTCCTCCTCGGCGCCGGATTGGCCCTGATCCTCTTCTTCATCGCCTCTTGTGAATCGTCCACAGCCAGTGAGGAACGGTTCACCGGTGAGGCCTTGGTCCAGGTCCTCCTCACCGATGCCCCTGCTGACTACATCGCCGAAGCCTGGGTCTGGATCTCCAGGGTGTACCTCATCGCCGGAGACCAGGAGCCGGAGGAGGGTCCTCCCTTCATCGATCTCTTCAATGACCCGGATGAGCCCCTTATGTACGACCTCCTCACCCTTCGCGACGGAATCACGGCGGACATGACCGGTGAGGTCGAGATCCCCGCCGGCGTCTACAACCAGCTCCGCATGATCGTGGCCGACGCTGAGGTCACCCTCATCGACGGGTACACCTTCCGGGATGGGACAACCACCCGGGGGCTGCAGATCCCCAGTGGCGCCCAGACCGGCATCAAGGTGAATCTGAACGGGGCCGTCGTCGCGGAGACCGGCACCCTGAACACGATCCTGGTGGATTTCGATGTGGATCAGAACTTCGTGATTCAGGGCAATCCCGAGACACCGGCGGGAATCCAGGGCATTCTCTTCACCCCCATGCTCCGGGAGCTCTCCCGAACTGTGGACGAGGGGTGAGTGACGGGGTGAGATGGGGGTGAGGGGGAGTGGGTGGCGGCGGTGCGCGGCTGAGGCTGAGGCACCGGTAGGCGGCTGAGGATACGCGCCCGTGGGGTGGGCGGATTTCCGCTTGCTCCGGAGGTAGGGGCGCCGTAGCCTTCGGGCAGGTGTCCCTTCTCCGCACCCCATCCCCTCTACCTGCCACCCCAGCGGGAGGTGCTCATGCGCCGGTCTTCCCTTGCCGCCGCTGCCGGAGCGGTGTCCCTCTCCGTAGCCAGTCTCATGGCCGGTCTCATGGGCGGCGCTTCGACACCGGATTCCCATGACCCTCCGGGTGGCGCGGCCGATCCCGACTACTACACCCAGATCCGCCCCCTCCTGGTCCAGAACTGCCTGGCTTGCCACGGTGACGAGGGGCCGGGGTGGTCCATGGTGGATCCGGAAGAGACGTACGCCCGTCATCGATTGGTAGCCGCCATGATCACCGAGCGTCAGATGCCCCCGTGGCTCGCTGAGCCCGGGCATCAGGAGTACATGGGGGATATCTCCCTTTCGGCGGCGGATCTGGAGCTGGTTCGCCGGTGGCGGGAGGCCGGCTTCCCCAAGGGTGATTCGGAAGGCGGTGGCCTCCATGGGGCGGAGGGTGATCGGCCGGATGCGGGGCACGGGCGGGCCCATCAGGGGCGGACGCACGCCGAGCACGCCGCACATGAGGAGGAGGGGCGGCCCGGTGCCGTCACCGGAATGGGCATTGCCCACGCCGGTCACGGGGGGGGCTTCGTCCCGGAAATCTCCCTCGACGTGCTTCCCGGTGACCGCTTCCTCCCGAACCAGGCGGCCTCCGACGACTACCGCTGCTTCGTGGTGGATTGGACCGAAGCCGAGCCTCGCTTCATCACTGGATTCCGCGCCGTCCCCGGAAACCTGGCGGTGGCTCACCATACGGTGCTTTACTCGGTGGCTCCCGAGCTCGCCGATCGCTTCCGGGAGCTGGAAGGGGACGAAGAGGGGCCCGGCTACCAGTGCTTCGGGGGCGCGCTCCCGGATCGCTTGGGGATCAGGGCCGAGCGGGAGGCCTACGAGGCCCGCTATCCCGACGGGGTCCGGGAGCTGAGCCAGGGCAACTTCTGGTTGGCGCACTGGGCGCCGGGCATGGATGGGCACGTGTTTCCGGAGGGGACGGGAATCCTGGTGGAGCCCGGCAGTGCCCTGGTTGTACAGATGCACTACTACTCTTCCGACGCCCCGGGCCAGTACGATGAGGGGACGCGGGTGGAGTTCCAACTCGCCGATGAGGTGGCCCGGCCCGCCTTCCATCTCTCCCAGACCCGCCCCGAGTGGCTCGTGGCGGAACGGAACCGATCCATGGTCATCGAGCCCGGGAGCATGGCCACCTACGAGGTCTCCGACACCCTGGAGCCCCTCCTGCCATACATATCCCGCATCACCAATGTCCCTGTGGAGCGGATTGGGGCCCTGGAGATCCACTCGGTGAACCTCCATATGCATGCCTTTGGCCATTCCGGGCAGATCTCCCTGACCCACCCCAGTGGGCGAAAGGAAACCCTGCTGTCGGTGCCGCGCTGGGACATCCGGTGGCAGCGGGACTTCACCTTCACCGAGCCCAAGGTCTTCCAGCGGCGGGAACTGCGGGGCGTGACGCTGGCCACCGAGTGCACCTTCCGAAATCACACCGACCAGGTGGTCTACGGTGGCTACGGCTCCTACGACGAGATGTGCTTCAACTTCTCGTATATCGCTGTCCGCCCCACCCCGGAGTGATTGCGGATCCGGGAGAAGAGTGCCGCTAGCCGTTAAGGGGAGGCTCAGGCTCCACACCTTTCCGGGGCGTGTGGACCGACTCTGCCGCCCAGCCTTGCGGGTATGATTTGCCACCCCCTCGCGTTTGTTCGTGGACGATGTTGGTCGGGCTCGCCCGCCCCAGGAGGTACTGCTGCCGGGGTGTCCCACCCCCAACAGCGCCCACGAACAAGGCCCCAGGGGGTCGGAAGTATCCGGTTGCCCTCCTGGCTCCCCAATCCCCAAAGGCAACGCGATCCGCCCCTCGTCTTCACCAAATCCAAAGAGAGCCCAAAAACAGAATCCAGATTCGGTTTTTTGACGGCTCCGCATTGCTGTAGCCAACAGATGACCGGGTTTCGATTCCACCCGATGTGACTCCACATCCCAGGAGAGGCCCCACAAAGGAGAGGCGCCATGCCCCCCACGCCCCTTGAAGAAGAGAACAACGACAACATCCGCGTCGTCCTCACCGGTGGTCCGGGAGGCGGCAAGACCACGGCCGCCGACCTCTTCCGGCGCGAGATCGGCGAGAAGGTGGTGGTGGTTCCCGAGTCCGCCAGCGTCCTCTTCTCGGGAGGGCTCCCGCGGGTGAGCGAGCCCCACGCCCAATGCGCTGCTCAGAGCGCCATCTACCATCTGCAACGGAGCCTGGAATTGATCCAGTCGTCCCTCTACCCGGAGAGGATTCTCCTCTGTGACCGGGGCACAGTGGACGGCGCCGTCTACTGGCCAGAGGATTCCGGTGACTTCTTCGAGAAGATGGGGACGACCTTCGAGGAGGAGCTCAGCCGTTACGACGCCGTCATCTTCTTCGAGAGCGCTGCGGTGGGCGACATGTCCATCGAGACGGGCAATCCGGCCCGGATCGAGTCCAATGAGGAGGCGGTCATCCTGGACCGGAAACTCCGTCGTCTCTGGTCCCGACACCCCAACTTCACCTTCGTGCCCCACAACCCGTCCTTCTTCAAGAAGATCACCTCCGGGCTGGCGGCCATGGAGAGCATCGTGGGCCAACTCACCCACGCCCGGGAAGACCGCAGGGCGGCGGAGGCAGAGGGGCACCGGGGCAAGTAGGGGCACGGCTACCGAAATGAGGGGCGCCGGGGCGAGGAGGGGTGGCGTTTCCTCAGAGGCACTTCCTCCCGGCTCGGCCCTGGGAAACGAATGCCCGCCCCCCCGGCATCGGATGCGGAGCGGCGCTCATCAAGTCACCATTCCGTGTTGGTGGACAACGTCGTAAAGTGTTGCCCGGTAGTGCCTTGAAATCCTGATGAGGGCGCTATCCCCATCGGCACGGTCATTGCTTTTGACGGGTTGTGCTCGGGGGGGCACCCCCCAACCCTGGTCCCACCTGCCGAAGGAGAACCCGAATGTGGAAGAAGGATGAGCCGGAGAAGGTGTCCCCGGAACCCCGCCCCGCTTCCCCCCCGCCCCCCGGTTCACGGATGGACGAGTCCAGGAAGCCGGCCTCTCCGGTGGAGCAGGCTGCCATCGGTCGTTCCATCCGGATTCAGGGGGACGTGACCGGCGATGAGGACCTCCTGATCCAGGGGACCATCGACGGGAGCGTCACTCTTGAGGCCCACGCCCTCACCGTGGGACCGGACGGGGACGTTCGGGCCGACATCCGAGCCCGGGTGGTGACGGTGCAGGGACGGGTGAAGGGGAACCTCAACGCCGAGGAGCAGGTCATTCTTCAGGCGTCTTCCCGGGTTCAGGGTGACATCTCCGCGCCTCGCGTGGTGCTGGAGGACGGTGCCCGGTTCCGGGGTGAGATCGATATGGGCGATCCAGATGAAGGGCTGTCGGTCCGAAGTGAGGATGGCGCCGACGAAAAGGGAGGGCCGGAGTCTTCCGGACCCTCGAAGACGTCCAGGGCTGGCGTCCTTGCCGAGGGTGAGACTGCAAGCACCGCGACCAAGCGCGCTCCAGGAGACTCCGGCACCGCTTCGGTCAAGGACCGGATCCCGGCCAAGACAGGCTCCTGACGGGGGAGGAGCCGTGTCATGGCTCAGCCTCCTGCGAGGAGAGGCTCCCCCCGGTCCGGCACCGTCCCCCATCGGTGAAGCCGGTGGGCCGCGAGAGGTGGAGGGAGCCGCCCCAGGCGCCGGGCTCTTCTTCTCCTCGTGCCTCGGGCGGTCGGATCTGGCCGTTCTGGATCTGGGGCCCTCTTCGGCCATGAGCTTCGGCATCTACCGGACCATGGCCCGTCGGATCCGCTTCGCCGACCTCTTCTCGGACTGGGGGGAGGAAGGCTGGGCGGAGGCACTACGAACCGTGCCCAGGGATCCTTCCCGGGCGGTGGACCGGATCCTGGCCTGGGATACCCTGGACCGCCTATCACCAGAGGGGCGACACCGTCTGATCCGGATCCTCAGCCAGGTGGCGGCCCCCGACGCCCGCCTCCACATGGTGATCCGTGGAAGTCGCGAGGCGGCCCCAGGTGCCCTTCGCTTCCAGCTCGCCGGGACGGATCGAATGGTCTACGAACTGGGTGATAAGGGAGCGGGGGGAGGCCTGGGGCCACCCCTCCTGCCGGCGGAACTCCACACCCTCCTCCTGCCATTTCAGGTGGAGAACGCCTTTACCCTGCGAGGCGATCTCCGGGAGTACGTCGCGGTGTGGCGAGGCGGGGACTGAGCCGAGCATGAAGGGCAAAGTCACGGAGACGCTCTCCCGCCATCCTGGCCCCGATGATGTTCCGGGCGGCCGGACCCACCTCCAGCTCTGCCAGCGCTCCTGAGAGGTGAATTCCCCCTCCCCACAGGAGGGAGGGTTCAGGGACCGGGAATCCGCAGGGGCTGAGGGGGAGACGGAGCTCTCGGGCGGTCTCTCCCAACCAGGGGGCAAGGGGAGGTGCTCCTCCCCACCCGGTGGCAAGGAGCACCCCGGCCACCTCAACCGTGTCCCCCTGTTGCTCAAGGGTCAGCACGGCACCTCCTCCCGGTTTCGGCTGAGCCCGACATACCGCACCCACTTCGACCCGCACCTCCTGCCGCTCCGCAGCCACCCGCAGGGCTCCGGCGATCCATTCCGGGACCGATCCCCGGTTCCGGGCATTCACGATCAGGGCGCGTCGTGCCTCCGGACTCGGTTCACTCCAGAATCCCTGGAGGAACTTGGGTCCGAGCCAGCCCGGGTCTGAGTCGAAGGCGTGGACCCGGAGGGGGGTGCGCGCCAGGAGGATGACCGGGATTCCTTCCCGGCCGAGCCGGAGCGCCAGTTGAACCGCAGTGAGGCCTCCCCCCAGCACGAGCACCGGTCGGTCAAGATCGAACGCCGCCTGGCGAAAGGGTCCGAGGGGAAGGGTCTTCTGGAAGAGGTGCGCCACGGGGACCCCCGCCTCCTCAAGGACCGGGATCCATGGCGGCGGTGCGTCAGGGGGAGCGGAGCCGGGCGCCAGCACGACCCGGCGTGCGTCCAGATTCCCCGTCTCCGTCTCCACCCGGAGTCCTCCTCGGGTCCGGGTTAGACCCAGGGCTCGACCCTTCACCCGCAGTCCGTCCAGTCCTTCCTCCCGGGCAAGGGCCTGGGCATGGGCCTGGAAGATGGCGAGGGACGGGCGGCGATACCGCCCCCGGAAATGCTCATCGCTTCCGGCACGGCGGCGGCCGGCGAAGCGGAAGAGATCGTAGGGATCCAGCCCCACATGATGGACGCCGGGTGACCGGAGGAAGGTCATGCCCGTGCGCTCGGTAAGCTCTCGCCAGCGCTCCAGGGGTTCGTCCCACGGGTCCAGGACCCGGAGCGCGCGCTCCGGTACACCGGCACTCCGGAGCACCAGGGAAAGGTGGGTGCCGTGGATCCCTCCGCCGACGATCAGCCAGTCGAGCATGGGCTCCGGTGGAGTCGGGGCAAGGGCCACCGAACGCAGGGGACGCGTCGGCGAAGCGTGGGTGGGGATGTGGGCATGACGGTGCCGTTGCGATCGATGATGGTGAGGGCGATCAGGTGCCGGCGATGTTGAGGGCGACTGGGCGCAGGCGATGTTGAGGTCACCCGGATGCTGGGGCATGCGATAGTGCAAATCTGTTATCAAGAAAAGCCGGAGTGTGTTCCCCGTCAACCCTCTCCCACCGCCCCCGGTCGCAGCGCGGGCTTCCCCTCCACGGAGTGATTCATGACCCGGCGGGTGGGGTACGCCAGCTCGATCCTGCCCTCCTTCGCAAAGGCCGTGAGGATGTTCTCCCAGAGGGCCTGCTTCATGATCCGCCGCCTGCGGGCCGGGCACATGAAGCGGAGGGTGAGTTGGACGCCAGATTCGTTGGCGGCCAGGTAGACGGTAGGGGTCAGCGTGCCGTACCGGATGAAGAGTCGTCGGGTCGCCTCCTTCACCGCCGCCTCCGCCTCCGCCACCACCCAGCCGGCTTCCTCTTCCACGACCTGTTGCAGGATCTGCCGGGCCCGCCTCCAGTCGCTCTCGAAGGTGATCGTCACCTCGATCTCGTGCCAGACGAAGGGGAATTCCGCCGTGTGATTGGCCACTGAGTGCTCCAGCACCCGACTGTTGGGGAGGTGGAGGATCCGCCCCGTGGTCTGCTCGGCGTGGACCCAATTGCCCACCTCCAGAAGGCGGAACTGGAGGAGGCTGATGTCCACCACATCCCCTGAGTGTTTTCCCACCTGGACCCGGTCTCCCACCCGGAACGGTTGCCGGAAGACGATGACGGCCCATCCGGCCAGGTTCGTCCATACGTCCCGGAGGGCAATGGCGAGTCCGGCTCCCACAAGGCCAAGCAGGATGCTCAGGTCCCGGATTGCCTCGAACCAGATCGCTCCCAGGAGAGCCAGGGCCAGGATCCAGGCCACGTAACCGGAGCGCTTCCGCCACTGGTACCGGTCGCCCGGATCGTCCAACCGGCGGTTCAGGATGCGGAGCAGACCCCACCGAAGTGCCCAGAGGCCGATGACCAGCCCGACAGAGAGGAGGAGGCGTTCGTGGGCACCAAGCGCGGTCTCGATGAGACTCACCCACTCGGCACCCGCATCTTCCGGAGTGATTCCCTGGGGCTGGGCGGGGGCTTGGGTGGGTTCCTGCACGAGTTCTCACGGGGCGGAAGGTGATGCCGGGGCAACGGGCTGGCGCGGGGTTGGGCTCATGGATCCGGAACCCTGGAGTCGAACCCGGGTCTCCATAACCTGGACCACGCCGCCACTCCCCTGGCTGGTCGGTTCCCTTTGTACCCCGGTCATTCCGGGCTAAGGGATCGTATATCCTACCCAATAATCCTGAAACAGGAGTGGCAGCATGGCAACCGAGCAGAGCTGGCCCGATCTGGCCATTGGACTCTACGATCGGCTTACCGGTCGCAACGCGGAAATCACCTACGAATTCCATGACATGGTGGTGGATGTGCCCAGCGGCACCGGAGCCGATGTGACGCACGCTCGCTGGAAGCTTTCCGGGACCGTCCGGATCCGTACCCGGGATCTGCCGTCGGCGGAGAGCTGACGGTTGGACTCGCAAATCTGGCGGGCCTACTCCGGGTCGGGCGTGGGAAGCCCGGCCCGGAGCGGCGCCGCCCCGCGCAACCCCGGTGGTGACCCTCTGCATGTGGAAGCGGATCTCCTGTTCACCGTCGGTCCTCCGACGCCAGGTCCCGGTGAAGCGGACACCGAGGAGTCCCCCCCGGCGCAGGCCCGCGTCCAGGCCGAAGGGCGGGTGATCCGGGTCGACCTGGGTAACGCGGATCCAGCCCACCTTCTCCCCGCGCACCTCCGGCCCCTCCCCCTCCTCAGGCGCACCCGGGCCTTCCTGGCCCGAAGCGATCTGGA
>SKJY01000201.1 GCA_007121775.1 Gemmatimonadota bacterium
CGCTCCCCGGCCGGGCGATCGAGCCCCATGTTCCGGCGCATCTGCTCCAGCGCCTCCGGAGCCACACCGGGAGCGGCGTAGCGAGCGGTGGCATCGCCCGGGGCCGCCTCCAGCACCAGGAACACCAGAGTGGCCACCCCCAGAACCATGGGGCCGGCCAGAAGGATCCGGCGGAGCAGGAGGGCGACCACGGCGCCGACGCCGGCTCAGCCCTGGTCGGGGCTTCCCATGGTCCGGCTCACCGGCCGCCCCGGGCCGCCTCCGGGATCCACCATTCGCGGACCGTGACCCATTCGCCCCGGACATCCATCCGTACTCCCTCGACCCGCTCATTCACCCCCGCCAGCCGCCTGGGATAGAAGAAGTGGGTGAAGGGCTGAAGCTCAACCACCCGCTCCTGATACCGCTCCCAGAGGGGTCGGGACGCCGCCCGGTCCGTGACCACCTGCAGGCTGTCCAGGAGGAGGTCCAGCCCGGGATCCTGGATGCCGGACCAGTGGAAGGGGCGATCCACCCGGGATGAGTGGAAGAGGTCCCGGTCGTCCACCTTCATCTCCGTCACCCAACCCAGGACCACCCCGTCGAAGTCGCGGCGCACCGGGTCGTTGATCTGCTCTACCAGGGTGGCCCACTCCAGGACCTCCGGGCGGATCGCCACTCCGATCCGGGCCAGTTGAGCCTGCATGACCTCTGCGATCTCCTGCCGCTGCCGGTTTCCGGTGTTGTATTTGATGGAGATCTCAAGCGGATTCCCCTGGGCGTCCCGTCGCACCGACGCGCCCGGTTCCAGCCTCCACCCCGCCTCCTCAAGAAGGGCCGCTGCACCCTCTGGATCATAGGCCACCTGTGACCCGACGTCAGGGTCATGGGCCCAGTGGAAGGGCGGCACTCCAGCGTCGGCCACCGTCCCGAATCCAAGTAGGAGCCCATCCAGGATCTCCTGGCGATTCGTGCCCATGGTGAGAGCCCGCCGCACCCGAGGGTCGGAAAGGTGGGGCCGGCGCGAGTTCCACGCTACGAAGACGTAGCTCCGGAAATCGAAGTCCACGAGGCGAAGCCCCTCCTCGGCCTGGATCCGCAGGGCCTGGTCCGGCGTCGGCGCCAGGTAGATGTCCACCCCTCCGGTGAGGAGTTCGGCCAGGAGTGTGGACTGCTCCGGAATCACCCGGAAGACGTATCGATCCAGGTAGGGCGGCCCCCCGAGCCCGTCGGGGAAATCCGCATTCCGGACGAAGGTCCACGACTGCCCCGGCCGTCGCTCCTGGAATACGAAGGGCCCGTTCCCCACGGGACAGCGGGTCCCGAACGGGTGAGTCCTCAGATCGGCGGGAGCCACATCCTCCAGGAGGTGTCGGGGCATGATGGGCATGGCCCGCCAGACATCCAGGGCCTCGGCGTGGGGTTCGAAGCGGAAGCGCACCGTATGGTCGTCCAGCACCTCCACGCCCTCCCTCCCTTCCCGGTACAGGGTCCAGAAGGCCGCGTTGGGGAAAGCCGTCTCCGGATCCGAAGCCCGGAGGAAGGTGAAGGCGACATCGTGCGCAGTGGTGGGCTCCCCGTCGTGCCAGCGGACGTCGTCCCGGAGATGGAAGGTCAGTTCCGTCCCGTCGTCGGAGAACTCCCATCGCTCAGCCAGGTACGGCGCGGGCTCCAGTGAATCGTCCAGTCGGACCAGGGTCATGAGGTTCAGGAACGTCTGATGCTGGGCTCCCGTGTAGTCGGCCAGGGAGAAGGCGTTGATCCCGTCGGCCATCTCGCCGATGGCGCCGGCCACCACCGTGCCGCCAAAGCGGTCGCCGACGGGCTGGGTCAGATTGGCCTGATGGGCCTGGACCCGGGGGAGCGCCTCCTGGCAGAACTCCGGCATCCCCTGGAGCGCCCGACTCTCCTGATCACCGGCCTCAGCGCAGCCCGAGAGAAGGGCGATGCCCAAGGCGACCAGGAGGAGATGGCGAGATCTCCCCCGGGGCAAGGAGCGGGGCCAGGGGGAGGGGTGTTCCGGCTTCCGGGCGCTTCCTGGACAGGACGGCATAGGCATCCGCAGTGGTTTCCGGAGATGAAGAGTACGGCGAAGCAGTCTCGATTGTATCGCAACATGGGCCGTGCCCATCAGCGTCGCCAGATCCACTCCGGAGACCGGTACCGCTCTTCCAACTCCCGAGCCAACTCCTCTTCCACAGGGGTCAGCGCATCCCGGCTCCACCTTCCTCCCAATGTCCCCGCCAGCGCCGCCTCCACCGCTGCGGCAATCCGGGGAAAGGCCACCGCCCCTCCCAGGAGCTCCTCCAAGGTGACGCCTTCCTGCTCCGGCACCGTCCCGGAGGGCAGCCCATCTCGCACCAACGCGCCCAGGGAGAGGGATGAAGGAGCCAGGAGAAGGGAACCGTGCTGCAGCAGGGTGTCACCCATCCGTACCTGGGCACTCCCGGCCACCTTCCTCCCCCCCACCTCGACCTCGCCGGCGGCGGGTTCCCGGAAGCAGGCGCCGGCATCGGGAGAAGGGGTCCTGGTAGAGGGGGTCGCCAGGCGGGCACCCCCGATCCCCACACTGGCCAGCGCCTCGGCCAGCGCACGATTCACCAGGTGGTAGACCTCCCTGAGCCCCCCAGGAGTACGGAGCGGCAGGACCAGGGAGTAGGTGAGTTCCCGATCATGGAGGACTTCCCGGCCTCCGGTGGGTCGCCGCACCACTTCGGCACCGAGAGGCCCGAAGGCGGCCGGTTCATAGACGCGCCTGGCACTCTGGTTCCGTCCGAAGGAGAGGGACGGACGAGCCCACCGGTAGATACGAAGGACCCCGACCCCCTCCTCCCGGCACCGGGCAAGGGCCTCGTCCACCGCCATATTCCGGGCCGCCCCCGCCGGCGGGTCCCGAAGGAGACGCCACCGACGGGGGAAGGCTTCGTGGCCGCGGGCCATGGGTGTGTGTCCGGTTGAAGAGGGCTCTTCAGCCCAACTCCATCTCCGACCCAGGCGCCATGATCTTCACCCGCGCCCGGTTCCCCACCTTTCGACGGAACTCCTGGGTGTCCTGCTCAATGAGCGGGAAGGTGTCGTAGTGGATGGGAACCACCACCCGGGGGTTGATGAACTCCAGGGCCCGCACGGCGTCGTCGGGACCCATGGTAAAGTTGTCGCCGATGGGGAGCAAGGCGATGTCCACCTCTCCATCCAGAAGGCGCATGTCGTTCAGGAGGGCGGTGTCGCCGGCGTGATACAGGCGGCTGCGTCCGATCTGGAAGAGGAATCCGGCAGGAACAGTGGTCCACCGTCCGGACTCATCGCCGTGTACCTGTCCACCATGGAGTGCCGCCGTCATCTTGACCCGGCCGAAGGGAAACTGGAAGGCACCCCCGATGTGCATGGGGTGGACATTCTCGATCCCCTGCTCCCCGGCGAACATGGCGATCTCGAAGGTGGAGACCAGCGTGGCCCCGGATTTCCGCGCCAGGGGGATGGCGTCGGCGAAGTGATCCTCGTGCCCGTGGGTGCAGAAGATGTAGTCCACATCCTCCAGATCATCCACCGTCAACTCGGTGTGGGGGTTCCCCTCAAACCAGGGATCGATGACGATGTGCACGTCGTCGTCGGTCCGGATGGTGAAGGTGGAGTGGCCGTGGTAGGTGAGCGTCGCCATCGCTGCTCCTTTTGTGCCGGAGGTATGGAATTCGAGGGTCAGGCGCTACCGGCTTCGACGTAGGATTCCAGGGGCGGGCAGGCGCAAACCAGATTCCGGTCCCCATGGGCATTGTCTACGCGCCGAACCGTAGGCCAGAACTTCCGCTCCCGGGTCCAGGGCGCCGGGAAGGCCGCCTGCTCCCTGGTGTAGGGGTGAGACCACTCCTCCACCGTGACAGAGCGCGCGGTATGGGGGGCGTTGCGGAGGGGGTTGTCCCGGGCATCCATCACACCCATCTCCACTTGCTGGATCTCGGCCCGGATTGAGATGAGCGCGTCGCAGAACCGGTCGAGTTCCCGACGTCCCTCCGACTCGGTGGGCTCCACCATGATGGTGCCGGCCACGGGCCACGACATGGTGGGGGCGTGATAGCCGTAGTCCATGAGTCGCTTGGCCACATCCTCCTCCGTGATCCCCGCAGCCTTCCGGAAGGGTCGAAGGTCCAAAATGAATTCGTGGGCCACCCGCCCGTTCCGGCCCCGGAAGAGGACGTCGAAATGCCCCTCCAGCCGGTTCGCCATATAGTTCGCATTGAGAATAGCGACCTCGGTGGCGCGCCGCAGCCCCACCTTCCCCAGGAGGGCCATGTAGGCCCAGGAGATGAGCAGGATGGAGGCGCTCCCCCAGGGCGCCGCCGAGACAGGGCCGATGGGCCGTTCCCCACCCACGGGGGTGAGGGGATGACCCGGAAGGAAGGGACGCAGGTGCTCGGCGGCGCAGATGGGTCCCATCCCCGGCCCGCCGCCGCCGTGGGGAATGGCGAAGGTCTTGTGGAGGTTGATGTGGCAGACGTCGGCGCCGTATTCGCCGGGACGGCAGAGCCCCACCTGGGCATTGAGGTTGGCACCGTCGAGGTAGACCTGACCGCCCCGTTCGTGGATCACCCGGCACACCTCACGGACATGGGTCTCGAACACGCCGTGGGTGGAGGGATAGGTGATCATGAGGGCAGCCAGGCGATGGGCGTGGGCGTCCGCCTTCGCCTCCAGGTCCGCCAGATCGATGTTCCCGTCGTCGTCACACTTCACCACCACCACCTCCATCCCGGCCATGACGGCGGAGGCCGGATTCGTCCCGTGGGCCGAGGAGGGGATCAGGCAGACGGTGCGGTGTCCTTCACCCCGATCCAGGTGGTAGGCTCGGATGACCAGGAGGCCGGTATACTCCCCTTGAGCCCCGGAGTTGGGCTGGAGTGAAACGGCGGGGAGGGCGGTGATCCCGGCGAGCCACCGCTCCAGATCGTCGGTAACGCGGCGGTACCCCATCGTCTGCTCCAGCGGGGCGAAGGGGTGGATCCGGGAGAAGCCGGGCCAGCTCAGCGCCATCATCTCGGCGGTGGCGTTCAGCTTCATGGTACACGACCCCAGCGGGATCATGCTGGTGTTCAGCGATAGGTCCCGGGACTCAAGTCCGTGCATGTACCGGAGCATCTCCGTCTCGGAGTGATACCGGTTGAATACCGGGTGCTCCAGGTAGGGAGTCTGCCGGACCAGGCCCGGGAGGAAGGCAGGTGCATCCGGGAGGTTGGCAGCCAGCTCCCGAACCTTCGGGACCGGGGTGCCGGCCGGGGCGAAGAGGCTGAGCAGATCCTGGAGATCCTCCACCTCCATGGCCTCATCCAGCGCCACGCCCAGGGTCCCGTCGTCAAACCTCCGGAGGTTGATGCGGGCCTCACGAGCCCGCCCCAGAATCTCGTCCCTATCCGGGGCCGATGGGCGGATGCGCAGGGTGTCGAAATAGCTGGAGTGAACCACCGTATGGCCGAACGACTCCACCCCCCGGGCCAGGGTCCGGGTCATGTCATGGATGCGGCGGGCGATGCGTCGCAGCCCTTCCGGACCATGGTACACGGCGTACATGGAGGCCATGACCGCCAGGAGCACCTGCGCGGTGCAGATGTTGGAGGTGGCCCGCTCCCGGCGAATGTGTTGCTCCCGGGTCTGGAGAGCCATTCGGAGTGCCGGGTTGCCGTCAGCATCCACCGACACGCCGATGATCCTGCCGGGCATCCGCCGCTTGAACTCGTCCCGAGCGGCCATGAATGCGGCGTGGGGACCTCCGAAGCCCAGGGGTACACCGAACCGCTGGCTGTTCCCCACCACTACGTCGGCGCCCATCTCGCCGGGGGGACGGAGGAGGGTGAGGGAGAGGAGATCCGCCACCACTGCCACCCGCGCACCCACCTCCTGAGCCGCCTGGATGGCCGGCTCCAGATCCCGCACCCGTCCGTCGGTGGCGGGATACGCGAGAAGGACCCCCATCACCTCGTCGGTCACATCCATGGCCTCGGGGTCTACCGTACGCACCTCGACGCCCAGGGGCTCGGCCCGGGTCCGGACCACTTCGATAGTCTGGGGATGGCACGCCTCATCCACCAGGAAGAGGGTGCGCTTCCCCCGCACGGCGTCCAGGAAGAGTCCCATGGCCTCTGCAGCCGCCGTCCCCTCATCCAGTAGCGAGGCATTGGCGATTTCGAGACCGGTGAGGTCCATGACGGCGGTCTGGAAGTTCAGGAGGGCTTCCAGGCGGCCCTGGGCGATCTCAGCCTGATAGGGGGTGTACTGGGTGTACCACCCTGGGTTCTCCAACACATTGCGGAGGATGACGGGCGGCACCACCGTGTCGTGGTAGCCGAGACCCAGGTAGGAGCGCCAGACCTGGTTCTCGTCTGCGATCTCCCGGAGCCGGTTCAGGAGGGCAGACTCGGAGAGGGGATCTTCCGGAAGGCCCGGGAGCTCGTCCGAGCGGATCCCGGCAGGGACCGCATCGGCCACCAATGCCTCCAGACTATCGTACCCAAGTGCCTCCAGCATCTGCTGGACTTCCTGGGCATCGGGACCCAGGTGTCGGTCCACGAAACGGTCGGTGCGATCGATCAGGCTCATTGGGAGATCCATCCCTCACTGGGGATTTTTGGGGTGACCTTGACGCCAGGGCCGACAGCGGCCGGTAGGCGACCGGAAAGGGAAATCGCCGGACACCCCGACCGGGGGCGTCCGGCGATGTGACGCAGCGGGGAATCCCCCGGGACCGAACCTCCGATGGGTATTCCACAACGCCGGATTCGGGCGGCGTTACCCCGCCGGGACCGAAGCGATCCCACTGCACTGCGGGCCGGGTTTCCGGGCCCGGCGCAGGGTCAATCCTCGCCGATCAGGTTCGTGTACCCCTCGCTGTCCAGAAGGTCCTCCATCTCCGACGGGTCGGAGATCCGTACCCGGAGCATCCACCCCTCTCCGTACGGGTCTGAGTTCACCAGCGCGGGATCATCATCCAGGGCGGAGTTGACCTCTACCACCTCTCCGCTCACCGGCGCATACAGGTCACTCACGGCCTTCACCGCCTCGATGGTCCCGAAGACCGCTCCCTTTTCGAAGCTGTCCCCCGCCGCCGGGAGCTCCAGGAAGACCACGTCGCCAAGTTCGCCCTGGGCGTAGTCGGTCACGCCCACCAGGAAGACTCCCTCCTCGTCGGTGGACTTGAGATACTCGTGCTCCTCGGTGTAGCGAAGACCGCTGGGGATATCGGACATTGTTCCTCCAGGAGGGTGATGGCGAAGCGTCTTGCGGGCCCCGGTCGCCGGTCCGGACGGATTCCGAGACCCCTCGAATAGAGATTTTCCCCCGTGGAGCGTCAAGGCTCCGCTCCGCTGGGCAGCGGGCCCTACACCCTCCGGGTACTTTTTGTGAGATTTGGGGTCTAGCGATCTTCTCTCCGGCCCGAGCCGCCGCTTCCACCTTCCGACCCTCGAGGCGCACGTATGTCCACCCTCCTCTCCGACTCCCCCCGACCGGCGCTGACCCAGCTCACCGAGGAAGAATCCATGTTCCGGGAGGCCGTCCGGGACTTTGCGCTCTCGGAGGTGGCGCCCCGGGTTTCGCGCATGGACGAAGAGCAACGGATGGACGCCGATCTCATCCCGCACCTCTTTGAGCTGGGACTCATGGGGATCGAGATCCCCGAGCGGTTCGGAGGCGCAGAGAGTTCCTTCTTCACCTCGGTGTTGGTGGTGGAGGAGCTTTCCCGCATCGACCCGGCGGTGGCGGTGCTGGTGGACGTTCAGAATACCCTGGTCATCAACGCCTTCAGGCGCTGGGGTTCGCCGGAGCAGCAGGACCGCTATTTCCCGGCGCTGGCCCGTGATACGGTAGGCGCCTACGCCCTCTCCGAGGCCGGATCCGGCTCCGACGCCTTCGCCCTGGCGTGCCGGGCGCGACGGGACGGGGAGGACTGGATTCTGGACGGGCAGAAGCTCTGGATCACCAACGGGGCAGAGGCGGGGCTCTTCATCGTCTTCGCCACCGTGGACCCGGAAGCGGGTTACAAGGGGATCACAGCCTTTCTGGTCGAGAAGGACACGGAGGGCTTCACCGTCGGGAAGAAGGAAGACAAGTTGGGGATCCGTGCCTCTTCCACCACTGAACTGATCCTGGATGGATGCCGGATCCCCGGCGACAACGTCCTCGGTGAGGTTGGCAAGGGTTACAAGGTCGCCATCGAAACCCTGAATGAAGGGCGCATCGGGATTGGGGCACAGATGGTCGGACTGGCCCAGGGAGCGCTGGACCACACCCTCAAGTACGTCCAGGAGAGGGAGCAGTTCGGGCGGCCCATCTCCCGCTTCCAGGGCGTCCAGTTCCAGCTCGCCGACCTGGCCACCGAGATCGAGGCATCGCGGTTGCTGGTCTACAATGCCGCCCGTCTCAAGGACGCCGGGGAGGACTTCCTGGTGGCGGCGGCCATGGCCAAGCTCCACTCCTCCCGGATGGCGCAGCGGGTGGCGTCGGACTGCATCGACCTGTACGGGGGGTATGGGTTCACCAAGGAGTACCCCGTGGAGAAGTTCTACCGGGATGCCAAGATCGGCACCATCTACGAAGGCACCAC
The DNA here is from genome assembly GCA_007121775.1 of Gemmatimonadota bacterium. Lineage (GTDB taxonomy): Bacteria > Gemmatimonadota > Gemmatimonadetes > Longimicrobiales > Gaopeijiaceae > PWLA01. Next base: position 8,567 of record SKJY01000201.1, read on the forward strand.
CAATATGCAGCTCCAGACCATCGCCAAACTGCTCCTCCGATGACCTTCCAGGCCGGCGGGCTCATTCCAGGGGTGCCGGGCGCCGCCCCATCCCTGGCGGTGATTGGCGGACTCGGAGTGGGGGAGCTGCTCCTGATCGTCCTCCTCCTGGTGCTCCTATTCGGCGCTCGGAGGATCCCCCAGATCGCTCGCGGGTTGGGGGAGGGAATCCGGAACTTCAAGTCCGGCGTCAAGGACTCCGACCGGCTTCAGGGTGGAGAGGAAGAGGACGAAGGAAATCGCCGCGAGCGCTGAGGTGCCGGGAGGAACAGGCCGGGCGGAGAAGACCCCGAAACTCCGCCTGGCCATCCTCTTCCTCACGGTCTTCGTGGACCTGGTGGGGTTCGGGATCGTTCTGCCGCTCCTCCCCTTCTACGCCGATCGGTTCGGCGCGTCAGGGCTCCAGATCGGTGTCCTGGTTTTCTCCTATTCGGCGGCGCAACTCCTGTTTGCGCCCATCTGGGGGCGTCTCTCGGATCGGTACGGACGGCGGCCCATCCTCATCATCGGGCTCATCGGCTCGGCCATCTCCTATGTGATCTTCGCCTATGCGGGCTCCATCCTGGCTCTCCTCCTCTCCAGGATCATGGCCGGTGTTGGCGGCGCGAACATCCCAGTGGCCCAGGCGTACATCGCCGACATCACGCCGCCGGAGAAGAGAGCCGGGGGGATGGGGCTCATCGGTGCAGCCTTCGGCCTTGGGTTCATCTTCGGGCCGGCTATCGGGGGGCTTCTGGCCCCCATTGCACCGGAGGCGCCGGGGCTGGCGGCGGCAGCTCTCTGCGCCCTCAACGCCGGGCTGGCCTTCTTCTTCCTGCCCGAGTCCCTTTCGGTGGCGGAGCGGGGACGGCGCTTTGTGCGCCGGGCCGTGGCGGCGGCCGACGCACCGCCCCGGTTGGAGCAGATCCGTATCCTCCTCCGGGACCGTGCGGTGGTGCAGATTTTGGGCCTGTCCTTCCTCTTTACCGCCGCGTTCTCATCCATGCACCCGGTCTTTCCCCTCTTCGTGGATGGGCGACTGGGGCTGGGAGAGCGGGGGGTTGGATGGCTCTTCACCTTCCTGGGAACGGTGTCGGCCATCATGCAGGGGGGTGTAGTGCGGGCCCTGGCTCCGCGCATCGGCGAGTTGGGTCTGGTGCGACTTTGTGCCATCCCTTTTGCGGCAGGGCTTCTCCTCATTGGCCTGGCGCAGAACCTGGCAGTGATCCTCCTGGGGCTGACCCTACTGGCGGTGGGCTTCGGCGGAACTCTGCCCTCCCTGGTCAGCCTCCTCTCTCAGGCGGTTCCGGATGACGTTCAGGGCGGATCTCTCGGGATCGGACAGAGTGTCACCGCGGCATCCCGGATCTTCGGGCCCTTCCTGGGAGGAGTCATGTGGGACCTGGCAGGGCCCACCAGTCCCTTCATTGCCGGCAGCCTCCTGGCGGGGGTGGCGGCGCTGGGAATCTTCTTCTCCCCACCCATGAAGGAGAAGGAGGTCGCCATGGCCGGGGAGTCCGGGAGCATCCCCGCCGATGCCCGTACGGGCGATTGATCAAGGGCTCCAGGGGTGCCTGGATCCCGAGACCCAAGGTTTTCCGGAGGAGTGGCGAAGGCATGAGTAGAGAGGTCAGGAGTGGAGATGGGGCCATGGAGGACACGGCAGGGGAGTCCTCTGTGGGAGGAGGTGCGGGGGATGGCCAGAGGCCGTCCCACGGGAGCCTGGCGGAGAACCTGGTAGTGGTGCTGGACGAGCCCCAGAATCTGGTGAACATCGCGGGCGTCATCCGGGCCATGAAGAACATGGGTCTCAGGTCCCTGCGAGTGGTAAACCCGGCCGAGTGGGACGCCTGGCGCATCACTGGCATCGCCCACCGGAGCGATGATGTGGTGGAGGCAGCCAGGCACTTCACCTCCCTCCAGGAGGCGCTGGCCGATTGTGTGCTGGTCGTGGGTACTTCGGCCCGGTCCCGCGCTGCCCAGAGGAATTACGGGTGGGCCCGGGATTGGGCGCCCCGGCTCGTTGAGGCCACCCGAACGGGACCGGCCGCCATCGTCTTCGGGCGGGAGGATCGGGGCCTCTCCAATGAGGCGCTGGATCTGTGCGATGGGATAGCCATCATCCCCACCGATCCGGGCTACTCAAGCCTCAACCTGGCGCAGGCATGCCTCATTCTTTGCTATGAACTCTTCCTTTTGGACCGGGCCGAGGAGACCGGGGAGCTTCCCCGGGGGAAGCGCTGGACGGGTCACGCCACCAGGGCCGAGATGGAGCAGATGTTCGAGGCTCTGGAAGGAGGCCTGGCCCGCATCGACTTTTTCAACGCCCGTTCACCAGAGGCTGTCATGCGGATCTTCCGCACCCTCCTGGCCCGTGCCCAGCCCGATCGGCAGGAGGCCGGGCTGGTCGCAGCCCTGGGGTTTGAGATCCAGAACTACCTGGCGCGAGCTTTGCAGGAATTAGACAGAGGGGGGAGTTGAAGGGTGCTGCCCGCCGCCGCCTCCGCAGCCTGCGGAGAGGCCGCGCCTCAGCCTTAACGGGCAATGAGGTTCCGCCACGGCATCAGTCCAGCGGTGATTGGGAGGCCAGGGATGGATCCGGAAAGATTTTCCCATGGGGGAGGCGAGTCAGGAAGATTGCCCATACTGGTCGCCCTTGTCCGTCTGATTGCCGAGGAGCCGGGTGACGGGCAGATGGTGACGGGCACCATCCTCCGGACGGCGCTGGGAACGCTTGAGGCACAGGCCGCCCATCTCCTCCTGCTGGATCCGGACACCCATGGTCCGGAGCGTCTTCTCACCTGTGACCACGCCGGCTTCCGGGAAGAGGAAGCCCCCAAAGGAGCGCGGGCCAGCGAAGTGCGGTGGGATGGTTCGTCCGAGCCGGTTCGCATTCTCCCGGCGGGCTCCGGTCCGGGTTGGATGCTGGAGCTCACACCCTTCGTGGAAGAGGCCGGCTGGATCCTGCACCTTCCGGTAGGGAGGGATTCTCGGACCCATGGGTCCCTGGTGGTGGTGCGGGGACGAGGTCCCCGGTTCTCGGCCGAAGACACCCTGTGGGCGGAGGGTCTGGCGGGCCTCCTGGCTCTGGACCGCTCCTTCCGAAGGCGAGGGATGGAATTGGAGCGGATCCGCTCGGAGGCCAGGAGCATTGAACGAACCAGCAGAACGCTGTCATCCTCCCTGGACGCTGGCCGGGTCCTGGATCGAACGGTGGCCGCCGCAGGCGAGCTCCTGGGTGCCGCTGAAGTCGCAATCTGGGTCCCCCATGGCGACGATGTGCGCTGCGCGGCCGCTCTGGGCGCCGGCGCGCCCGAGGTGGAGACGGTGCGCTCGCGACATGCCTCGGGACTCCATCCCGTCCTTTCGGAGGGGCGAAGCATCCTGCTCCCGGAAGATGCCCACGGAGGACCCCATGCCATTGTGCCCCTACGCGGCGGTGACCAGATCCTGGGCGCGCTGCAGGTCCGGTTGGACCGGGGGGAGGTGGGTTTGCACGGACACCGCCGGCTCCTGGCCCGGCTGGCCGACCAGGCGGCAGTGGCGTACGAGAACGCTCTCCTGCACAATACGGTACGAACCCTCTCCCTGACTGATCCGCTGACCGGGTTGTACAACCGGCGCCAACTGGATCTCCACCTGGGACAGGAGTTCGCCGCCGCTAAGCGGGGTCGCGCGCTCTCTGTGGTCCTCTTCGATGTGGACGGGTTCAAGCAGTTCAACGACGAGGAGGGGCACCTCGCCGGCGACCAGGCGCTGGCGGCGGTAGGTAGGGTCCTCAGGGAAGAGACCCGTGCCATGAACCTGGCTGCCCGCTACGGCGGCGACGAGTTCCTGGTAGTCCTCTCCGATACCGGCCCGGAAGGAGCGGCCCATCACGTGGAGCGCATCCAGAGACGGCTGGCGGACGACCCGGAGCTTAGAGGGATCGGTCTGGGACTCAGTGCGGGATGCGCCACCTTCAACCCCGGGATGACCCGGCCGGAGGATCTGATCCGCGAGGCCGATCAGGCGCTTTATCGAAACAAGGTTCGCCCAGCCAACTCCGGTGCTCGGGCTCCCCACGCCGCCGCCTCCCGGCGGGGCACTTAGTCCCCCGGCTTCCGGCACTACGCCCTCTCCAGTAAGCTTTCCGGTCGTGGGAAGACTAAAAAGGGGATTTCACCCATCAAGCGACCCAAGACTCCCAGATGACTTTCCCAGGCGACGCCGACCCCGTCGCAAGATCCTCAGGTGGGCCCACCGGCGAGGCCCTGGCCGGGCTCCTGGACTTCGCGGTGGGCATTGCGGAGGAGGCAGGTCAGGTGACTCTGCCGCACTTTGGCGGGGTGGTGGATGCCGCCGACAAGAGTGACGGCACACCTGTAACAGAGGTTGATCGGCTGGCGGAATCCATCCTCAGGACGCGCATCCGGGATCGATTCCCAGGGGATCGCATCCTCGGTGAGGAGGAGGGAGAGGAGACAGGCCACCCAACCCCTACCCGCAGGCGCTGGATCGTGGACCCCATCGATGGCACCCGTGCGTTCATGCGGGGCGTCCCCCTCTACGCCGTCCTCGTGGCGCTGGAGGTGGAAGGCGATCCGGTCCTCGGGGTGGCCCACTTCCCGGCACTGAGCGAGACAGTGGCCGCTGCCCGCGGGCAGGGGTGCTACCGGGACGGCGTCCGAGCGACCGTCAGCCGTCAAGCCACACTGGGTCGGGCCCTGGCGCTCACCTCGGACCCGGGATTCACACTGATGAGCCCCGTGGGTCCGGGATGGAGTCGACTGACTTCAGCGGTGGCCTACACACGAAGCTGGGGCGATGCCTACGGCCACTGCATGGTGGCCACGGGACGGGCGGAGATCATGCTGGACCCGGCGGAGCTGGCTCCCTGGGATGCGGCGCCCCTCCTTCCCATCGTCACCGAAGCTGGGGGACGGTTCACCGACCTCCGGGGCCAACCAACGGTCCATGGGGGCTCCGGGCTATCCAGCAACGGACTCCTGCACCAGGAGGCCCTTGCCCTTTTGAATGAGGAAGCCGGCGCTCCCTATTGAGGGAACGCCGGCTCTTGAACCAACAAGGGTGGGGAGCCGCGGGGGCCCGCTCCTACACTCCCGTCACCGCCCCCGCGATCCCACCAGCCGCGCCTCCTCCGGCGGAAGCTCAGCCTCGATGGACTCAGGCTCCTGGGGATGCTGCCACTTCTGGATCACCGGGAAGGTGGTGAGGAACCACCGGACGGTGAAAGCGAAGAGCCCGAAGAAGCCCAGGGCGATCAACGGCTCCCAAAGTGTCAGCGTCGGCGTCCCGGACTCGTGGAGACTCGGCGCGATGAGGATGAACCGTTCGAGCCAGAGGCCGGCCAGCCCCAGGACCGCGATGGTCCCCAGCCAAGCCGGAATCATCTTGGGCTTCCGCCCCAGGAGCCCCACGAAGGGCACGAAAAAGCAGAGGGTGATCATGGCCAGGGAGAGCCCACCCCACTCCGAGCCAGAGCGCGCGATGACCCAACTCTGCTCCCAGGGCTGCTGTCCGTACCAGATCACGATGTACTGGGAGAAGACCAGGTACGCCCAGAAAATGGAGAAGGCGAAGGAAAGCTTTCCGAGGTCGTGGAGCTGCTGCGGGCCCATGTCCTCGTCAAAGGCGGGGTGCGCTCGCTTCAAGAGGACCGCCACCAGAGCCGTTAGGAGAATCCCTCCCCAGAATCCGCCCATGAAGAACCAGGCCGGGAAGAGCATGGAGTACCATCCGGGTGCCACGGACATAGCCCAGTCAGTGGCGACGATGCTCATGACCACGGCGTAGACCAGTGCCATAGCCGGGGCGAGCACCTTGAGCCGCGCCCAACTGCGAGCCTCTTCCTTCTCCTGGCCCGCCCAACCACCGGAAAGCCGCTCTCTCCAGCGGGCCCGCCCCCCATCACCCTCTTCATCGCCGGCCCGATCCGGCCCCATATCCGGCCGAAGGGCGAAGTACATGAAGATCAGGCTCATGGTGAAGAGAACGAGGAGCCCGACCACGGTCCGGGAAATGAGGAAGGGAAGGTTCAGGTACGCCAGCTTCTTGGCCACCGTGGTGTCCGTCGCCATATCCCCGAGCCACGGGAAGTAATCCTCCCTGAGCCCCAAGAGCATGGGAATGACCAGGAGGAATGCGATGGGTAGGAAAGCCCCAAAGGCCAGGGAGATCCTCCGCACCGACCAATTCCACTTGGCCTTCACGATGACCGTGACCACCGCCAGCATCACGGCACCCTGCGCAATGCTGGTCCAGAAGAGCCAGTTGGAGGCATAGGCCTCCCAGGCCCGGTTCGGGTCTGAGGTCAGGAGGAAGGCGAAGGCGCCGAATCCCAGCACCGCCAGCCCGAGAAACGCCATCCCGAGGGGCGATTTCCGGGTCAGGTACCGCGCCTGGATGTCCTTGGGGATATGGATATCGTGCATCGCGGGTCTTCCTCAGTTGTCCGAAGACTGGGCTTGGACTTCGGGCTCTTCCTGACTGGGAAGCTCTCCCTGAAGCTGCCGTACATAGTTCACGATGTGCCAGCGGTCGTAATGGGTGATCTGATGGCCGTACGCCGGCATGGCCCCCCGTCCCACCCGAATGATGGAGTAGATGTATCCATCGGAGAGATTCAAGGCCGAATCCTCAAGGAGGCTCCAGTTCGGCACCCCGAACGCCGTCACAGGCCCGCCGCCGCCACCGACGTCGCCGTGGCATGGGGCGCAGGCGCGGAGATACATCTCCTGACCCCGGGCCAGGGACGCCGCGTCGGGGCCAACTGGGTTCTCCAGGCCCACGGCCCGCGGATCCCCCTGAAGGAGCATGAGGGGCGTGATGGGGGGCGGCGGAGCCTGCCCGTCAGGCGAGCCCAGGTTCACGGAGTGCGGGGCCGCCGGGAAATTCCCGGATGAGAAGGAGACGGATCCCTCCGGTGCCAGCTGGGGGTTCTCGTAGGGATTGAATGAGGGCTGGACCCGCATGCTCCGCCCGAAGATGGCGACCATGAGGTCATCCACGGGCGTGCATCCCCCCAGCACCAGGAGTGCGAGTATGGCGGCCATTGAACGGCCACCCCGTCGACGCGACTTACGGTTGTCAGCCATGGGACCTTCCCTTGGGGTCGTCCTGGATCAGAATGGGTTCGTGGGTTTCCAGGATCTTCCGGACCGTGCCCATCTGATCAGGCGGCGCGGTGACGTAAACTCCGAACCGCCCTGCGCTGAACTCCGGGTCGTAGACCACATCACCCTTCAGGTCCGGGACCCGCATGTTGTAAAGCACCCCGATGACCGTGGCCAGAGCCCCGAACAGGATGGTCATCTCGAAGGCGGGGATGACGTAGGCGGGGATCGCCACAATCGGCTTGCCCCCAGTCACCAGCGGCCAGTCCATGCTGGTGAATACCGTGAAGGCAAACCCGGCGGCGGCACCGGTGAGCCCACCCACCAGGGTGAAGAGGCGCACAGGGCTGTGGTTGTAGCCGAGGGCATGCTCGATGTGGTGCTCAGGGAACGGCGCGAAAGCCGTGATCTCCTCGAACCCCTTTTCCCGTAGTTCGGTGATGGTATCCACCGTGGAGTCCAGGTATTCGTATGACGCCAGCAATCCCTCTCGGGTGCTGGTGGCGGCCTTGGCGGCGCTCATCGGGCCACCTCCTTCTTCTTCGGACGGAAGGGCGGAGGCAGAACCTCCTTGATCTCAGCGATGGCCACTGGGGGCAGCAGTCGGATGAAGAGGAGCATCCAGAAGAAGAACCACCCGAAGGTTCCGATGACGATGCCCATCTCCGTGGCGCTGGGCCGGTACACGTTCCAGGCGAAGGGGATGTACTCGTGGGAGAGGGAGGTCACAATGATGACATACCGCTCGAACCACATCCCGATGTTGATGAAGAGCGTGATGACGAACAGAGCCGGAATCGAATACCGCACCCGCTTGAACCACAGCATGATGGGGATGATCCCGTTACAGGTCAGCATGATCCAGGTCGCCCACCAGTAGTGGCCGAACGCCCGGTTCCAGAAGACCGCCCGCTCGGACGGCTTGCCTGAATACCACGCCATGAAGAACTCGGTGAGGTAGGCGTAGAACACCACCAGACCGGTCACCAGACACAACTTCGCCATGGCGTCGAAGTGTTTGGTGGTGAGGTATTTCTCAAGCCCGAAGATCTTACGGATGGGCACCAGGATCGTGATGACCATGGCGATCCCGGAGAAGATGGCCCCAGCCACGAAGTACGGGGCGAAGATGGTGGTGGTCCACCCAGGCACGATGGACATGGCGAAGTCCCAGGACACCACCGAGTGCACCGAGAGTACCAGAGGGGTCGCCAGCGCCGCCAGGTAGAGGTACGCCTTCCCGAAATGGTGCCACTGCCGATCGGTGCCCCGCCAGCCAAACGAGATGGACTTGTAGAGGCGGTGGCGGAGCGTGCCCTGCTTCGCCTGATCCCGGGCCGCCGCGATATCGGGGATAAGGCCCAGGAGGAAGAAGAGGGACGAGACGGTGAAGTAGGTGGTGACGGCGAAGACGTCCCAGACCAGAGGGGACGCGAAGTTCGGCCAGAGAAGACGCTGGTTCGGGTAGGGGAAAAGCCAGTAGGCGTGCCACACCCGCCCAAGGTGGATCAACGGATATAGCCCCGCCGTCATGACGGCGAACACCGTCATGGCTTCCGCGGCCCGGTAGATGGACTGTCGCCACCGGGCGCGGAAGAGGAAGAGCACCGCGGAGATCAACGTCCCCGAGTGGGCGATACCGACCCAGAAGACGAAGGTGGTGATGTAGGCTCCCCATCCTACCGGAGTGTTGAGCCCGGACACCCCGATCCCGTTGATGATCTGGTTGCCCCAGGAGAAGGCCAGAAGCCCGATCCCGGCAATGGACATCCCCAACAGGATCCACCACCACTTCCCGGGGCGGTCCAGCATCCGGATGATGTCTTCATTGACCTCCCCGTACGAGCGGATGTCCGGGTGGGTCTGTGCCCCTCGTGGTTTATCAGTCGCCGTCGCCATTCGTTGCCTCTCGTCCCCGCGTGAGTCGCTGCCGGGCCTCGGTGGATCAGACCTCGATCGACGTCACCGGGTGGAAGGTCACCTTCCGGAGGTAGTTCACCGCCGGTTGCGTATTGATCAGGATATCGTAGACGCGGTAGGTCCGCTGGTCCTGCGAAACCTGCGCGACCCGGGACTCCGGATCCCGGATGTTGCCGAAGACGATGGCTTCGGCAGGACAGCTCTGCTGACAGGCCGGGATGACCTCGTCGGGGCCCAGCACCCGGCTCTCCACAGTGGCCTGGTTCTGCCTCTCGCGGATCCGCTGCACACAGAAGGAGCACTTCTCCATGACGCCCTCATCCCGGACCGTGACGTCCGGGTTGTACTGCCAGTTCAGGGGCTCCGGCACATCGGAGAACCGGTGCCAGTTGAAGACCCGAACCTTGTAGGGACAGTTGTTGGCGCAGTACCGGGTTCCCACACACCGGTTGTAGACCTGACCGTTCAGGCCGTCGGGTGTGTGGTAGGCAGCATACACCGGGCAGACCGGCTCGCAGGGGGCCGTTCCGCAGTGCTGGCAGATCATGGGGAGGAAGCGCACGTCCACGGGACCGGGCCGGCTGGCGTCCACCTCCTCGAAGTAGCGATCCATGCGGATCCAGTGCAGGTCCCGGCCCATCATGAGCTGGTCCTCACCCACCGAGGCCACGTTGTTCTCGGCCTGACAGGCAACGACGCAAGCCGAACACCCGGTGCACTTGTCCAGGTCGATGGCCATGGCCCACCGAGGATGCTGCTCCGGATCGTAATCCCCGTACTGGGCGAAGGGCGGAGGGAAGTCCTGGGGCTCACCCTGCTCCGGCATGGGAACGGGGAGGAACCCGCCGCCGCCCTGGAGTTGGTAGAGCGGATACCGATCCGCGTCCACGATGCCCTCCCGGAGGTCGTCAATCTGGACCGCCGGGGCGATGGGCCGATCGAACTGGTCACTGGACCCCTCGATGGTGGCCATACGCCGCCACTGACCGGTGGGCTCGACCTGAACCCGCACCGCCAGGTGGTTCAGGGAGCCGGCCACCTCTTCCGCGGAACCGGGGAGGAGGCGCATCGGATTCACTCCCTTCCCGTCGGCGTAGCGGCCGTAATCCTCATGTCCGGCGCCCATGGAGATCGCCACCGTGTCGGTGCGGACACCAGGATAGGGATACACGGGAACCTCCACCTCGCCGTGGGGCGAGCGGACCCGGACCATATCACCGCGGCGCAGCCCCATCTCCTCCACCGTATCCGGGTGCATCTCCACCCAGGAGTGCCATGCCAGCTTGGTGACCGGGTCGGGCATCTCCTGGAGCCAGGGCTTGTTGGCTCCACGCCCATCCCCCAGGCGGGATGAGGGATAGACCACCAGAGCCATCCCGTCGCCGTCCAGGGAGGGACGTTCGAAGGTCAGGGCTCGGTCCGGCGCCTGAAGGGCAGGCTGGGACGGCACATCCTCGGCCAGAGTGACCACGCCTGTGCGGAGGGCCTCCCGCCAAAAGGCGTCGAAGTCACCTCCGGGGGCTCCGGCGGCGGCGTGACGCTCTTCCCACCGAGCCTGCAGGTACTGGTGGAAGGAGCCATCGGGTACGTCGTGCCCCAGTCCCCGGGCCAGGGTGAGGAACACATCGCCCACGGGTCGGGAATCGAAGTGGGGCACCGGAACCATGGTGGGCTGCCGGATGGACCAGAGTCCCGGCCGGGGATTCGCGTCTCCCCAATCCTCCATGGGGTGGCGGGCAGGAAGCACCAGGTCGCACAGGGCCGCGGTTTCGTCCATCTGCTGGGTCACGGCAACCTTGAACCCCACCGACCCCAGGGCCTCGCCGAAGCCGGCTCCAGGCGGGAGGGCGTAGGCGGGGTTCGTGCCGTAGAAGATCACGGCCTCCAGACCGCCGCGGCCCATGGCCTCCACAACCTCCGTCAGATCCCGGTGGGAAGCGGATGAGGCGGCTCGGTTCTCGGTGGCCACGTCCAGAGTGCTCCCCACATTCCCCGCCACCGCATTCAATACGAGAACCGCCAGGTTGGTGGCGGTGGCGTTGGCGCCCTGGGCCGCGACGCCCGGGCCGAGGGCCAGAGAGGTGGTGTCACCGAAGGCAATGGCCAACTCCTCGATGGTGGACGCCGGGATCCCCGCGTCCTGGGAAACCGCATCGGGTGTATAGGCCTGGAGCAGGTCGGCGTACGGTCCGGCGTCGGCTCCATTCCGGACGAGCACATTGGCCATGGCCAGCGCCACCACCGCTTCCGAGCCGGGCTGGATGGGGAACCATTCGTCCGCGTTCTGCCCGGTGAGGGAGAGACGGGGGGAGAGGAAGACGAAGCGTCCCTTGTTGTCGTCGGAATCGACGGAGTGTGCCTGAGCGAAGGACCGACCAAACTCCACCGGAGAAAGCCAGGTCTCCAGGAAGTCCGCCCCGAACGAGACGATGAGGTCGGCGTCTTCCATCCGGTAGGTGGGGATGATGTCACGACCGAATGCCAGCCGCGTCGCTTCCCGGAGGGGTGCCTCGGAGAGGGGCTCGTACTCCACCCGGCGCCCGCCGGCGGTCTCCACGATCCCGTCCAGGAGAGCGGAAAGGGTAGGCCCCTCCTTCCCGGTCACCAGGGCCATTCGGTTGCCGGCACCCCGGACCCGCTCCAGAAGCAGCGACTCGGCCTCGTCCCAGGAGATGGCCTGGAAACCGGCCTCGGTGCGCCGCATGGGCTCGCGGAGGCGATCGGGGTTGTACAGGCCCTGAAGGGAGGCGTGGCCGCGAGCGCACAGAGCGCCCTGGGAGACGGGGTGATTGGGGTTCCCCTCCACCTTGATGGCCCGGCCCTCCCGGGTCTTGACCCAGGTGCCGCACCCTGCCGAGCACTCGCCGCAAACCGACGAGTACCAGGTGGCGACGCCGGGTGTGATGTCTTCCGGCGGAACCACGTAGGGCATGAGCTTCTCCACCTGATCGGTGGAACAACCCACCAGACCGGCTCCGGCCCCGGAGACGCCCAGGACCTTCAGAAAGTCACGCCGCTTCATCCCGTCACTCATGAAACTCCCTCGATGTCCGATGGCAACGACCCGGGAAGGCCCCTCGGAAAGGGAAGGGCTCCGGGCCGGTCCTGGCTTTGCGGTGTCATGTCAGTAGTGGCAGACCGTGCAGTCCAGCGAGGCACCCTGCTCGATGTGGCAATTCAGGCACCACCCCATGGTAAGGGGCTGCTGGACCTGCTCCACCACGTTGATCTCGTAACCCACGTCGCCGTGGCAATCGGCGCACTCCACCCCGGCCTGCACGTGACGCATGTGGGGGAAGTAAACGTGGTCGGCCACGCGGTAGATGCGCTCCCATGCGATGGGCTCGCGTGCGTCCCAGAACTCCCGGAGCTGATTGATGTCCCCGGCCTGGGCATCCCCGGCCACATACGCATGGCAGCCCATGCAACTGGCCATGGACGGATGACCCGCGCTTTTGGAGCGTTCCGCCGAGAAGTGGCAGTACATGCAGTCGATGTTGTTTACCGCCACGTGGGGCTCGTGGGGGAACTCGAAGGGGTTCACATGGGGCGGACCTGTCTGGGCCTGCGCATCGGCCGACCCTCCGTTTGACTGGGCCTGAACGAAGGCCAGTGAACCCAGGACGGCCAGGAAGGCCGCCAACGCGATCAACAACTGCTTCTTCATCACCATGGTGTCCTGGTCGGATGACGGGCGGGAAGGGGCCTTCCTGCCGCAAACAGGGCCGCAAGTTAGGCGACCCCCTGAAGCCCTGTCAACGGCGCCGGTAAACATGGGTTCCCATGCTCCCTCAACCGATGTTCGATGGGCCCCGGAAATTCTGGACCGGTCAGCAAACCCGAACCCCCCGTCCAGGTTCCACGACACCTCCCGTTGTTGCCGGTCCGCAGGGGTGGGCATGGATGCCTGCATCATCCCCGGGGCGGAGCCGGGCAGGTTGCCCGCACCCGGCACGGCCTTCCACATTCAATAAATGAGCGATTCTTCTCCTATTCCCGACGACGGCTCCATCTGGGGGACCCACTGGATCGAGCCGGGGCAGCGCATCCATTGGGATCTCGGTCCTCGGCGGTTCTGGGTGGAGGCCCGCACCGGAGAGATTCGCCTGGCGTGGGCAGAGGCGCCGGATGTGGGGGAGCATGGGCCGGGTGCGGAGGACGGATCAGCACCGGATCCGGAGTGGTCGCGATGGGCTCTCCCGGGGGACATGGGAGGTGTGGAGATCACCCCGGCGCTGCCGGATCGGGCTCTGGTGGTCACACCGGAGCAGCCCTTTCACCTCCTTCCCGGAGCGAAGGCCCGGGTCTTCGCCCGGGTTCCCGTATGGGTCCAGATCCGGTTGGCGGCGGAGGGACAGGCCCCAGGATCCGGTCCACTCCTGGTGGAGGTGCCCTCGGTGGTCCTGTCCGACACCTGGTGGGGCACGACGACCGAGGGAGAGTTGGCCTACTGGCTCCCCACCAGCGCCCGACTTCTGATAGACCCGGCTCGGCATCGCCCGTACATGGCCGTCTGCACTCTGCAGATGCAAAACCGGAGCACCGCGCCTCTCCCGGTAGACCGCCTGGCCATCCGGGCCATCTACCTCTCCCTGTTCCAGGGGAAGGATTCGCTCTGGGCCGACGAGGCCCAGGTTACGTATCAGGGCACCGTGGAGGGAAGCCAGATCGAAATGTCGGGCAGCGCGCCGGATGAAGCCGGTCCCACCCGGTCGGTGGCCTCCCCCCGCGCCCCGGTTCAGCGAGGCCTCAGAGGGCGGACCTTCCACCGAATCCTCTCGCTGGCGGGGCAGGGATGAGCGGCTTCACTTTCCCGTGGGTCACCCTGGAGAATCTCGCGGGACTCCTTCGCGCCGCACTCCTCCTCTTCCTGGCCATTCCCATCCTCATGGCCGCCTCCCGGGCGGTCCGGGGGTGGGTGGAGAAGAAGTACTCGCCCCAGCAGGGGATGGTGGCCGGGAAGGTGATCCTCTACCCTGGCCTGGTCCTCATCTTCATCTCGGTTCTCCAGGAGTTGGGGTTCTCCCTGGCTCCCCTCCTGGGTGCGGCCGGAATCGTGGGGATCGCCGTGGGCTTCGCCTCCCAGACCTCCGTCTCCAACGTCATCTCCGGCTTCTTCCTCATCGGCGAGCGGCCCTTCGAGGTGGACGACCTGATCCAGGTGGGAGACACCACGGGCCGGGTCATGTCCATCGACACCCTCTCGGTGAAGCTCCGTACCCCGGACAATCGGTTCGTGCGCATCCCCAACGAGACCATCGTCAAGAGCCAGGTGACCACCATCACCCGGTTTCCCATCCGCCGTCTGGACCTCAATGTGGGAGTGGCCTACCGGGAAGATATCGGACGGGTGCAGAAGGTTCTCCTGGAGGTGGCTCGAGCCAATCCCCGGGCCCTCATGGAACCGGCCCCCAATCTCTTCGTGGACGGGTACGGGGAGTCATCGGTGGATCTCCGGCTTGCCGTCTGGACGGTGCGGGAGAGCTTCCTGGCGCTCAAGACCGAGCTCCTCCGGGAGATCAAGGAGCGGTTCGACTCCGAAGGGATAGAGATCCCCTTCCCCCACCGCACCCTCTATGTGGGATCGGAGTCCGACCCCTTCCGGGTCAGGATGGGGCCCGCCGGCACCGACCTCCGGGAAGCCTCCGGGCCGACCCCCATCACCCCGGAGGACCCGGCCGGGGATGAAGCCGCCCATGCACCCGACAACCCTACGGAGCAGGATCCGTCGGCTCCGCCCCCCCAACGCTGACCCCTTCACTCCACCCGAGAGGGCGCCATGGCAGTCGATCCCGACCCCCCCTCCCACGGCCAACATCTGGCCACCGTCAGTCACGACGGTCGATTCTGGGACGTGTACCTGGAGTTCGAGGACGATCCCAGGCGCCCGGACTCGTACCGAGCACTCCTGGCCTATTCGCCCGCCGATCGGAACGAGGGGGAAGAGACCATCCGGACCATCGCCGTGATCATCGAGCCCTCGTATGAGGAGGCCATTCGACGGGCCCGCCAACTGGAAGACCACCAGTTGGTGGCGTTTCTCCGCTCGCTGCTCCCGGACTGACCCGTTCTCCGAAGCCCGGCTCCGAACCGGGGATCTCCCATAGCCCACTCGGGTATAAGCTACGCCGCTTGTGGGCTTGGCCCCTTCCCTCCACAGGGTCAGGGCCGTCCACTACCCCCCGAACCGCAATCAAAGCCAAACCCCAGAGGAGACCGGATGGCAATCTACCGGACCCGCTACTTCGGAGAAGTCACCGTCGGTGTCGGCGGAAGGATCACCATCCCGCAGGAGATGCGGGACGACCTGGGGATCGAGGAGGGAGACGTCCTTACCGTACGCGTGGAGGAGAACTCCCGAGGCACCCGTCAACTCGTGGTCTGGCGGGCAGAGCAGCAGGGCGACGAGTGAATCTGCCGACCTGAGTCGGGAACCGGTGTCCCGTAGGCGACTGCTTCGAGCGGTTCCTACCGGCTCCGGGCCGGGCCGTCGCCGCCGAGAGGCGGTGGCGGCTCCCCCCCCTCGTCCATGGCCCAGCGTACCAGGGCGCGAAGGGGCCCGGCTCCATCGTGAAGCCACCAGGGCTCGGGCCATGGCTGACGGTCCAGGGTCGTGATCCGGGCGGCACCGGCCAGAACCAGTCCCTCAGCCACATGGCTCCGACGGGGTTCGGGGCAGGCCAGGGCAACCGACTGAAGAATCCCCCGGACCGCAGGAAGGTGACGGAAGAGTTCTTCCAGATCGTCCACCCCCTGCACCCGAGCCGTTCTCCCCCCGCATACCCCTTCGAAGGCGAACTCCGATTCATAGATGACGGTCCAGCCCGCATGGGGTGGGGCCAGGAGTCGTGTCTTCGTCCCCATGGCCGCATCCAGTTCGACCTCACCACGCACGGCCTGGACCCGGGCCGACACCTCCGCAGTGGGGAGGGAGGGGAGAAGGGCCTCTACCCCCTCCAGCTCCTGGGCCAGCATCCGGGCCCACGACTCCGGCGATACCGCTCCGCCCCGCTCCACCCAGAAGAGGTGGGGCGACACACACCCCTGCTGATCGTAGGCCGCCACCGCCCGGGCTGCTGCCGTCGCCGTCCGGCGCGCCACCTCGCCCTCCAGCACCTCCCGTCCCAGGGCAGCGGCGGAGACCCTGTGGTGATAGGCTATGAGAGGCGTCTGCGGGGAAAGGCGAGACCTGAAGTCCTGCACCGTGTCCATCCCTCCGTAGACCACCACCCTCCCGGCGCGAGCCAGCCCCTGGGAGCCAAGCGCTCCCCCGCCCTTCCCGGGCCAGTAGATGACCGCCAAAGCCCGGGACGCCTCTGGAAAAGTGGAGCCAAGGGCATCCGCGGCCAGAATCGGTAGGACCACATCCCCCCGCCCCGGCTTCAGAAGCACCGGGGTGCCCACCAGGAGGGAGCGGAGGAGCGAACTCACCCCAACCCCCGCCACATTGCCGGCCCCCACATGGAGGGCCATGGGATCGCCCAGCGCTCGGACCCGGTCACCGGCCCTGGCCCGGGGCCGGAACCCGTCCAGGACCAGGGGATCGGGGAACTCCAGGTGGAGGAGGCGCTCCAGAGCCGGCGGCGTCCACTGGGGCGCCATGCGGTCCAGGAGCTCCCGAGCCACCGGAAGTGACAATCCGGCCTGGGCCGGGAGTCGTTCCAGGGCCTCCCGGTGGAGGGGGTCCTGAGGATCGGCCAGACGCGTTCCCACAGCACCCAGCCGCCGGGCACGTTCCCGGGCCGGGATAGAGCGAAGCGCCGCCCCCGCCCCTTCCAGCTGATCCAGGAGGCGATCCGCTTCCTCACGGGTCGGGACGGCCAACTCCAGGTCGTCCATCACCCAGGCATCGGGGTGGATATCCGCCCCGGCGGGGAGACGCCAACTCCGGAATGGCTCAGCCACCGGAAACCCCGGCATCCCCGGTCGTCCACGCCTGGTCCAACTCGTCCATGGAGAGGGAGCACCCCCGGGGCTCGGCACCGGGGCGTCGGCCCAGGACCCGGAACCGACCTCCCTCCACCTCCACCCCCTGATCCTCAGTGAGGATGGCCGATATGGAGTGGAGGTTCGCCAGGTCCAGGTGCTGGAGGAGCCCTACCTGGCCAGGCTCCACCTCGGTGAGATCGTAG
The DNA here is from genome assembly GCA_007121775.1 of Gemmatimonadota bacterium. GTDB lineage: Bacteria > Gemmatimonadota > Gemmatimonadetes > Longimicrobiales > Gaopeijiaceae > PWLA01. The sequence continues at coordinate 25,752 of SKJY01000201.1, forward strand.
GGATCCAGGATCCGTGTCCGGACCCACGGCGGACCTACCAGGGAGCGATCCGACGGGTCCTCACTCTCCCCCGAGGCAGGGTCGACCAGGGCAGTCTCCCAGAACTGGGAGAGCATCTCCGTCATCCCGTACTCGTTCACCATGCGTCCCACGGGGATGCCCAGCGCGTCGCCGAGTCTCCTGTAGAGGGTGTCCCGGGCCACCTCACGGCTGCGCCCCTTGAACCCCCCGGTCTCCATTAGGCGGGAGCCTGGAGGGAGCCGGTAGGCCGAGCCAGCCTCCGCCAGGAG
>SKJY01000306.1 GCA_007121775.1 Gemmatimonadota bacterium
CCATGGAGGTCAAGCTCGCCAGATCGATCTCCGACGATGACGTCCAGCACCTCCACTGGTTGCGGGACCGCTTGGGCAAGGACCTACTGGACGCCATCGTCATCAACACCGGTCCTGTCGCCTATCGAAGAACCGATGGTATCGGAGTCGTACCGGCTGTCCTCCTCGGGCCTTAGTCACGGTCGCACACCTGGGGCCGTCGAGAGGCATTTCAGAGGGAGGGGGAGGATGGCGCCTCAGCGGCCTCCCACCCGCTGCGTCGGAAGACCCGTGGGCTCCATGAGGCGGACCAGGGGGATCAGCGCCTCCTCTCCCTCTCCGGTCGTTCCGTCAGCGGCCAGCTCCGGCAGGGGAAGAAGGGAGGTCATCCGCCCCCAGTAGAAGAGGTTGTCCTCGGCCTCAGGCTCCAGGAGCTGGCTCACTACCCGTCCCAGAAGCTGACCTGTCCGGACCACCCACGCCCCGCGGGGGAGCTCCACCATCCCGTGGATCTCCTGGCCCACCTCCAGGATGGGGGCGGCGCGCTGGCCGTTCACCGCTTCCTCCCACTCCACGGAGGCCAGGGTGTACCGGCTCCCCTCCCGATCCACCGTCTCCGTGAGCCGCTCCACCTCGATGTTGTGGCGAAGGAGGAGGGCCACCGCCTCCCGGGCCTCAGGCGGGAGGACGTAGGCCCACGGCCGGTCGCGGAAGGCGGTGCCCACGGGCCGCTTCACCAGCTCGGCGTCCTGGACGGTGATGAGGCCATCGGGATTGGCGGGGTCCCGGGTCTCGAAGGTGACCCGGAAGGGCTCGGGCTCCACTGCGGCCTGCACAGGGATGGTCCCCTCTGCCTGCTCGCCGAGCTCCACCGTGCTCCGGCGAGTGGCCTCCACCACAGCCAGGAGTTCGTCGGACTCGGTGGCGGCGTACTCCAGGACCGCGCCGAGGGCAGTGAGGCCGGTTCCCATGGCGGTCTCGGCGTCGTGCCAGACCTCAAGTTCGAAGAGGATGGTGACCTTGTTCGCCAAGCCGCCATAATTCCGACCCATTCGGGGCGCCGAGCCCCCACCGATCCACCGGTCCCCGTCTGCGTAGGCCCAGTAGAAGGCCCGATACCCCTCCGCCTCCAGACGCCGGTTCAGGTGGGGGAAGACGGTCTGATCCAGCAGCTCGGTGAGGGCCGGATCGGCGGAGGCGATGGCCGGGCCCTGGTAGAGAAGGTTGTAGGGGTAGGCCCCGCCATACTGCACCGCTCCACCGTCGTGCCCATCCACCACCAGGTGGGGGTGCCACCGGTTCAGGATCTCGCCCACGAAGGCGGCCATGGAAGGCTGATCCAGCGTCATGTAGTCCCGGTTCAGATCGGCCCCGATGGGGTTGAAGCGGCTGTCCAGGGAGAGGGCGTCGGGGTTCTTCGAAGGGACCACCAGGACGATGATGTGGTCCAGGAGAGCGTTGAGCTCCGTCCCCGGCGTCGCCAGCTCCCGGATCATGACCAGGAGAGACTCCCGGAGGAGGTAGTTGAAGCCGTGGACGTTGGCTCCCAGGAGTACGATGGGGCGCCCGCTGGCGTGGGCCTCCGCCGGCGTCGCCAGCCCGGGACGGCTGAAGAGGGCGAAGGGGAGCTCCCGCCCCTCCATGGTGGTGCCGTAGCGCCCCAGCACCATCTCCGCCGAGGCCCCCTGCACCGCACGGAGGTACTCCACCATCTCCCCATGTGTGGTGTAGCGGGTGAGCCCTGAGGCCTCGTACGGCGTGAGGAGGTCGGGGGTCCCGGATGAGGCGGCAGTCGTGGCCTGCGCCGATGCGGCCTCCGCACCGCCCATCAGGAAGGCCGCCACCAGCGCCGGCATAAGGAAGAGGTGGCGAGGGCGGACGGACCGGCGGGGGATGACGGAGAGGAGACGACTCATGGGAACTCTGGTCTGTGGTTCGCGGAGGGCGGTCCGGGGAGTTGGCCACGCTCAAGGTAGCCCGAGGGAGTGAGCCTAGGGGAGGATGGCCGGTTGCGCCATGGACTCGGGCACGGGGCGGGTCTCGCCTTCGCGGCGGGCGCGTCGCACCTTTCCATTTCGGAGCGGCTACCGAACCTGGGGCGGCTGCCCAACCTGGAGCCCACCTCGGCACGAAGTCGTAGCCGAGGGACTCCATCCCCCCTTCCCGATCCCGACCCATGACCGAGCCTTCTCCCCACACCGTCGTCGGCTCTCCTGGCACGGAGGACCGGACGCCCGGACCCATCCAAGGCGCCGCCCCTCACGAAGCCCCGGACCCCGAGTCTCCCCAAGGCGGCGAGATGTCCTGGGATGTGGTGGTGGTAGGGCTCGGGATCCTGGGGGCCACCGCGCTCCGGGAGCTGGCCATCCGCGGACACCGGGTCGTGGGGGTCGACGCCCTGGAGCCGCCCCATCCCCACGGCTCGTCCCACGGGACCAGCCGCATCATCCGGGACGCCTACTTCGAGCACCCCCTCTACGTCCCGCTGGTGCAGCGTGCCCGGGCCGGTTGGCGCGAGTTGGAGGAGGAGAGCGGGGCCCGCCTCCTGCTTCAGACCGGGCTTCTCCTCCTGGGCCATCCCCAGGGTCAGGTGATCCGGGGCAGCCTCCGTTCAGCCGAGACCCACCACCTCCCGGTGGAGCGTCTCACGCCGGAGGAAGTGCTGTCGCGCTGGCCCGGGCTCCAGGTTCCCGAGGGCATCACCGGCGTCTTCGAGACCACGGCGGGGGTTCTGGCGCCGGAGGCGGCGGTGGCCGCCGCCCTCGCCGGAGCCCGGCGCCGTGGAGCCCGGGTCCTCACCGGGGAACAGGTGGTCCATTGGAGTTCCCATCCCACCGGCGTACGGATCCGGACCCGTCACCGGGAGCTCCGAGCCCGAACCCTCATCCTGGCCGCCGGCTCCTGGCTCGGCCCTCTGGCCGGGGGGAGGTGGCCGGGCCTTCTCCGAGCGGAGCGGCAGGTCACCTTCCGCTTTCGGGAGGCAGGAACGGGTCTCGCCGCGTCCGGTGCGCTGGACCCTCTCCCGCCGGACACGGCGAGTCTCGCCACACCACGTACCCGCCCCCTCCCCGTCATCCTCTGGGAGCCGGAGCCGGGTAGCTCCACCCCCGCCGCCTACCTGATCCCGGAGGGGGAAGGGATCCTGAAGCTGGCCCGCCACCATGGCGGCGTCGATGTGGACACGGCTCGCCGGGCACCGGGGACCCTGGACCGCGAGATCTCCCGTGATGAGTGGACCGAGATGCGCCGCACCGGAGAGGCGCTCCTGGGAGGACTCGGCCCGGAGGTGGACGCCACCACCTGCCTCTACACCAACACCCCCGACGGCCACTTCCTGGTGGGCCCCCACCCGGATCACGCCCGGGTGCTCCTCCTGGGGGGAGGCTCGGGCCACGCCTTCAAGTTCGCCCCCGTCCTGGCGGCCCGAGTCGCCGATCTGGTGCCCGGGGGGCTCGACCATTGGAGTTCGGAAGACGGGGGTCCCCGGCGCGCGAGTCTCGACCACGGAATCCCCGAGGCTGGCCCGGAGCGCAGCGTCGCGCACCTCTGGCCCGAAGATCCCGGTGACGACCCCTTCTCGCCCGGGCGGTTCGCCACCTCGTCGAGGGAGCGAGTTCGAGCCACTCCTCCCTTCCTGGATGACGCCACGATCCGGGAGCGCCTGACGGTGGAGATGGCGCTGGAGGCAGGGGAGGAGGCGTTTCGGGCCGTTTCCCGCGGCGAGGTGCTGCAACCGGTACGGACCCACCTCCACCTCCCCGACGGCCGGAGCCAGTTCATCGTCATGCCGGGCCACCTGGGCCGCCCTGCCGCCCTGGGGACCAAGCTCATCACCCTTTTCCCCGGGAATCGGGAGGCCGGCCTCCCCTCCCACCTGAGCCTCATCGTCCTCTTCGACCCGGAGACGGGGGCGCTCCGGACCCTCCTGGATGGCGCCCGCATCACGGCCCTCCGGACCGCCGCCGCCAGCGCCGTGGCCACCCGGACCCTCGCCCTCCCGGAGGCCTCCGAACTCACGCTCCTGGGGGCCGGGGTCCAGGCCCGCAGCCACCTGGAGGCCATCCTGGCCGTGCGCCCCATCCGGCGGGTCCGGGTCTGGTCCCGCACCACGGAGCGGCTCGACGCCTTCCTGGAGTGGGCTCGGGGGTACCTGGCGGGTGCTCCCGGCGGGGAGTCCGCCGGCCGCCGTCGGGACATCGTCCTGGAGGCGGCCCCTGACCCCCGGAGCGCCGTGAAGGGCGCCCACATCATCTGCACCCTCACCGCCTCCCCTGCCCCCCTGGTGAAGGGTGAGTGGCTGGAGCCGGGGATGCATTTGAACGCCGTGGGCTCCCACACCCCCGATGCCCGGGAGCTGGACACGGAGGCGGTGATCCGGAGCCAGTGCTACGTGGACCAGCGGGCGGCGGCGCTGGCCGAAGCCGGCGAGTTCCGGATCCCCCTGGACCGGGGAGAAATCACCGAGGCGCACCTCCTGGGCGAGATGGGCGAGGTGCTTGAGGGCACCGTCCCGGGAAGGCAGGAGACCGGAGACATCACCCTCTTCAAGTCGCTGGGCCTGGCCGCCCAGGATTTGGCCACGGCCGCTCGGCTGGTGGCGCAGGTTGGTCGCCCGGTGGAGGAACCCCCCCTATGATCTGGGCGTACCAATCCTCCACTGTGGGAGAAGAATGAATCCATTCTGGAGGAGCTATGGCAACCCTCAACATCAAGAATTTCCCGGATCAGCTCTACGAAAGATTGCGCGAGCAGGCTCAGCACGATCGCCGCTCCATCAGTCAGCAGGCGATCCGTCTTCTCGAACGAGCGCTTGAGTTGGAGGAGCCGCGCTCAATCCTTGACCTTCAAGGCCTGGGCCGGGAGCGATGGACGGGGGTGGACGCGGCAGACCATGTGGCAAGTGAGCGGGACGAGTGGAGCTGATTGAAGCCGTCGGGAACGCACCGGTTGGAATTGATACTGCGCTGTTCATCTACCTCATCGAGGAGCACCCCACCTACCTGCCCATCGTGCGGCCGCTCTTCGCTCAGGTCGATGCAGGTGAGCGACGGGGTATCACATCCGCCATCACCCTTCTCGAGGTGCTGGTCGTCCCCCTCCGGCATGGGGATGATGCACTGGCCGCTGCATACTACGAGGTCCTGACCAGGAGCCGATCACTTGAGATGGTGCCCCTGGACCACAGCCAACTCATTCTGGCCGCACGACTGAGAGCCGGGCACGGTATCGCTACAGCGGACGCACTTCAGTTGGCGGCGGCTCTATCGGCTGGATGCGGTGCGTTTGTTACCAACGACCGACGCCTGCCAGACGTGGACGGTCTCCGGATCCTGCAGTTGAGGGATTTCCTGGCATAAGAACGCCGGACCTGCCCGGAGGAAGAGGAACGCCGGTCGCCGTCAGGGGTCGGGGTCCCATTCCCCGGCTGATGCCCCTTCTCCACTTCCCGGTATGACCTCTCCCCACCCGGTGGCCCGCTACTACGACCGGAACACCCGCCGATTCCTGCGCTTCGGCCGGATCCGGGGCGGCGGCGTCATCCACCGTGCTCTCTGGGCGCCGGGGGTGGCGAACTCCCGGGAGGCCGGGGCGTGGATCCACAGCTGGATCGGGGAGGTGCTCAGGGACCACGGTCTCGGAGCCCCCGGCGCCATCCTGGATCTGGGGTGCGGGGTGGGCGGAACCCTGGTGGATCTGGCCCGCACCTTCCCCGAAGCCGAGATGCACGGGGTCACCATCAGCACCGAGCAGGTGAGGTTGGCGCGGCAGTTCGTGGGAGCCGCCCCCTCCCGCTTCCACATCCACGCCGGCGACTTCGATGCCCTGGACCTCCCGGTCCAGGCCGACGCCGTGGTGGCCATCGAGGCCTTCGTCCACTCAGGCGACGCCGGCGCCTTCTTCCGCTCTGTGGCCCGTCACCTGTCGCCGGGAGGGCTGATGGTGCTGGTGGATGACTTCCTCACCACTCCCCGAACCGGGCTGACTCCCAGGGAGCGGGCCCGGGTCCGCCACTTCGAGCAGGGGTGGCACCTGGGGAGTCTCTGCACCGTGGACACCCTTGAGTCCCACGCCGCCGGCGCCGGGCTCGAACTGGTCGCCGGCTTCGACTTCACCCATTGGACCAGGCCGGGCCGTCCCCGGGACCGGGTCATCGCTGCCCTCTCCCCGGCCTTCCGCGGGCTGGGCCTTGTCCGGGTTCCCTTCTTCGCCAACATGGTCGGAGGGGACGCCCTCCAGGATGGGCTCAGGGAAGGGTTCATCCGCTACCGGGGGCTTGTCCTTCGGAAGAGGGAGCCCCGGGCCTCACCCTCCGAAGCAGGTGGGCCAGGATCCGGATGAGGTGAGGAGACCCACCTGCGCCCCCATCGCCAATCCCCCTCAGAACCGCCATTCGCGGAGGATCAGCACACCCAGCACGCTCACCCGGTCCGGACGCACCTCCGAAAGGGTGGGGACGGCGGGAAGAAAGCGGGGCCGGAAGGTGGAGCGGAGGAGCCAGCCGTGCTCCGTCTGGTACTCCACCCGCGCACCGGGGTGGACGAAGGTAGGGCGCGCCTGTCCCGACACGAATAGCCGCGGGGTGAGGTAGGCGCCCGCCTCCACCTCGGTGCCCCTGAGGAGATCCCCGAACTCTCCGGTGGAGAGCTCGGTGGGAAGCTCGGCGGGGACGATATGGATCACATCGAGCCCCAGGCTCCGGGCCACCTCGGCCTCCAGCTCCGCCACCAGTGCATCCATCCCCACAGTGGCGAAGCTCTGGGCCGCCCGTGCCGCCACCGCTCCCACCAGCGGCCCTCCTGCGGACCCCTGACCCACCAGGCCCGACCCCTGGCCCCGGAGAAGGGAGCCCGCCTCCTGGCCGAAGACCATGAAGCTGAGGAGATCCGTCTCGGAGAGGGGGGGCTGGGAGGTACTCTCCAGCTCCGTATCCAGCTCGGTGAGACTCCCGTCCACGATGATCCGGATGTCAAACCCCTCCCGGCCCGCCATCTGGACCGCGTGTTCCGCCACCAGACGGATAAGGGGATCGAAGGTGGTCTCGGGGGTGAAGATGATAGAGGCCCGGGAAAGGTCGAAGCGACGTCCCATGAAGGCGTACTCGCCCCGGTCCGAGCCGATTGTCCCGTCCAGCCGCAGGTTCTGGGGATCGATCCCCGTGAGCTCCACCCGGAGCGGCCCCACCTCAGGGAGGGTCCGGAATTCGATATTGGTCTCCCGGGAGCGGAGCCAAACCTCCCGGTCCACGTGGACATCCAGCGCCAACTCCAGGTGCTCGAGGAAGGGGGAAGGCTGGATGAGGGCATCCCGGAGGGCCAGGAGTCGGAGATCGTCGATGCCGGCGAAGGTCGCCGGATCTTCCAGGGCCAGGGGACCCGGCTCCGCCAACTCTTCCGTCTCGGGGATCCGGATGACCCCCCTGCGGGCCCGGGCGGAACCGGTCACCCGGAGCCCGTCGAAGGGGCCTGCCGCCTCCAGATCAGCGTCCACCTGGAGACTGAGATCCCGGGTATCCATGATCCTGGCGTTTCGCGCCTGCAGCCGCAGGTCCATCTCCGGATCGGCCAGCCCAGGGATCCCCACCTCCCCCTCCACACGAAGGGGACCCCGGCTCCAGACCACCATGGAATCGACCCGCATGATCCCGCCGTCGAAGGTGAAGGAGGCGGCGCCGTCCCGGTACCGAACGCCCGTCGGCTCCACCAACGCCGACGGCAGCTCGGCTTGCACTCCCCCTTCCAGGACGGGATCCTGGAAGGACCCTGAGAGACGAACCTCCCCGTCGGCCACGCCGACGGTGGACTCCACTCCGTCCACCAGTGTGGCGACAACGGCCAGGTCCATGGAATCGAGCCGGACCCGACCTTCAATGGGGCCCGGGAGAAGACGATCCTCGGGACCGTCCAGGAGGGCCAGATCCACCGGGAAGCGCCCCTCCAGTCCCAGGGCCCGATCTCCCGTCTCCCGCTCGAGCACCTCCCCATCTACCTGAGCCTCACGCTCCCGGTAGTGGAGTGACATACGGACCTCCGGTAGCTCCCGGTCCTGGAAGCGGGCTCCCCGAACCGAGAACCCGGCTTCCATCTCCGGGCTCGCCAGGGAACCCCTCAGGGGCAGATCCAGCCCCACCCGGGCCCGCACGTCGTCCCGAAGCTGCAGCAGTTCCAGGACATGCCCGGCGTCGAAGGCCTGGACCCGAACATCCAGGGCCCCCTCCTCTTCCCCATCCAGCTCCCGGGGAAGGAAGCCGTCCACCTCAACCGACTGGGGCGGCTGGTCCAACTGGGAGGGATCGTCCGACTGGGGCGAGGGATCCAGGTCGGCGGGGGAAGCCTCCCGCAGGTGGAAGTCCCGGATCGCCAGCCCTCGCGGATCCCAGAGGACGGAAGCGGGACCCACGGTGCGAAGCTCCGTATCCGGAAGCTCCACCACCAGATGGTCCAGGAGGGCTGTGGCCGAATCCCTTGCCAGCTCCCACTGCAGGGAGGTGGCGATGCTGGTGGCAGGGTCCTGCTGGAGTCGGACCGCAAGGGTCCCGGCGTGGGTGGTGTGTCCGTCCTCCTCAGGCTCGCCCCGGTAGTCTGCCTCGAGCGCCATGTGGTCGTAGAAAAACCCTTCCACCTGAAGTCTCTCCAGGCGGAGCTCTCCCGAGCCTCGGGGCGACGCTGTGCCGATCCCCTCCACCACGTGATCCGCCCGGAGGTGATCCAGGCGCTGTCCCATAGCCAGGACCTCGCCGGCCTCCACGACCCCCTCCACCCTCAAGTCACCCAGGTGACCACCGACACTCCCCTCAGCCCGGATCGAGCCCCGGAGGGCATCCCGCCGGATCCCCGCCAGGAGGAGGGTATCGGCGGGAGCGGGGACCTCCGGCTCCTCCCCTGTGGCCAGGAGCTCCACCTGACGGGACCGGGCACCCTCCAGGAGCTGGTCCCGCCGGGCTTCCGCAGCCGTCGCCCGGACCAGGGGGCGGGGCTCCACCAATCCGGCTTCCGGCTCCGGCAGGAAGGGAGCCAGGGCCGCCAGGGAGTCCACCTCCATCTCGTAGCTGAGG
>SKJY01000139.1 GCA_007121775.1 Gemmatimonadota bacterium
CCCTCTCCCACAATCCGCTTGAGGAGGGTCCCCGCCGGAATCACATCACCGGACCGGAGCCCATTCACGACCCCCACCACATCGGCGGGGACGGTGGAGGGGTGCCGCTGCACGAACCCCTCGAAGGTCATCTCGGTCTCGGTGCGCACCAGTTCGATCCGTCGGGGCTGCACACCCAGAATGGCCGGGTCGGTGACCCTCCGGAACGACACCACCGCCCGGTTGATGGCCTCGCCCCGAGCGCTCCACGCTGCCTGCCGGGCGTAGCCCAGCACCCGGTAGGTGGCGCCGTCGTGGCGGATGAAGAGGACCCTTCCCCGGAACTCCTGCCCCCCCTCGGTGATGCGGAAGTCTCCGGTAGCGGCGTCCAACCCATCGATGGAGGCGTCGGAACGGGCGATCTCCGTCATCCCTTCCCCGCGCATGAACCGGTCCCGGGCGGCCCGGGGCGAGGCCTCTTCCACAAACCCCAGGAGGAGTACGGCATCCTGTTCCGCGCTCACCCCCTGCACCTCGCTCCGGGTGTTGGCGGTGCGCCATCCGGAAGGGAAATCCAGCCGGAAGGCCAGCTCCGGGTGGTAGAAAACATTCTGTCGGAAGTAGCCCTGCCTCGGGTCCTCCCCGAAGGTCATCCCCTCGATGCGCTGGAGATATCCTTCCCGGTCATCTCGGCTTCCCGTGAGTTCCGGGTCGTCCCCGGTGGTGCGATCCAGAATCCGCCCCCGCCGCTCGCCGGGATCCGGGTGGGTCGAGAGGAAGCCCGGGATCCGGTCCCCATCCTCGGCTCCGGAGGCCCGCCCGAGCATCTCGAACACACGGGCCACCGCCCGAGGGTCGTAGTCCAGCTCCGTCATGTAGCGAAGCCCCAGATCGTCGGCCTCCCGCTCCGCCTCCCGGGAGTTCCGGAGAAAGAGGAGTTGAAGTCCGGCGCCGGCCACCTCCCCGAAGGGCTGCAGATCCGGCGCCAGGATCATCCCGAGTCCGAGCCCCAGTTGGGCGATCTGGGCCCGACTCACCCTCACCACCCCGTGGCGCGCCGTGACGTGGCCGATCTCATGGCCCACGATCCCCGCCACCTCGGCATCGGAGTTCAGGTGGGTCAGGATCCCCCGGGTCATGTAAATGTAGCCCCCGGGCAGGGCGAAGGCGTTGATGGTGGGATCGTCCAGGATCCGGAAGGTCCAGGGGAGGTGGGGCCGCTCCGAGGCCGCCGCCATCCGTTGACCCATGTCATCTAGCCACCCCGCCAGCTCAGGATCGTCGTAGATCCCGAGCTGGGCCACGATGTCCCGGTCCGCGTCCCTCCCCAGTTCGATCTCCTGCGCCTCGGTGAAGAGGACGAACTGACGCTGGCCCGTCACCGGGTTCACGGCGCACCCCTGAAGGAGCGGTGCCGGGATTAGAATCAGGGTGAGCCAGAGGACGAATCGGACCATGGCGGGACCTCAGAAGCTGGGCGCCAATAGAAGCGCATTCGTATAGAGTTGCCATCCCGAGTACCAGAACATCCGGAAAAGGGGGTCATCGGCAAAGAGGATGACCCGCCCCGAGCCGCGGCGCCGCTCGGCGAGCCAGGTGCTCCGGTCGAGGCGATCCAGGTTCCGCTCCGAGATGACGCCGGAGATGCGGTCCACGCCCTCCGGGAAGAAGGCCACGGACTCGAAGCCGGTGTCCGGCTCGAAGACCGAGCCGGTGGAGAGGACGAAGAGGCGATCCTCAGCGATGTCGATCCCGGCGCCAAAGGTGAGGGGGTGAGCCGGATCCAGATGCGCCTTCAGGATCGTCCCGGGAACCCTCTCCTGCCAGCTCTCCATCTGCCGCTCCTCCCGGCTCATGAGAGCCCGCTCCAGGCGGGCGTCCCGGTCATCCTCATCCTCGTCCAGCCGGGTCCGCCGCTCGATATCGGCCATGGGCCCCGCCAACTGCTGCGCCGAACTTCCAGCCGCAATCAGGACTCCACCTGCTCGTACCCAGTTGTCCAGCGCCGTGGTCCCACCATTGCCCAGCGTGCCGGAAGGGCTCCCCGGCGGAACGACGATCACGTCGTAGTGGGTCAGGTCCGTCCCGGAGACATCGCTCACATTGACGATATCGAAGGGAGCGTCCAGGATCTGCTCCAGGAAGAACCAGTGCCCCCCGAAACCGGTGGATGACGTCCCGGGGCCACCCAGCAGGGCTATGCGGGGGAGCCGCAGCGGTGCCTGGTCGTTGGTTCCCAGATCGGGGCCGGTGGTAGCGCGGCCCGTGCGGACCGGCGTCACTGCAGACGCCAAGCCGGAACGACGAAGGAGCCCGTCCAGGTCGTCGTTTCGCCCCTGGGGAAAGAAGAGGGTCCCTCGAGGCCAATCCCGACCCTCCAGGGTGAAGGCCTCGGTCTGAACGAAGACCCGACCCTCATGCTCCAGGAAGGACACCAGCTCCCGGGCGTGGTGGAAGGAGGGGGCCAGGAGGTAGCCGAAGCTCCCCCCCGCAGGAAGCGCATCGCCGGTGCGGGCCTCCACCGCCTCCACCGGGATCCAGTTCCCTCCGGCGGTGGCCCTGGACCCGTGCGCCTCCACCCCGTAGGCAAAGGGGAGAGCCCAAGCGGTGATGTCGTAGGAGGAGGTCCCCTCCAGGAGATTGTCCGGACGGAGCAGGGCTCCGGCCAGCCGGCCCCGGGTCTGCCGAGCCCTCACCCGGTAGGTCCCGGCCGGGAGGGTGGCCCGGGCCTCGAAGCCGGGATGGGGCTCGGTGCTCAGGGAAACCTCGCTCTCCAGGCGCTCCACCTCGATCTCGTGCATCCGCAGCAGCCCCACCAATGCCTCGGCCCGGGTGGGGTCATCCCCGGGGATGAGGTAGGTGTCGTCCAGCCCCTCGTCGATCTGCCGGTGGAAGCGGGCAAAGCCCTCCACCAGCTCCGTCCGCCCGGCGGCTGCGGTGCGCAGGGTGGCATTCTGCGCCACCCGGTGCCCCGTGGCCCGGTCGTGGAGCGACAGCAGGGTCCCGTCGGGACGCTCCACCAGGAGCCCGGCGAACCCGCTTCCGCCCTGCTCGTACGTCATCCCCACCGCCCCCACCAGAGAGGGCCAGGAGTCTCCGTATCCGGGGTAGAAGAGGTCGAAGTTCTGGGCGGTGTAGTAGAGGAGCCGTTCCCGGTCGAAGGCCTGGGCGTTCCCCTCGCCGAAGCGCTCTCCCCACTCCAGGATGTGGTCGGGGAAGATGTCGTTGATGGGCTCCGCCGCCGGGAAGAAGAAGTAGCTGGACCGGTACCCCATCTCGTGAACGTCCACATGGACGTGGGGGTTATAGCGGTGGAAGCGAACCAGGCGGTCCCGGGTCTCCTGCTGGCTCAGCCACGCCCAGTCCCGGTTCAGGTCGAAGAGGTAGTGGTTGAAGCGGGAGCCGGGCCAGGGCTCCCGCCGCTCCCGGATCCGCGGGCTCGGGTTATCCCGCACCTGGGTGTTGGAGACGAAGAAGTGGATGTATCGCTCCCGCCCGTCGGGGTTCGCCACCGGATCGAAGATGACCACCAACGAATCCAGCACCCCGTCCAGCCCATCGGCCCCTGTGAGGAGATCATGGACCGTCCACATGGCCGCCTCCGAAGCCGACGCCTCATTCCCGTGCACCGCGGAGGTGTAGTAGAGGATGGCGGGGACCTGGGCGGCGAGCTCGCGCGCCCGGGCCTCGGAGGTGGAGGGGTCCATGAGCTCCCGGTTCGCCGCCAGGATCTCGTCCATGCGGGCCCGGTGCTCCGGCGAGGCGATGAGCACCTGCTGGATCTCCCTCCCCTGCATGGTGGTGCCGTAGCTGTCCACCGAGACGGCAGGGTGGAGTTCGGCCAGCCGCTCGAAGTAGGCGTAGACCCGGTCGGTGGTGACGAACCGGTCGCCGATCTCGTGGCCCAGGAAGGCCTCGGGGGACGGGATCTCCTGGGCCTGGGCCGGCATGGGTCCGGCCGCTGGTGCAGCCAGGAGGAGGAGGGCCAGGAGGACGGGGGCCGCCGACGGAAGTCGCTTCATCGTGGATCCGGTGGGAGTGGAGGTGAGGACGGTGCATGGAGACTGGCGCCCCCCCGTGGGGTATATCACGGGAGCAGCCACCCAACCTGAAAAGGTACCCAGGGCCGGGGAAGACGGGCAACGGCCCGCCTTGCTCCCGAGCCCTCTCGCCATCACCTTCTCCGCTATGTCTCGCTACCTCTCCTCACCCCGCCTTCCCTCGTCCGGAGCCCGCCGGGGCGTCCGCTTCGTCACCCTGCTCACCGTCGTGCTGGCCCTGGCTGCCTGCGACATGGGCTTCCCGGGATCGGAGGGGGAGGCCGACATCGACCGGGACACCTTCGTCGCCACCTACACCGATCTGCGCATCGCCGCCATGGGGTGGGAATCCCAGCGGCTCCCCGCCGATGAGCGGGACGCGGTTCTGGAACGCCACGGTGTCACCGCCGACGACCTCCGGGAGTTCGTCGCGGTCCACGGGCGAAACGTCCCCGTAATGAACGAGATCTGGAACGACATCTCCGCCAACGTCCAGGCGGCCCGGGAAGAGGCCATCGGCGGCGAAGAGGGATCGGGTGAGGAGGGGCCACCGGTCGCTCCCGTGGCCGGGGACGATACCACCGGAGGCGACGGCTGAGCTTCGCCGCTCCCTACCCACCGGCGTCCTGCCCTCCCCCCCGACGCCCTACCGCAGCCGGAAGTTCACCCCCACCGCCAGCCCTCGGCGGTCGCCCAAGGCCCCACCGAATCGGATGGCCCACCCTGGATCGAAGGCCACGTCGATTCCCAGATCCATGGCGAATCCCAACTCCAGGCCGTCCCGGCGCCGGGTACTTCCAAACTCGGCGTCCAGCACCACCCGGGGCGTGAAGTAGGGGTTGAACCAGACCCCGTCGGCCTGGAATGAGCGCCCCAGCGACGCCCCCAGGGGGAAGCTCAGGATGACGTCCCGCCCCACCCCGGCACCGACCCCTCCCACCCAGATCACATCCAGGGGGAAGTCACCGGAGGCCTGCACCAGATTTCCCGAGAAGTCCACGCCGCCGTAAACGGTCAGATCTCCTCTTCGCCCCTCGGCAAGGCCGATCCGGTACCCGAGCGAGCCGGCGCCGCCGGCTCTCCAGGTAGAGAGAACCCCGATCCCATCGCCGGGGCCGGGGCCCGGATCCACAAGGTAGATGCCCCATCCCGCCGGCGTATCCGGCGCCAGGAGGAGGGGACCGTCCCAGTGGACCTGGGCCCGGGCCGGGGAAGCCACCATGAAGAGGAGGGTCACCGCCGTGAGCAGTCCCAGTGAAGCCTTTCGCATATGGAAATCTCCGTCCGACGTCCGTGTCATTGAAGAAGCGGGTCCGGCCCCTGCCGAACCCGCCTCGGGGCCATCCTCGACCCGCTGATCCCGTCGCCCCCCCTTCAGCGAGCCGAGCTACTCCAGGGCTACTCCCACTCGATGGTGGCTGGGGGCTTGGAGCTCACGTCGTACGTGACCCGGTTCACGCCCGCAACCTCGTTGATGATCCGAGTGGAGATCCGCCCCAGCACATCGTGGGGGAAGGGGTACCAGTCCGCCGTCATCCCGTCCCGGGAGGTGACGGCCCGAAGCGCGATGACGTTCTCATAGGTGCGACTGTCACCCATCACCCCCACCGAGTGGATGGGGAGGAGGACGGCAAATGCCTGCCAGATATCGTCGTAGAGTTCCGCCCCCCGGATCTCTTCAAGGTATATCGCGTCAGCCTCCCGAAGGATCCGCAGCCTTTCTTCCCGCACTTCGCCGAGCACCCGGATCCCGAGCCCCGGACCGGGGAAGGGGTGACGCCCGACGAAGTCTTCCGGGAGCCCCAGTTCCCGCCCCACATTCCGGACCTCGTCCTTGAAGAGTTCGCGAAGGGGCTCGATGAGTTCGAAGGGCATATCCTCCGGAAGCCCCCCCACATTGTGGTGGGTCTTGATGGTGACGGAGGGCCCTCCGGTGGAGACGGACTCGATGACGTCAGGGTAGAGCGTACCCTGTACCAGGAACCGAGCATCCTTCCCCTCGGCCCGGGCCGTCTCCTCGAAGACCCGGATGAAGGTGTTCCCGATGGCCCGTCGCTTCGCCTCGGGCTCCGTGATCCCCTCCAGAGCCGCCAGGAACTCGGCGCCGGCGTCCACCACTACCAGGCGGATCCCCATGTGCTTGCGGAAGGTGCGCTCCACCTGGATGCGCTCGCCCTTCCGGAGGAGTCCGTTGTCCACGAAGATGCAGGTGAGCCGGTCGCCCACCGCACGGTGCACCAGCGCCGCCGCCACCGAAGAGTCCACCCCTCCCGACAACCCGCAGATCACCTCGGCGTCCCCGGCCTGTTCGGCGATGCGGGCCACCGCCTCATCCACGAAGGCACCCGGCGTCCAGCTCGGCTCGCACCCGGCAATGCGGAAGAGGAAGTTGGAGAGGATCTCCTCTCCCCGGACGGTGTGGGCCACCTCCGGGTGGAACTGGACCCCGTAGATCTCCCGATCCTGGGCCCGGAAGGCCGCCACCGGGAGGCTGGCGGTGGAGGCCAGCGCCCGATACCCCGGCGGGGGCTCGTCCACATGGTCGCCGTGGGAGCACCAGACCCGGGTGGGTTCGTCTCCGTCGAAGCCTTCGAAGAGCTTGCCTTGATCCAGGACCCGGAGATCGGCCCGACCGTACTCCCGGGTGCCGTGATGCACCCGCCCCCCTTCCTCCCGGGCGATGAGCTGCATGCCGTAGCAGATCCCCAGAATCGGGATCCCCAGGCGCAGGATCTCCGGATCCATCCCGGGGACCGCCTCATCGTACACCGAGGCGGGGCCTCCGGAGAGGATGATCCCGGCCGGGGCCCACTCCCGGACCCACTGGGCGGAGCGGTCCGGCGGGTGGATCTCGCAGAAGACCCGCTCCTCCCGGATGCGGCGGGCGATGAGCTGGGTGTATTGGGACCCGAAGTCCAGGATCAGGACCCGCTGATGGGGCTGGGCGGTCCGGCGTTCGGAGGTCTCGGTCATGGGGTTGGGTCTCCGGAGTGCAGGGCTGCGGCGACAGTGGGAAGTGGGGGGATCACCTCCCCACGGATCAGGTCGTCCACCTCTTCCCGACGGCGGATGAGGAGGGGGCGGCTGTTCTCCACCAGAACCTCGGCGGGGCGGCGGCGGGCATTGTAGTTGGATGCCATGGAAAACCCGTACGCTCCGGCGGTTCCCACCGCCAGAAGGTCGCCTCGCTCCGGGAGGGGGAGGGGGCGGTCCAGCGCCAGGAAATCCCCGGACTCGCAAACCGGCCCCACCACATCCACGGCTACCTCGGGGGCGCCGGCATCGGCATTCTGGATCACCGGCACAATCCGGTGCCACCCCCCGTAGTGGGAAGGGCGAAGGAGTTCGGTCATCCCGGCGTCGGTGATGACGAAGCGCTTCCCGCCGGACTCCTTCCGGTAGAGGACCCGGGTCAGGAGTACGCCGGCCTCGCCAACGATGGAGCGTCCGGGCTCCAGGATCAGCCGCAGCCCCCGTTCCCGGAGCCGCTTCGTGACCACCGCCGCCAGGCGGTCCAGGGGAAGCCCCGCCTCGCCCCGGTACCCCACGCCGAAGCCGCCCCCCAGATCCAGGTACTCCAGGGGTACCCCTGCGTCCCGGAGTTCGTCCACCATGACCAGCACCGTCTCCAGCGCCGCCAGGTACGGCTCCACCTCAACGATCTGGGAGCCGATGTGCACATCGATCCCCACAAAGCGCAGGTGGGGCCGATCCGCGCCCGACCGGTACAGCTCCATGGCCCGGCTCACCGGGATCCCGAACTTGGACGCGGCGTGGCCGGTGGCGGTGTAGTGGTGGGGGGTGGGTGACTCCACATCCGGATTGACCCGGATCCCCACCGGCGCCTGCACCCCCCGGGCGCGGGCCACCTCTTCCAGGAGGTCCAGCTCCTCCTCGCTCTCCACATGGAAGGCATGGATCCCGGCCTCGAGAGCGCGCGCCATCTCGGCGGCCGTCTTCCCCACCCCGGCGAAGACGATCCGCGAGGCAGGGATCCCGGCCCGGAGCGCCCGCTCCAACTCCCCCTCGCTCACGATGTCGGCGCCGGCGCCGGTGGCTCCGATCCGATTCAGGATGGCCAGGTTGCCGTTGGCCTTCACCGAATACGCCAGGAGGAACTCCACCCCACGGAACGCATGGTGGAACGCCTGAATCCGCTCGGCGATCCCCTGGGCGTCGTAGACGTACAGAGGGGTCCCGAAGCGCTCGGCAAGCCCCTCAAGAGAAACGCCGCGGCAGGTGAGCTCTCCGTCCCGCCGGGAGAAGGCGGGGCTCAGTACGCCCTGGCCCATACCACCTCCATCCGGGCCTCACCCCCGCCGATGCAGCGGGTGGGTGCCTCGGGGGAGCGGAAGGCGGGATCGGGGATGCACCGGAGGGTGGCCTTGGTCTCTTCCTTGACGCGCTCTTCCACCGCCGGGTCACCGCTCCACCCCGTGTAGACGAAGCCCCCTGGGCCTTCCATGATCTCCTTCAGCTCGTCCAGCGTCTGGACTCCCCTGTGGGTGTGGGCCTCCCGTCGGGCCCGTGCCCGCTCCAGAAGCTCGCCCTGGAAAGCCTCGAGCCGCTGGGCGAGCTCGGTCACAATCTGGTTCTGGGGGAGGAAGGCCTTCCGCTCCTCGCCCTCACCCTGGACCCGCTTCACCAGTACCGCCTGCTCCTTGGCCAGATCCCGAGGGCCGATCTCGATGCGGAAGGGGACGCCCTTGCGCTCCCACTCCCAGAACTTGGCGCCGGGGTTCAGGTGGTCCCGGTCGTCGACCCGGACCCGGACGCCCTGCTCCCGGAGACGGCCCGCCATCTCGTGAGCCTTCTCCACCACAGCGGTGCGCTCCGCCTCCTTCCGGTAGATGGGGACCACCACCACCTGCACCGGGGCCAGGCGCGGTGGCACCACGATCCCGGTGTCGTCGCCGTGGGTCATGACCATCCCCCCCACCAGCCGGGTGGATACGCCCCACGAGGTGTTCCAGGCGAACTCCTCGGCGCCGGCCTCGCTCTGGAAGGTGAGGCCGAATTGGCGAGAGAAGTTCTGCCCCAGGTTGTGGGAGGTCCCGGCCTGAAGGGCCTTCCCGTCCTGCATGAGCGCTTCACAGGTGTAGGTGCGAAGGGCCCCGGCGAACTTCTCCGACTCACTCTTGAGACCGGTGACCACCGGCATGGCGATCCACTCTTCCATGAAGGTCCGATAGACGTCCAGCATGAGCCGCGTCTCTTCCTCGGCCTCCCCCTCCGTGGCGTGGGCCGTATGCCCTTCCTGCCAGAGGAACTCAGCGGTCCGGAGGAAGAGGCGCGTACGCAACTCCCAACGCATGACGTTGGCCCACTGGTTCAGCTTCACCGGCAGATCCCGGTACGACTGCACCCACTTGGCGTACATGGAGTAGATGATGGTCTCGGAGGTGGGGCGCACCACCAGGGGTTCCTCCAACTCCTTGCCGCCGGCGTGGGTCACCACCGCCAGCTCCGGCTTGAACCCCTGGACGTGCTCCTTCTCCCGCTCGATGAAGCTCATGGGGATGAGGAGGGGGAAGTAGGCGTTCTCGTGCCCTGTTTCCTTGAACATGTCGTCCAGGGCCCGCTGCATGCGCTCCCAGATCCCGTAGCCCCAAGGCCGGATCACCATGCTCCCCCGCACCGGGGAGTGATCGGCCAGTTCGGCTCGCTGCACCACCTCGTTGTACCACGCGCTGAAATCGTCGGCCCGGGGGGTCAGCCCCTTCTCGTCCGCCATGGATGCTCCGTCGGTTGCCTGGTTGAATTGGGTCGTGGGGAGGGACCGGCCACTGGACTCCGGTCACCGGTAGGTGGGGCGGGCGCGCCGGGGGCACACTCCGCTGAGGGTTCAGGCGCTCGGCGGCGCCCCGTCGTTCCCTTTCCGGGAGCGGGCGCCCCTGCGCCGCTTCGCTTCCATGCGCTCCCGACCGAAGACCACTGCCGCCGGGATGATGAGGAGCACGAGGGAGACAATGGCCCAAGTGGGGCGGAAGGAAAGCTCGGTCCCTGCGCTCACCAGGAAGGCCACCACCCACCCTCCGACCAGGGCCACCACCACCGCCGCAACCACGATCATGTACTCCAGAACGTTCAGCCGCCGGATGGCCCGCTGCATGTCCCGGCGCGTCTCCTGGAACCCGCCCTCGTCAGGTGCCGGACCCTTCACGCCCCCACCGCCGCGTCGCTCAGGAGGTCCGAGAGCTCCACCTCCCTCTCGGTGCCCAACTCCATGGACCGGATCACCGCCACTCCGCGGGCCACCTCGTCCGGGCCCAGGACCACCACCTCCCGGGCTCCTTCGTTGGCGGCGGCGGAGAACTGCTTGCGCACCGACTGCCCCCGGACATCGTAGACCACCGACCGCCCTCGGCCACGGAGGGAGGCGGCGATGCGCCGGGCCAGAGGGGCCTGGTTGGCACCGATGGCCACGATGAAGTGGTCCACCGAATGGCCGGTGTCCGGGGCAAGTCCCCGCTCATTCAGAAGGTCCGAAAGGACCACATCGCCCATCCCGAAGCCCACCGCCGGAAGGGGTTCGCCCCCCACCAACTCCAGGAGGCGGTCGTAGCGTCCACCGCCGGCCACGGCCCGGAACTCTCCGGCCCGATCGAAGATCTCGAAGACCACCCCCGTGTAGTAGGCGAGCCCCCGGACGATGGTGAGATCGAAGTCCACATACTCTCCGAACCCCAGGTCGTCCAGGATGGAGAGAAAGCTCCGGAGAGAGGCCAGATGGGGAGCCACGGCGGGGTCGTCGCCGAAGCGCGCCTCCACCGCATCCAGCTCCGGGGCGTCGAAGAGGGACACGACTCCTTCCGCCACCTCTTCAGGCAGCCCCACCTCATCCACCAGCCGCTCCAGGATTCGCTCCCGGGGTTCCCTCTCCACCTTGTCCACCACGCCGTAGCAGGGCAGGAGGTGGGACTCAGGGACCCCCAATGCTCCCAGAATCCCGGCCAGGAGGCGGCGGTCCGACACCCGGGCCCGGATATGCTCGGCGCCGAGCCCCACCTCTCGGAGACCGTCCAGCGCCACCGCCAGCACCTCGGCCTCGGCCTCGGGACCCGCCGCTCCCACCAGGTCCACATTCCACTGGAAGTGCTCCCGGAGCCTCCCGCGCTGCTGCCGCTCGTAGCGGAAGAGCTGGGGGATGGCGAACCAGCGGATGGGCTTGGGCATGGCGCGGCTCCGCTCTCCCAGGACCCGGGCCAGCGAGGGAGTCATCTCGGGCCGGAGGGAGACCTCCCTCCCACCCTTGTCCGTGAAACTGTAGAGCTGCCCCACGATCTCCTCGCCGCTCTTCTCCACATAGAGGTCCAGGGCCTCCAGGGGCGGCGCGTCGTACTCCCGGAAGCCATACCTGGTGGCCACCCTCCTCCACGCCTCGAAGAGGTGGGTGCGGAGGGCGAGCTCTTCCGGCGGAAAGTCCCGGAAACCGGGGAGACGGGCAAAATCCTTGGGGTTCGACATGGCGCGAATCTACCCGGAGGCGAAGGAGGCGGGCAAGGCTTCCCGGGGGATCCGGCCCAGCTTCTCCAGCGCCCCGGCCACCGTTGAGAAAGAACCCGACACCACCACGGTTCCGTCGGCTCCGGCCCACTCCCGGGCCGAGGCCAGGGCAAGGGGGAAGTCCGGCTCCGTGCGGACCTCGGCGCCCTCGGGAGCCAGGGGAGCCCCTCCCTCCCGGGACCATGACCCACTCCAATCCCCCGTGGGGCCCGGACGCGTGAGCACCACACCGTCCACAGCCCCGGCCAGGATTTCGACGATTCCCGCTCGATCCTTGTCGGCGCGGATGCCCAGGACCGCGATGACGGGGCCCGGAGGATCCACCTCACCCAGGGTGCCGGCCAGCGCGGCGGCGGCGGCCGGGTTGTGGGCCACATCCAGGATCCAGAGACCATCCGCGGTCTCTTCCACCTGGAAGCGACCGGGAGCGCGCACCTGGGACACCCCCTCCTTGAGTTGGCCCACGCTGGCCAGATAGCGGGGCGGAAGGGCCTCCAGCGCCCGCACCGCCACCGCCAGATTCGCCAGTTGGTGGCGTCCCACCAACGGACAGTGGAGATCCACCACCCCCCACGTACGGGTCCGGAGGCTGGTGCGGATCCCGTCCAGGGAGACCGTGCCCTGGGGGGCCGGCACCCGCATGAGAGGCGCGCCAACCGTTCCCGCTTCGGAAGCCAGGACCTCCAGGACGTCCGGGTCCTGGACACCGGTGAAGGCGGGCACCCCCTCCTTGAGGATCCCGGCCTTCTCCCGGGCGATGTGACGCACCGTGGGTCCCAGGACCTCCTGATGATCCAGGGAGACGTTGGTGATGGCGGTGACCAGGGGGTTCACCACGTTTGTGGAATCCAGCCGGCCCCCCATCCCCACCTCCATGACCGCCACATCCACCCGGGCCCGGTCCAGAGCCAGGAAGCCCAGGACGGTGCAGGCCTCGAACCAGGAGGGCTTGGCCCGGATCACCGGTTCCCGGAGTTCCTGAGCCAACTCAAGGAGGAAGGTGTCGGGGAGGGGGCTGCCGTTCACCAGGATGCGCTCCCGGAAGGCAATGAGCTCCGGCGAGGTGCAGAGCCCTACCCGAAATCCCGCCGCCTGCAGGACCGAAGCCCAGATCCGGGCCACCGACCCCTTCCCGTTGGTCCCGCCCACATGGAGGATGGCGGTCCGGGAGAGAGGGTCGCCCACCGCCGCCAGGAGACTGCGGGTACGCTCCAGCCCCCACTGCACCTCGGTGGGGAGTGTGGGGAAGAGGGCGGCCGCCAGGGCGTCGCCCGGGCGAGGGCCTCGGGGTGCCTTCAAGCCCCGCTCCCAGCGGCCGGCGCCCACATGTGACGGAGGAGCCGGGCCACAGTGGCCCGCATCTCCCGGCGATCCACCACCCGATCCACCATCCCGTGCTCAAGGAGGAACTCGGCGCGCTGGAAGCCTTCGGGAAGCTCCTGCTTGATGGTCTCTTCGATGACCCGGGGGCCGGCGAAGCCCACGAGGGCACCGGGCTCCGCCAGGTTCACATCACCCAGCATGGCGAAGGAGGCGGTGACCCCTCCGGTGGTGGGGTCGGTGAGGATGGAGACGAAGGGGATCCCGGCCTCGTGGAGCTGGGCCAGGACCGCCGACGTCTTGGCCATCTGCATGAGAGAGTAGATCCCCTCCATCATCCGGGCCCCACCGGAGGCGGAGACCACCAGGAAGGGGCGCTCCTCTTCCAGCGCCACCCGGCCGGCCCGGGCGATCTTCTCGCCCACCACCGACCCCATGGAGCCGCCGATGAAGGTGAAGTCCATGACCGCCAGCGCCACCGGGATACCATCCAGGGTGGAGGTCCCGGTGATGACGGCGTCGCCCCGGCCCGTCTTCTTCTCCGCCGCCCTCAGCCGGTCCCCGTAGACCTTCAGATCGGTGAACTCCAGGGGATCCGAACTCCGCATCTCCCGGTCCAGTTCACGGAAGCTCCCTTCGTCCGAGAGGATCCGCACGTACACGTCCCCGGGGATCCGGAAGTGATGTCCGCACTCGGGACAAACGTGGAGGTTCTGGGTGAGCTTCTCCCGGTAGAGAATGGCTCCGCACCCGGTGCACTTGTCGAAGACGTCCGACGGCACCTCGCGTCGGTCTTCGGCTCTCAGGGGCTTCTTGGCCTTTCGGAACCAGGGCATGGTGAACCTCCGGAGGCGGGATATCCCGGTCGGGTCAGGCCTCCCTCCGGGCCAATCGTGCGGCAAGCGCCGTGAAGGCCCAGCAGGTGACGAGGAAGGTTCCCCCGTAGCTCAGGAACGGGAGGGGAATTCCGGTGATGGGGACCAACCCGATGGTCATCCCGATGTTGATGAAGATATGGACGAGCCAAGCCCCGAAGATACCGAACAGGACCAGGCCCGCAAAGGGATCGGGGGTGATCTCCGCCAGACGGATGACCCGGAGGAGGAGAAAGGCGAAGAGCGCCACCGCCAGCGTGACCCCGATGAACCCGAGTTCCTCACCGATGACGCTGAAGATGAAATCGGTGTGCTGCTCCGGGAGGAAGTCCAGCCGCTTCTGGGTCCCCTGGGTGAATCCCTTCCCGGTGAGCCCCCCGCTCCCGATAGCCACCTTGGACTGGATCAGATTCCACCCGGCTCCCCGAGGGTCCATCCCTGGATCCAGGAAGACCAGGAGTCGATTGCGCTGGTAGTCGGCGAGACGCCCCCACAGCGGGTTCGCCACCGTGCCCGCCGCCAGGTTCAGAAGGAGGATCCCCACCGATTCGGCCAGGTAGAGCCGGTAGCGGAAGATGTAGATGAGAACCAGGAGACCCACGAAGTACACGGACCAGACCGGGGTGCTGAAGGACAGGATCAGCGCCAGCCCCGGTGAGGCCAGGAGGAAGAGGAGGAGGGGCGGCGTCCCGGCCCAGTAGAGCGCGGCGAAGAGGATCCCGATGAAGGCCAGCGCCGTTCCCAGATCCGGCTGCAGCACCACCAGGATGAGGGGAAGCCCCATGAGGGCCGAGGGCGCCACCAGGTCCCTGAGTCCCTGGGGAGGAGTCTCCCGGACCGAGAGAAGCCGGGCCAGCCCCAGCACCGCCGCCAGCTTCGCGAACTCGGCGGGCTGGAAGCGAAGGGGTCCCAACTGGATCCAGCGTCCCACCCCTTCGGCGGTTCCGGCCCCGGTTCCCACCACCAGCGTCGCCGCCAGGAGGATCACAGCTAGCCCGTAGGCGGGGATGGCGGCCCACTCGATCCAGCGGGGCCTGGCTTGGAGGATGGCCACAAAGGCGATGAGGGCAACCACGAGCCAGAGCACCTGGCGTCGCCACGCAATCGAGGTGACGGGACTGGGGATGTTCAGGACCCCCGCCGAGTACACCATGGCAATCCCGAAAAGGGAGAGCACCAGTGCAAGCCCGGCCAGAATGGGATCTCCGAGCCAGCGCTTGGAGCGGGGAGGTGAGGACGAGGTAGGAGGCATGAAGGAGCTTGGGGATCAGTTCCAGCGAGCCCAGGGCGCCGGGGTGCCGGACCTCAGGTGCTCACCCAGCGTCTGGATCGTGTCCACTGGGATCCCGTACTTCCTCCGCAGGAAGAAGTCGGATGCCTTGGCCGCCAGGGGGGCGGCGGCGGCGGAGCCCGACTCCCCCTCTTCAACCAGCACCACGATGGCGATCTCCGGATCCTCGCCCCACGGACCCGCCATCCCGGCGAACCAGGCGTGGGCCCGCTCCTGGGTGGGACTCCCCTGGGCCGTGCCCGTCTTCCCGATGAACTCCCAGTGCTCCAGAGACGACAGGTGGGCCGTCCCCCCGGGGGCGGTCACCGCGCGAAGCCCGTCCCGGAGGGTCTGAAGGGACGCCTCGCTCAAGTCCAGGCGCCAATCCGTCTCCGGGTCCTGTCCGGGGGTGCGGAGAAGCTGGGGTCGGGGAGCGCTCCCGTCCCGGGCCAGAGCCAGATAGAACTGAGCCATCTTGAGGGGAGTCTGGTCGTTGGGCCCCTGACCGATGGAGAGGGCCATGACCTCGTTCTCGAAGGGGCGGTAGTTGAACCGGCGCTGCCACCAGTCCAGGCTCTCCGGAAAGACACCTAGCGACTCCCGGGGGAGGTCTACACCGCAGGCATCGCCGAAGCCCAAGCGGGTCCCTTCCTCCACCAGGCGCTCAAGCCCGATGCGGAGACCCAGTTGATAGAAGTAGACGTTGCAGGAGTGGGCGATGGCTCCCGCCATGTCCTGGTGGCCGTGGCCCTGGGGCCGCCAGCAGCGCCGGGTCACGCCCTGGAAGGTGTATGAGCCGAAGCAGGCCTGGGGCATGAACTCCTCGGGCTCCACCACCCCCATCTCCAGGCCAATGGCCGCTGTGGCCAGCTTCCAGGTGGAGGCCGGTGGGTACCGTCCCACCACCGCCCGATTGAAGAGGGGGCGAGATGGATCCTGGTTCAACTCATTCCAGAGTGTCCGGGAGATCCCTCCCACGAAGTCGTTGGGATCGAAGCTGGGGGCCGAATAGAGGGCCAGGACCCCCCCGTCCTCCACATTCAGCGCCACCACCGCGCCCCGCATCCCCGGGGGGAAGTGCTCATGGATGTATTCCATGAGGTCCAGATCCAGGTTCAGATGGATCGCCTGACCTGGCACTGCGGGAGCGGCGGCCTGACCCTCGAAGGAGCCCACCACCCGGCCCACGGCGTCCACCTCCACGTACCGGACGCCCTTGCGCCCCTGGAGTTTCTGCTCGTACTGACGCTCGAGCCCGTCCTTGCCCACGATCATACCCCGCTCGTAGTCCTGGAAGAAGGCGCTCTCCAGTTCCGCCGCCGAGACCTCACCCACATACCCCAGGGCGTGCCCAACGGCGGCCCCGCCCACGTAGCGCCTGCGGGGGCGCATCTCCATGAAGACCCCGGGAAAATCGGCCCGGCGTTCTTCCACGGCGGCGATGGACTCGAAGGGGGCGTTGTCCGTGACCCGGAGAGCGCTTCGTCGGTTGGCCCTGGCTTCGTCCACCAGGACGTCGATGCGCTCCTCGTCCAGCTCCAGGAGGGGAGCAAGCCGCTCCAGTGTAGCCCGGATGGAGTCAGGGGGGGCCGGGAAGAGGGAGACCGAATATGCGGGGACGTTGTCGGCGATGATGCGGCCATTCCGGTCGAAGATGGTTCCCCGGGGGGCCGGGACCTGGAGGACGCGGAGCCGGTTCGAGTCGGACTGGAGGACCCAGGTGGAGCCCCGGACCACCTGGGCTCTGAAGAAGGAGACCAGGAGCACGCCCATGAGGACGAAGAGCACCACCATGGCGCCCCGGGCCTGGCTCCGCTTCGCTTGGGGGTGCGGCTGCTTCATGCTGGACTCTCCACGTGATGATCTCCGTCTTCATCCTCCCCCGTATGCCCGGAGGCGGACCTTCGTTCCCGACCCGGCGGGGGGCCCGAACCTGATGGGTGGGTCGGCGTCCATGTCCGTGCGGCCGGCTGCCGTACCCCGGCGGAGCTCTACCCCCGGGGCTCTGTTCGCCAGGCTCCGGTGACGAAGAGGAGAGCCACCCCCACCGCCGTGGCGTAGGCGGCATCCACCGGCGCATTCACCAGAAGGCTCAGGGCCGCGTCACTTCGCACCTCGTCCCCCGCCAAGAGCCAGTGAAGCGCCCCCCGGAGCCAGGTCCCCAGAAAGAGATACGATACCAGGAACAGCACCGACTCGCCCACGAAGAGGTCCCGGGAGCGTGACCCCACGATGCCCAGGACCGTACACGCCAGAGCGTTGGCTCCGAAGGCCAGGAGGGAGAATGCGTCTTCCAGGAGTCCCAGCACAAACCCCACCCCCGCCGCAGTCCCCATCCGGAGTTCCCGAGCCAGGAGGAGAAGACCCACCGCCAGGAGGTCCGGAGCGCCTCGTTCCAGCCCCAACCCCACGTGGAGGGTGAAGTGGAGAATGGGGAGTGCCACCAGTATGGCCCGGTATCCCCAATCCGGCCTCACCGTCGACCCCCGTTGGAGCTGGACGGGGCCCCCAGCCCATCAGGATCCTCGGTGGCATCCGGTTCATTGGGGTCGGACGGCTCGTTGGAAATGGGTAGGTCGTCCGGCTCGCCCGGCTCATCGGGAGTGGGCAGTTCGTCTGGATTGAACCCTTCCTCGGGGTTGGACTGTTCGGTCGGGGCGGAGAGGGTGTCTCCCGGCTCCGGTTCCGGCTCCACCCAGAGGCCCTCCAGCCCCTCTCCCTCACCCAAGCCCCGGGCCGGATCACCGGTGAGCACCAGGACCTGGTTGACGCCGAACGGACGCACCGCCGGCTCCAGCCAGTACGACCGGGCCCAACCGGCCTCGGTCGCCGCGAGCTCCTGCACCGTACCCACCAGAATTCCCCGGGGATAGACGCTGCCGCGGCCCGAGGTCACCAGCGCCGTGCCAGGGTCCAGGGTCGTGTAGTAGGGCACACCGGTGAGGATGAGGCGATCCTCTTCCCGGAACGCCCCGGACCGGGGCTCCACCAGCCCGAAGGCCTCACCGTCCAGGGTCATGACACTGACCCGGAAGTCGGGGTGGGTCCAGTCCATGGCCACGGATCGGCCGGACCCCACCTCCCGGATGATCCCCACCAGCCCCTGCGCCGAGACCACCGGATCGTTCACCTCCACCCCTTCCCGCCCTCCCACATCCAGGAGGAGCATGCTCTCCGACCCTCGGATGCCGGACCTGAGGACGCTAGCGGAACGGAAGGAAGGTCCAGCCCGCTCCCTCAGGGCCAGGAGTTCGCGGAGTCGCTCATTCTCTTCCCGGAGCGTACTCTGAGCCGCCAGGGTGGCGGCGGCGGCATCCAGACGTGCCTGCAAGTCTGCCACCTCCTCCGCACGGATCCTGGTCTGCACCAGCGATTCCTGGAGGAGTAGGAAGGGGGAGAGGACGGTGGCGCGCAGCGCCGTGGCCACCTGCTCCTGCCCTCGTGACGGGAGAGCGATGAGGATCCCCGCCAGAAGGAGGAAGAAGATGGAGAGCCAGCGCTCCCGCTTCCTCCCGTTCTCGAACTTGTCCTGCTCGAAAGGCGGCATGGCCCTACACGGATTCGGAGATGAACCAGCGACAACACGCTCGCCGGGACGAGCGTCAGGTCACCAACACATTCCGATACTTCTGCATCTCGTCGAGGATCCGTCCAGCCCCCCGGACCACACAGGTGAGGGGCTCTTCATCCACGTGGATGGGGAGGTTCGTCTCCTGCATCAGGAGTCTGTCCAGACCCCGAATGAGGGCGCCGCCGCCGGTCATGACGATCCCGCGGTCCACGATGTCGGAGGCCAGCTCAGGCGGGGTGATCTCCAGCGCTCGGCGAACCGCCTCCACGATGGCCTGGATGGGCTCCTGGATGCACTCCCGAACCTCTTCCGAGTGCACCGTCACAGTCTTGGGGATCCCTGAGACCAGGTCCCGCCCCTTCACCTCCATGGTGCGCTCGTCACCGGAATCGAAGGCTGATCCGATCTGGATCTTAACCGCCTCGGCGGTGGGCTCACCGATGAGCAGGTTGTAGTTCTTCCGGAGGAAGGTGACGATGGCTGTGTCCAGCTCATCGCCCCCGGTCCGGATGGAGGTATTGGAGACGATCCCCGAGAGTGCGATGACGGCGATCTCGGTGGTCCCACCCCCGATGTCGATCACCATGTTCCCGGTGGGCGTCTCGATGGGGAGGCCGACCCCGATGGCAGCGGCCGTGGGCTCGGCCACCATGTAGACACCCTTGGCTCCCGCCGCCATGGCAGAGGAGCGGACGGCGCGCCGTTCCAGTTCGGTGATGCCCGATGGGACCCCCACCACCACCCGGGGCTTGATCCGGAAGATCCGCTTGGCCGTCACCTGCTTCAGAAAGTGACGGAGCATCATCTCCGTCACATCCACGTCAGCGATGACGCCATCCTTCAGCGGGCGCACGGCCTGGATGTTCTCCGGGGTCCGGCCCAGCATGCGCTTGGCTTCCAATCCGATCCCCAGGATGCGGTTGGAACCCTTCTCGACAGCCACCACGGAGGGCTCGTTCAGGACGATGCCCTCGCCCTTCACGTAGACCAGAGTGTTGGCCGTCCCCAGGTCGACGGCGATGTCATTCACGGGAATCAGGGAACCGGATTGAAACCACTTGGAGAGGGAGGCCAAGGCTGGAGCCCGTACAGGTCGATGGAGGGGCCGGAGGTGTCGTGGACGGGCGGCTCAGGGCAGAAGATCCTACCAGCCGCCCCGGATTGTAAAGGGAGGGCGGTGCGGTGGCAAGTGACGTTCCACCGGGTGCCGGAGAGCCCCGGTAGGGCGTCATCCCGCATGACCCTACCCCACCCCGGTGCTCCCGAACCCGCCCTCTCCCCGGACCGTTCCACCGAGGTGCTCCACTTCCCTCATCTCGGGAGTCTCGAAGCGGGCGAAGACCAGTTGGGCGATTCGGTGCCCCCGGGCGATGGTCACCGGATCCGAGGAAAGGTTGTGGAGGATGACCTTGAGTTCGCCCCGGTAGTCGGGATCGATGGTGCCGGGAGCGTTGGGAACCGTGATCCCTGACCGGAGAGCGAGCCCCGAACGAGGTCGGACCTGGCATTCCACCCCAGGGGGTAGCTCCAACGCCAGCCCCGTTCCCACGGCCCGGGTTTCCCCGGGCCGCAGGACGAAGTCAGGCTCGGCTGAGCGTACATCGTATCCCGCCGCCCCCGCCGAGGCCCGGTCCGGAAGGGGCAGATCCGGATTCGTCTCGAGGCGGGAAACCCGGACCTGCAGGGTCAGTGGGGCGGGGTCTGTCACGACTTACCCCTCGGCGAGGAAGGGAGCCACCGGATGGTATTCGAGCCCGAAGGCCTCGGCCACCCCTTCGTAGGTCACCTTCCCATCCACCACGTTCACCCCCTCACGGAGCGCCGGATCCCGCAGGCAGGCCTGCTTCCATCCCCGGTTCGCCAGGTCGATGGCGTAGGGGAGGGTGGCGTTGGTGAGGGCCAGGGTGCTGGTCCGGGCTACGGCGCCGGGCATGTTGGCCACGGCGTAGTGGATGACGTCGTCCACCACATAGATGGGATCCTCGTGGGTGGTGGGGTAGATGGTCTCGATGCACCCTCCCTGATCCACCGCCACATCCACGATCACGGATCCGGGCTTCATGAGCTTCAGGTCTTCCCGGGCCACCAGCGACGGGGCCTTCTTCCCGGGAACCAGGACGCCGCCGATGAGGAGGTCGGCCTCCGGGAGGAGCTCCCGGATGTTGTACCGGCTCGAGAACATGAGCTTCACGTTGGCCGGCATGACGTCGGATAGGTACCGGAGCCGGGGAAGCGAGATGTCCAGGATGGTGACATCGGCGCCGAAACCGGCCGCCATCTTGGCGGCGTTGGTTCCCACCACACCTCCGCCAAGGATGATCACCTTGGCCGGCAGCACACCGGGCACACCACCCAGCAGGGTGCCTCGCCCGCCGTAGAAGCGCTCCAGGTACTTGGCGCCCTCCAGTACCGAGAGCCGGCCCGCCACCTCGGACATGGGAGTGAGGAGCGGAAGCTCTCCGTTGTCCAGTTGTACCGTCTCGTAGGCCAGCGCCACGGCGCCCGAGTCCAGGACGGCGCGGGTGAGGGGCTCGGAGGCGGCGAAGTGGAAGTAGGTGAAGAGGAGGTGGTCCTTCCGGATGCGGGGCCATTCCTCCTGAATGGGTTCCTTGACCTTCAGGATCATCTCGGCCTGGGCCCAGACCTCATCTGCGCTCTCCAGGATCCGGGCACCGGCCTCCCGGTACAGCTCGTCCGGGAACCCACTGCCCTCGCCCGCTCCCGCCTCCACCAGAACCTCATGGCCGTGCTGAACCAGGGCCTCCGCCCCGGCCGGGACGAGGGCGATCCGGTACTCGTTCGCCTTGATCTCCTTCGGTACGCCGATCCGCATGCCTGATCCTCTTTGGGTCCAGGGCTCGCAGGGCGGACCCGGTCCACGCCGGAATTCGCCACGAGCCGTCGTTGTTGGGGTCCCGGGCCGGTTCCGCCGACCCGGCGGGGAGAAGCGGCGCGCTTCGCTCCCATCTTCTGGCCAACGTGCGGCCGACTGAATCTCGCGGAGCCCACGATGGGGTCAAGGAGGACCGGGAGGGTTGGACCTGCGCCTCCGCTTTGAAGGCGGGGGGACGGGTCTGCCGGATGGGTGTCGCGGGAGGGCCCGGATGGCCGCGGAGGGGCTCCGGTTCTGTGCGGCGGATCCCCAGAGCGCCCCCCGAAGGTCTCCGGTAAGCCCCCACGAGGGTTTCCAGCGAGGGACCCCGTCAGGAGGGCCCGAGCCTCGTCACCACTTGGGCTTCGGGAGCGAAGTAGGTGGCCGCCGCCTCGTTGACCTGATCCAGACTCACGCCCTCGATGGTGGTCAACAGTTCATCCAGCGTCAGGAGCGGGAGGTCATAGAGGGCGAACCCCGCCAATCGGTAGAGGCGGGACGAGGTGGATTCCAGGGAGAGCATCACCTGCCCCTTAACCTGGTCCTTCACCTCTCTGAGCTCCGCCTCCGGCAACCCGTCCCGGGACAGTCTGTGAAACTCCTCCAGGAGCGCCTCCTGGGCCTGATCGGCGAACTCCGGCCGGGTGCCCACGTACACCCCCGAATGCCCGCCCTGAGAGTGGAATGACTGGAACGAAAAGACGCTGTAGGCCAGCCCCAACTCCTCCCTGATCCGCTGGAAGAGGCGCGAGCTCATTCCCCCTCCGAAGGCCGAAGAGAGGAGGACCAGGGGGAAGCGGGTGGACGCACGCCGCCCCGGTGTTCGCGTCCCCACCGTGATGTGGGTCTGGGCGGTGTCACGTTCGAAGCGCCGCTCCCGGTACTCGCCGGGACCGGGAGCGTCGGGGATGGGCCGGCTTGTGCCCCCTTCCCATCCCTTCAGGTTGGCCCGGACCATCTCCACGAAGTGACTGTGATCCAGGTGACCGGCAGCGGCAACCACCACCTCGCCATCCAGATACCGGTCTTGATGGAGGGTGCGAAGCTCCTCCGCCGTCAGGCGCCCCACGGATTCAGGGGTGCCCAGGATGGAACGTCCGTAGGGATGGACCTCCCACACCTCCTCGCCGTGGAGTTCAAAGACCAGATCGTCCGGCGTGTCTTCAACAGTGGCGATCTCCTCCAGCACCACGTTCCGCTCGAGCTCCAGATCCCGTTCCCGGAGAAGGGGCTTCAGGACCAGCTCGGAAAGCACGTCCACCGCCACCGGGAGGTGTTCGGCCAGGACCCTAGCCTGGTAGGAGGTGTGCTCCCGGGAGGTGAAGGCGTCCAGGCTCCCACCGAGCCGCTCCAGAGCCAGAGCGATCTCCCGGGGGCCACGGGTCGCCGTTCCCTTGAAGACCATGTGTTCAAGGAGGTGGCTGGCTCCCCCCAGATCCGGGGACTCGTGGGCCGATCCCTGGCGAATCCAGATCCCCGTGGATACGGAGCGTACGCCAGGAATGGTCTCGGTCAGGATGCGGATGCCCTCAGGAGTGACGGACTCGCGCATTCGCCCCACCATGGGGCTCTCCAGAAGCTCCTCGGAGAATCCGGCACCGCCGATCCCACGGACCCTTCCTGGCCCTAGGTCACGGGTCCCGGCGCCGGCCCCGACCCCAGGGGCCCGGTGGCCCAACCTGCCGGAAGAACTCCGGTGGCGCCCCACGGCGTCCCGAGGGAACGCACCGGGGGTGGAAAGGAGCTCGCGCCCCTCCCCACCCCCGAATCCAGCCGCACGCCGCCGTTTCATCAGCGGCTGGCGTTCTCGACCTCGAGGACCCGGTCTCCCTCCTCCTCGATGGCCGCACGACGGGAGAGGCGGAGCCGTCCCCGTTCGTCGATGGCCAGGAGCTTCACCCGGGTGATCACGCCACGCTGCAGCACGTCCTCGGTCTTTTCGACCCGGCCTTGCTGCAGCTCCGAGATGTGGCACAGCCCCTCAACCCCCGGGAGGATCTCCACGAATGCACCGAAGCTGGTGGTGTTCTTCACCGGACCCTCGTAGACCCGGCCCACCTCAGGTTCCTGAACGATGGCCTCGATCATTTCCCGGGCGCGATCGGCTCCCTCACCGGAGACCGAGGCGATCTTCACGAGACCCGAGTCGTCCACCTCGATGGTGGCGCCCGTCTCATCCTGGATCGCCCGGATGGTCTTCCCCTTGGGTCCGATGATCTCGCCGAGCTTCTCGGGGTTCACCTGCATGGAGGTGATCCGCGGGGCGTGGGGAGAGAGATCCTCCCGGGGCTCGCTGATGGTCTCATCCATGATGTCCAGGATGTGGATCCGCGCCCGATTCGCCCGAGCCATGGCGTCCTGCATGATCTCACGGCTGAGCCCCTCCACCTTGATGTCCATCTGGATGGAGGTGATCCCACGCCGGGTCCCGGCGATCTTGAAGTCCATATCGCCCAGGGCATCTTCCATCCCCAGGATGTCCGTGAGGACGGCGACCCGGTCCCCTTCCTTGATGAGCCCCATGGCCACACCGGCGCACGACGCCGATACCGGGACCCCGGCCGCCATGAGGGCCAGCGAGGTTCCACACACGGTGGCCATGGACGACGACCCGTTGGACTCGAGCACGTCGCTCACCACCCGGATGGTGTACGGGAAATCATCGTAGGGCGGAAGGAGGGGCTGGATGGCCCGCTCCGCCAGTGCCCCGTGTCCGATCTCCCGCCGGGAGGTGCCGCGAATGGGCTTAGCCTCACCGGTGCAGAAGGGCGGGAAGTTGTAGTGGAGCATGAAGGACTTGGAGATCTCTTCCCGAACGTCGATGGAATCGATCCGCTGCTCGTCACGGGAAGTCCCGAGGGTCGCCACCGCCAACGCCTGGGTCTGACCCCGGGTGAAGAGGGCCGAACCGTGGGTCCGGGGGAGGATGCCCACATCGCAGGAGATGTCCCGGACCACATCCAGGCCCCGGCCGTCCGGGCGAGATCCATCCGCCAGGATGAGTTCCCGCATGGCCGCCTTCTCGATCCCCCGAAGAATGTCCCCGATCTGACCCTCGGCCTTGTCGAACTCCTCCGGGTCCAGCGCCTCCCGGAGTTCGGCCGTGACGTCGTCGCGAACGGTGGAGAGAGCCTGATTACGCTGCTGCTTCTCGGTGATGGCCATGGCCTCCTCAATGCGAGGGCGGGCCATCTCCTGGAGGCGGGAAGCCAACGCCTCATCGGGGAGTTGCGCCTCATACTCCATGGTGGGCTGGCGCAGACCGTCCAGCAGCTCCTCCTGGATGGCGATCAACTCGCGAATCCCCTCGTGCGCCACCTCAAGCCCCTCCAGGACCTCCTCCTCAGGGACCTCCACCGCACCACCTTCCACCATGAGCAGCGCATCGCGGCTTCCGGCCACCACGATGTCCACGTCCGAATACTCAAGCTGCTGGAAGGTGGGGTTCAGGATCCAGTTCCCCCGAATCCGCCCGATGCGGACCGCTGCCACCGGCGTGTCGAAGGGAATCTTGGAGAGATTCAGCGCCACGGAAGCGCCGAGAAGGCCCAGAACGTCGGCATCGTTCTCCTGATCAGCGGAGAGAATGTTGCAGACGATCTGGGTTTCGTTCATGTACCCCTCGGGAAAGAGGGGACGGATGGGGCGGTCGATCTGACGGGCAGAGAGAATCTCCTTCTCCCCGGGCCGACCCTCCCGCTTGAAGAAGCCTCCGGGAATCTTCCCGGCGGCGTAGGACTTCTCCCGGTATTCCACCGTGAGGGGGAAGAAGGGGAGGTGGGTCGGGCGATTCTGGGCGGTAGCGGTGCAGAGCACCACTGTCTCGCCGAACTGCACGAGGCACGAGCCGTGGGCCAGTTTGGCCATGCGGCCGGTCTCGATAATGAGGGTCCTGCCGGCGAACTGTCGTTCGATTCGATGGATCATCTGGGCGTTTTCCATATCACTGCTGAGTGGGGTCGGGGGAAGAGGAGGCGGTTGCCCCGCCTTCGCCCTTGCGTGTGCCACGTGCGCCCTGCTCGATCCGGATCCGGTGCGACCGCCGCGCCGCCGGGGACTCTATCTGCGAGCCGCCGTCGGGACAGCGAAAAACCTGGGCCGACCGTTGCCGGTCGTGGAGCGCACAAACGAAACTGCGGCGACCGGGAATCGTCCCGGCCGCCGCAGAGTTCTACTTACTTACGGAGCCCGAGGTCCGCAATCAGGGAGCGATACCGCTCCAAGTCCGTCCTCTTCAGGTACTCCAAGAGGCGCCGGCGGCGTCCCACCATTCTCAGGAGGCCGCGGCGGCTGTGGTGATCACCCTTGTGGGCCGAGAAGTGGTCCCGAAGGTGGTTGATGCGGTGGGTCAGGATGGCCACCTGAACGGGCGCGCTCCCCTGGTCATTCTCGTGGAGCTGGTGCTTGCGGATGATGTCGGTCTTCGTCTGTTCCATGTCTACTCTGGGCCTCCGCAGGAGTATTTACTGCAAGGGAAGCCGGGGAGGAAAACGTCGTAGGCGAAGGCCGTGTGCCTTCCGCCTGAAAGGTCAGCCGGTAAA
>SKJY01000238.1 GCA_007121775.1 Gemmatimonadota bacterium
GACGGCGTCTTCTCGGCGGAGCAGGCCACCTTCGGAGAAGAGGTGTTCCAGCAGGAGTGCGCCCTCTGCCACATGACCCAGGAGTTCACCGGCAGGATCTTCCAACTCAGCTGGAGCAACCGGTCGGTCCACGACCTGTTCCGCTCCATCCGCAACACCATGCCCTTCGATCGCCCTGGCGGACTCACCGACGAGCAGTACTCTGCCATCGTGGCGTACCTCCTCAAGCTTAACGATTACCCTACGGGGTCGGAGGCACTGGGCACGACGGAGGAGGAACTGTCCCCGATCCGGATCGAGTCCCGCCCCTGACCGAATTTCTCGGGCAAGCACCCCAGGAGAGATGAATGAATCGACCCTCAACCCTTCGTCGGAGCCTGCAGGCGACCCTCACGTTCGCTCTGCTCCTGGCTCCCTTCACGGCCCAGGCCCAGGACCGGGGAAATCCTGACGGGGAGTGGCGTTTCTGGGGTGCTGACGCCTGGAGCACCCGCTATTCCCCCCTGGACCAGATCAACGCGGAGAACTTCGAAGACCTTCGCCTCGCCTGGGTTTGGAGGGGGGACAACTACGGGACGGAAACGGTGAACCTGACCCGATCCACTCCCATCTACGTGGACGGGATGCTCTACACGGTTCATGGTGACACCCGCACCGTCATCGCCATGGATCCTGCTACGGGCGAGACGCTCTGGACCTTTCGGGAGCCCTTTACGGCCCGTTGGGAGCGATCACCCCGGAAGAATTACGGCAAGGGGGTCGCCTATGATGAAGTGGATGGTCGCGGGATCATCTACCACGTGACACCCGCCTTCTTCCTCCACGCCCTGGATGCCAAGACAGGCCGACCGGTGGAAGGGTTCGGCGGGCCCCTCCCCCTGGAAGGCTTCGCTGAGACGGGCACGGTAGACCTCCTGGAAGCCCTGGGGTATCCGTACGATCCCTTCTACGGAATCCACGACTCCATCTCCACCGACGGGATCACCAATTCGTCGCCCCCCATCGTCGTCAATGGCGTGGTCGTGGTGGGCTCGTCCCACGAGCAGGGGTACTTCCAATTCCATCAGCAGGATGTGCGTGGCGACATCATGGGCTTCGACGCCCGGACTGGAGATCATCGGTGGACCTTCGAGGTCATTCCCCAGAGCCCGGACGCCTACGGCTTCGACACCTGGGAGAATGACGCGTGGCAGTGGGTGGGCTCGGTGTCAGCGTGGGCCCCCCTCTCGGCGGACCCGGATCTGGACATCGTCTACGTCCCCACCGACCCGCCCACCGTCGACTACTTCGGCGGGCACCACCCCGGGAACAACCTCTTCTCCACCAGTGTGTTGGCGCTAAACGCTCAGACCGGCGAGCGCGTCTGGCACTTCCAGACCGTGCAACACGACATCTGGAACTACGACAATCCCCACGCGCCGAACCTGGTGGACATCGTGGTGGACGGGGTGGAGATCCCGGCCCTGGTGCAGACCACCAAGCAGTCCTTCGCCTACACCTTCAACCGGGCTACGGGAGAGCCGGTCTGGCCCATCGAGCAGCGTCCGGTCCCCCAGTCGGACGTGCCGGGCGAGCAGACCTCCCCGACCCAGCCCTTCCCGACCTGGCCGGCGCCGTATGAGATGCAGGGGTTGACGGAGGACGACCTCATCGACTTCACGCCGGAGCTCCGGCAGATGGCGCTGGACATCATCAGCCAGTACCGGATCGGACCCCTCTTCAACCCGCCGGCTATCCCCAACGAAGAGGAGGGGATCCGGGCCTCCATCCACTGCCCGGGCGCCAACGGGGGTACGAATATCCCCGGGGGTACGGTGGTGGATCCGGAATCCGGGATCCTCTACACCGCCTCCATCAAGAGTTGCAGCGCCCCGGAACTCCTCCGGGGAACCGATGTGGATCCCACCTCCGATGTGGAGTGGGTGAGCATCGGTCCCGGCGGCGTGCCCGGCCCCCAGGGCCTCCCCCTCTGGAAGCCCCCCTACGGCCGCATCACCGCCATCGACATGAACACCGGCGAGCACCTCTGGTGGATCCACAACGGCCAGACGCCGGACTTCATCCTGAACCATCCGCTCCTTGAGGGAGTGGACATCCCCAACACCGGCCAGCGGGCCCACGCCACCAAGCTGGTAACCCGCTCCCTCCTCATCTCGGCCGAAGGCCGGGGAGCCCGCCCCCTCCTCCACGCCATCGACAAGCGGACGGGCGAGACCTTGGGGACGGTGGAGATGCCGGCCACCAGCAACACGGCGCCCATGACGTACATGCACGAGGGGAAGCAGTACATCGTGGTCCCTGTGGGCGGTGCCGGGATGCCGGCGGGGCTCGCCGCCTTCGCCCTACCCTGACGTCTGCCCGGAATCCGGCCCCACGGCGCCCCCGTCGACCTCAGGTCGGCGGGGGCGCCGTCGTCTCATCACCCATGAGGATCCGGCCGATCCGCTCCAGGGTCTCCACCCCCTCCACATCCCGCGCCAGGAGGGGGACATGGACCCTGGGGATCTGGGCGAACGATTCGCCAATCCGAGCCAGATAGGCTTCTTCTTGGGCCCGACGGGCCTCCAGGAAAGCCCCCAACTCCCCGGCCGGCAGAACCCGGTTCACCACCATCCCCACCACCGGAACCCGGTGCTCAGCCAGTGTGTGGACGGCCTTCTCGCTCTCCAGTATGGGGAGCTTCTCGGGGATGAGGACCCAGATGAAGGCGGTCATGGCCGGATCCAGCAGTAGACGCCGGGCCCGGGTGAAGCTGCGTCGGCGCTCCAGGAGGACCTCCCGGATCCGGTGACTCCGGTCATCGTCGGAGGGAAGCTCCGATCCCACCTCGTCGATGTAGGACAACTCGTCGCCTTCGCCGGCGCGCTCCCCGGCCCGCCCTCCTGACAGGCGCTCCAGCGCCCGACCCCAGGCGTCGGACCGGTCCCGCCGCCGAAGGAGCCCTTCGGTCCACGCCGCCATGATCTCCGGGAGGGCCAGGAGCCGGAGGGTGTGCCCGGTGGGCGCCGTATCGAAGACGAGCACGTCCCACTCCCGTCCCCGGGAAGTCGGACCGGTGGCCTGGGCCATGAGCCGGGAGATCCGGTCCATGGTGGCGGCCTCCACGGCTCCCGGCGCCTGCCGACTGAGTTCCAGTTGGCGCTCGATCTCGTGGTACATGGCCGGGCGAACCAGCCCCTGCATGTTCTCCCTGACCTGATCCAGGTATCGGCCCACCTCCTCATCCGGGTCCAACTCCATGGCCAGTAGCCCCTCCCGGAGCCGCTTCGGCCGGGGTCCCAGACGGATCCCGAAGACGTCGCCCAACGAATGAGCCGGGTCGGTGGAGACAAGGAGGCATCGGCGACCGGACCGGGCCAACTCCAGAGCCAGGGCCGACGCGGTAGTCGTTTTACCCACGCCTCCCTTCCCCCCGATGAAGAGGATGCGGGGACCGCCGGGTTCGCGGAGGAACCCGGGAAAGGAAGATGAGGGAGTCATGGACGGTCGGGCCTCAGCAACAGCGGAATCCCTCCAGCGGTGAATGCTCCATCCCCATCCTCAGGTGCCATTCATGGAAGCGGTCGTAGAGGAGGGGGAGGAGTTCCAGGGTGTAATAGGAGGCGGGATTCGGGATCCCCATGGTCTCAGATAGGACCAGGAGCATGAAGAGGTCGTCCTCGTCGCGCCGGGACCGGGCCAGCGCCCCCCGGTGCCGTCCCTCGTAGAATTCCCTGAGAAGCTCACCGGCGCGGCGGAGCCTGCCACGGAGGTCGTCAGGATCTGGGGTCATGGTTCGATGTTGGGTGAAGGGTTCGAGTCCACGGCTCAGTGCCGACGGAAGATGCTCCGCAGCTCATCCGGGTCCGTGGTACGGGTGAGGGCCAGCATGAGGAGGATCCTGGCCTTCTGAGGTGTCAGGTCATCGGCCCCCAACATAGCCCCGGGCGGGTCGTCATCGCGCCCGGCTCCTACCGGGACCCGCCCGGCCCCGGTGCGGCTACTCCGGACCACCACCACGCCGGCCTCCCGGGCTTCCCGAAGTGCGGCGCTCTGGCCCGGAGTCGATCCGCCACGTCCTACCGAGGCCACCACGATCCCCTGGGCTCCCGCCGCCACGGCGGCTCGAATCAGGGTCCCGTCGGCTCCCAGGTGGGTATGGATGATGTCAACCCGGGGGAGTTCTTCCACGCCGTTCAGGTCAAAGGCGGCTACCCCGCACTCCCGGTGACTCCGATACCGACCCAGGACCACCGAGTCCGGATCCGCCACCCCCACCACCCCCGCACCGGGAGCCTCAAACGCATTCATCCGAGATGTGTGCACCTTGACCACCTCCCGAGCGGGGAAGACCTCATCGTTCATGAGGACGACCGCCCCCAGATCAGCCGCATCCCCGTGGACCGCCAGTCGCACCGAATTCAGGAGGTTGGCCGGTCCGTCCGCTCCAGCCATGGATGCCCTCCGCATGGCCCCTGTGACCACCACAGGTCGGCAGTGGGAGAGGGTCAGGTCCAGGAAG
The DNA here is from genome assembly GCA_007121775.1 of Gemmatimonadota bacterium. Taxonomy (GTDB): domain Bacteria; phylum Gemmatimonadota; class Gemmatimonadetes; order Longimicrobiales; family Gaopeijiaceae; genus PWLA01. Next base: position 4,502 of record SKJY01000238.1, read on the forward strand.
TAGGCCGTCTCCTCCATTGTGTCGGTACCGTGGGTTACGATGATCCCTGCCGGCGGATCTTCACCACCGAAGAGCTCATGGATCCGAGCCGTCATCTGAAGCCACTGCTCCAGGGTGATGGCCCCTGAGGCCACATTGCTGAACTGCTCCACGGTAATCCGCGCCAGGGCCCCCAGGTCAGGGAGCCCCCGGACCAGATCTTCGCCGGTGAGACGGTCACCCTCGGTGTTGCTGATGGTCCCTCCGGTGGCCAGGACGTGGACCCGGGGCAAGGTGTCGCCAGGGGCCTCCTCCCGGACCCCGGGGTCTCCGGCCACCTGCCCGGCCAGACCGGACGCGAACATCATCGTAGCCGCCAACCACGCCAGGGCGGCGGTCCAGATACTGGACCTGGACAGCCCCCTCCTTGCCCGAACAGTTATCGTCATGCTAAGCTCCATTGTCCTTCAAGCCAAAACTACTGGTCAGCGACTTGGTCCGCCCCCGGCGCCTGTAGGAGATGCACCTTTGGCCCAACGAATCGTCCGCCTGCTTCCCATCTTTTTCTTATTCCTGGCCGGTGCCTGCGGCGCCCAGGCCGACTCGGCAGCGGCCCATGGCCTGAGTTTACCGGCAGGCGCGGAATCGGTCGTTCCCCTCCCCGGTGATGCTGCCATCGTCATGGCGGAGACGGCGGAGGCGTCGGCCGTGGTTCTCTTCCGTCCGGGCCTCAACTGGCCCGAATCCGTCGATTTCTTCTCCAGCCGGTTCCAGCGCGGGGGTTGGTCGCTTGACGAAGAGTCCATCCCGGAACTGAACCAGGGCGAGCGCACCGCTGCATGGCGGGCCCGGGGGCACGGGGTCCGGGTGACCGTGAATATCACGGCCTTCGGCGGCCCGGAGGGGTCCAATATGTCCGGCGTCCTCATGGTTGAGGCCGAGACCGAGACCTGAGGGAAGGGGCTCAGAAGCCCCAGGGTGCCGGCGGGGGCTCCACCGGTTGGGTAAGGTCGAACTCCACCCGGTAGCTGAGCCCAGTGGCCTCCCGGAGAAGTCCGTAGACGAACGCTTCCTCCGGGTGGATCTCCAGGAACCAGAACTGGCTCTCCCGGGCCGGGTTCACTCCGATGCTGTATGAATCGGCGGGAAACTCCTGCCGCCGGTCGGTTCCAGCGGCGGTGGTGTCCCCGCCGTAGTCGGTGTTGGAGGCATCGGGCGTCCCGTCCCTCAACCGATGATCGTGCTTGAGGCGTAGGCCGGCTTCCGTACGGCTGATTACCCAGGTGCGGGACCGATCATCGTTCACATGAAGGGGAATTCGGATCTCCTCGGGCTCACAGGACCAAACGTGCATGACCAGTTGGGCCTCCCACCAATCCGAATCGTCCGGTGCCTCCACCGGCGTCCCCACGAACGCGCCGCCGCAGAGTGCCTCGATCCGCTCCCAGAATACCTCCTGTTCAGGGGAGAGTCCCGTGGCGTCCGCCCCCTCATGGCGCTGCGTTGAGGCCGCCTCCCCACTCCCCTCCTCCCCGGAGACTCCTTCATCGGGGCCACCGCAACCGGCTACCGCAGCGAGGAGACAGCAGGTGAGCAAGAGGCCGGGTCGCCGGACACTGAAAGTAGGCATGGATGGGATTCCTTGGTGGGCGATGGAAAGGACGGCAGCTCCGGGAAGGCATCCTACCGAAGGCGGACGGGTCCCCATCCGCCCAGGTAAAGCCTCCTGGGAGTGACACCAGGACCCGCCAAGAGTGCGGCCCAGGGCGCGTTGGGGCAAGCGATGCTGCAGCGAGCAGCGAAAGAGTAGAAGAGAGGCAAGCAGGGACCGTCAGTCGCCTGGGTGGCCCGATCCCACCTCAGCGCTCCAGCACCACCCGGCTCCCCGCGGCCAGCCCGTTGGCAGCGAACCATCCTTCGTTGGCCTCCAGCGCCGAATGATAGGGGATGCCCGGCGCATAGGTGGGGCACGCTTCGGATCGGAGCTCCAGGCACGGCTCCATGGTGAGAATCCGAAGCACCATTCCGTCGCCGTCCAGGAAGGCAATGTCCAGGGGGATGCGGGTCCGGTACATCCAGAACCCTTCGTCTCCACCCCGCTCCCCCTGGAATAGGAAGAGCATGCCGGAATCGGGATCCAGGGCATCCCGCCCGGACAACCCGCGGATCTGCTGGTGCCGGGTCTCTGCGATCTCCACCAACAGCTCTGCGCGCTGGTTTCCGTCCACCACGACCACCTGCGCAGAATCGAAGGCCACCGGCCCCGTATATGGATCCACTCCGGTTCCGCACCCCTGGCTCCCCATGGTCAGGAGCAGAACCACCAAGGGGAGAGCGGACCTTCCCAACACTGCCCCCCTCATGACCTCTCCGCCCCGGAGTCCGAACAACCCACGAAGCAGGTCCGGGGATGCTGCCCGTCCGAGCCCCGAGGGCGGTAGTCCTCCCGGGATCCGGCGAAGTATCCGGAGCGGAAGTCGTCGAGTCCCTTCGGAAGTTCATCCGTCACTGCGGTTCCGCTCCTGCCTATCGGTGTGGATTCAGTGGCCGTCCATGCCCAACGGCGCCAGTCCGTCCTGGTCCTGATTCACCCGTCACTCGACGCGAGGCACCGCCCCCCCAAAACAGAGCCCCGGCCCCCGATGGAGAGGGGCCGGGGCCACCGGTGCCAGGGGAACGGGTCCGGGAACGAAGGAGACCTCAGTCGTGGAGGACGAAGGTGACCTTCATGGTTACCCGAAACTCACTCACCGCCGACCCGTCCCAGACCACCTTCTGTTCCTTGATCCAGGCGCCCTGGATCCCCTTGAGCGTCTTCCCGGCCCGCGCGAGGCCACTGGTGACGGCATCCTCGAAGCTCTTGGGCGAACTGGCGGTGATCTCGGTTACCTTTGCTACGGACATGGTACCTCCTGCGCTCTGGTGGCGCACCACATCCCGGGGAACCAACGAACCTTCTCGTCCAACCATCCAGATCTCGAGAAGCGCGGCTCCTCCGGACGCGGCGCTTCATATGCATCTCGAACCTGCGATGCCCTTACAATATACAATAAGCTGACCCTCGGTGGACCCCACCACATCCCCCTGAACCCATCATGGCCACGCCCACACCACCCGGTACTCTTCGTCGTTTCGTGCTCCCCACCTGGGTTGCCACCGCGCTATTCATCAGCGGCGGTCCCCTGGCGGCCCAGCAGTACGTGGTGGATGACGCCGTCATCGTGGCACCCAGGTCCTGCCAGGCCGAGATGTGGCACGGGGAGCGGGCATCCTGGATCCTTCCGGCGTGCCAGATCCTGCCGAATCTGGAGGTCACGGTGGGTGCCGGATTCGTGAACGGCGACGGGAGCGACCGGGAATCGGAGTACACACTGGAGGGGAAGACCATCCTGAGGGAGATGGGGCCGGAGGCTTGGGGGGTGGGCGTGGTGGTGGGTATCGGGCCCAATCCCAGTGCCGATGTGGATGAACGGGTTTTCGGAGACATCTACCTGTTCGTCCCGGCTTCTCGGGTGGTCTTGGATGGGGGACTTGTGGTCCATGGCAACCTTGGGTGGCGGTGGGACCGGGAAACGGTGCCGGAACCGGGGCAGAGACGGCGGCGCCCCGCCCATCACCTGACCTGGGGACTCCGCGCCGATGTCCCAATCCACGCCCATCTCTCACTCCTCGGCGAGGCGTACGGCGAGGATCTGGAACGCCCGGCTGTCCAGGTGGGTTTCAGGACCCACTTTCCAAACGCCGGGATGGAGGTGGACGCCAGTTGGGGCCGCAGCTCCACCGGCTCCGGCGATGGTCCGGGCTTCACTCTGGGTCTTTCGCTGACCTCCGGCCCCCTCTTCTGAATCCACAGACCACCCGCCACATCCTGCCATGCATCCCACACGCCCCATGAACCGACTCCTTCTCCTCCTGACGATCCCCTTCTTCGTCCTGGCAGAGCGATGCGGGACCGATCAACCGGAGACCGCAGCCTCCGGCGACCCGGACCGGGACGCCCAGTCGGCGTTTCTGGCGAACCTCTCGGCTCACTGCGGGGAGGCCTTCCCAGGTCGGTTGATCTTCGAGCCCGAGGGCGATGACATGCTCACCGGCACGGAACTCCTCCTGGTCCACTTCCGGGACTGTGAGGAAGATGAGGTCCGGATCCCCTTCCATGTGGAGGTGGAGGCAGATGATTCCTGGGACCGGTCCCGGACCTGGGTGGTGACCCGGGTGCCGGAGGGGCTCGAACTCCGTCACGACCACCGGGAACCCGATGGATCGGAGAGCACGCGCACCTGGTACGGAGGCTTCAGCGTCGGGGAAGGAACGGCGAATCGGCAGGACTTTGCCTCGCCGGAGCGGACGGAGGCCGCCGGGGTCCCGGTGGGTTGGCGTATCGAGATCGAACCGGGGGTCCACTACCGGTATGGGACCACCCTGGACGGAGAGTTCGACTGGATGATCGAGTTCGACCTCTCCGAACCGCTGGACGGAGCCATTCCACCGGTCTGGGGCGCCGACACGCCGCC
>SKJY01000173.1 GCA_007121775.1 Gemmatimonadota bacterium
GAGGAGTGGAGACACCGCGCTGAGCCCACGGATGGGCATGGACCTCCGAAACTAGTGCTCTGTTCCGATTTCGGGACAATAGGAGGCGACCATCGGGATCGGGCTGTCCCCCCAAAAATAGAATCTGGATTCGGTTTTTCTCGCATCCCGTAGGCCGTGGGCCGACTCTACGGCTACTCCGTGGGATTCTCTCCGAAGTGGACCTGGCAGCTTCCAGATCGCTCTCTGGTCAGTCAATCGCGCTCCCGCACCGTGACGAAGCGCGCCTTCACCGGAAGATGGTCGCTGATGAGGCGCATGGTGGCGGCATCGAAGGGGGTGGGGACCCGTGCCGACCCGGGGACCAGATCGGGCATCATGTTCTGGTTGGGGATGATGTGATCAAGTTGCCGGGTCGGGGTGTCGGCGGGGTGGGTGAGGGTCTCCCGGCCTCCCAGGGCGTCCATGAGGACCACTTCGGTGCCTTCCCCCAGAGCCCTGAGGTACTCCTCATCACCAGGGAGGGTGTTCAGATCCCCGGCCAGGAGGATGCGGGCGCCGGGGTCGGCCCGTAGAATTCGCTCCCAGTGCTCCCGTAGGAGGTCGAGTTGCCCCTTCCGCCACCCCACATCCCGGTCGCTCCGCCCGGCCTTCAGGTGGACTCCGGTAAGGGTGAAGGTGTACTCGGGGTTCACGTGCACATCCACCGAGACCATCCGGTTGTTGGTGAACGATTGGCGGTCTGTGTTTCCAACTGAGTCCACTTCGCCGTGGATGTAGGTGTACACGTTGGAGTAGCTGTACATGAGACCCAGGGGCAGGCGGCTCATGATGATGACGTTCATGTACCAGTCCGTGCTCTCCCTGCCTGTGAAGTGGCGGTACCCCATATCGGCCAGGTGCTCGCCGGCCCATGCCTCGATGAACGAAGCGCTCTCCACCTCCTGGAAGACCACGATGTCCGGATCGAGAACCCGAATGGCCTCCGCCAGGAGCCGGCGCCGTTCGGGGAGGTTCGGGTTGGGATTGTTTTCCCGGGGATGGTCGATGTAGGGGGAGTCCCAGTCATCCACGAAGTGCTCGATGTTCCAGGCCACCACGGTGATGGTGTCGTGGGCGGCTGGGTCGTACCACGGAGGGAGGGCTGCGGAACGCCACACATCGGCGCCGGCGGCAGACTCCGTCGTCGGGGCCGCAAGATGAGGCGCAGGTGACGGTGCCGGAGCATGTGGAGCAGAGGGCTCTCCGACGCATGCGCCGAGGAGGAGAAGGAGGGATGCGGGAAGGAGTCGGCCAAGTCGGGTTCGACGCATGATCACGAGGGGGGAGGTTGGGGTTGGCCGGTTCGGACCCCTGGAATTCTAGGCCCCGCCCCCCGCCCCTTCCAGTCGATCGTCATCCCGCATGGGAAGGACGTCAGTCCTGGCCTGGTCCGTTCTGCGGTCAGGTTGTTTGCGCTCCACCGCCGCCGCCATGGCCTCCAGAGTGGTGGATTGCAGATAGTGGCGGATCCCTTCCCGGATGGGCTTCCAGGTGTCATGGAGGGGGCAGGGGCACGTGTCGGAACAGACGGCGAGCCCAACGGCGCAAGACTCCAGATCCGAGTTCCCGTCCATGGCCGTCCGGATCTCGTAGAGGGTGATCTCACTGGGCGGGCGTTGCAGGAAGTACCCGCCCGTGGGCCCCCGCGCCGACCCGAGCATGCCCGCATCCACGAGTCGGGTCAGGATGGTCGAGAGAAAGGGGGAGGGAAGACCCTCAGCCTCGGCAATGTCCCTGAGCTTGACCATATCTTCCGACCCACTGTACTGCCGAGCCAGGTGGGTGGCGGCGCGGATGGCGTATTCACATGCGGAGGAGTAGATCATGCTTCAGGGACGGTGGAAGGGTAGAGCCGGAAAACGGACCGGAACCGGCAAAATGGACGGAATCTGAGGCATGATCATTCGCAAGCCTCCAGGTAAGCTATGCATCTTGATCCGCATGCGCCACCGTGTCAAAGCCTGCATGCCGGCGCATCGGGCCGTGGCAGGGTTGCCTCGGCGCAACAGGTACTGTGGTGGAAGGGCAAAGATCTGGTCCGCAATGCCCCGTCGTCACCCTCCTCCTGGGCCTTTCCGACGGAGTAGAGCCCCCCTGGGCAGGATGCGATAGCACATACCGTTGCAGTGCTTGAACTTGTGCGTTCGTTGACGTGATTCCCTCCAGGTTTCCTAGTTTGGCATAGGAATTCCGACAATCGGTGCTGTGAACCGGATTCCTTCCCCCTTGAGCCCGGAGGCAGCATGCTGGACCCCCAACTCAAACGAATCGCCCGAACCCTTGGACCCAGTGACTTTCCCCGGAAGCTCGCTCTGGAGCTCTGCGCCGACTGCAACCTGGCCTGCTCCATGTGCCATCACCCGGAGATGCGGCGACCGAAGGGTGTGATGCCATTCCCTCTATGGAAAAAGTTGGCGGACGAGGTGGCCAGGGTGGATCCGGACACCGAGATCTGGTTCTCGTTCTGTGGTGAGCCGCTCATGGAGCCCGATCTGCTGGTGGCCTACCTCCGGTATGGGGCGTCGGTGGGCCTGCGCTCTCTGAACGTGAATTCCAACGGCCAACTGCTCGTTCCGGAGGTTGCCGGGCCACTCCTTGAGAGCGGTGTCGGCACCGTCGTCATCGGGATCGATGGCTTCTCCGCCCCGGTCTATGCGTCGGTCCGGGTGAATGGCGATCGGGATACGGTCTACCGGAATGTAGAGCACCTCCTGGAGCAGCGACGGGAGCTGGCCACGGGTCCGGAGATCCAGGTGCAGTTCATCGAGATGGATGAGAATGAGCACGAAATGGGGGCCTTTGCCCGGTACTGGCTCGAGCGGGGCGCAACGGTGAAGGTGCGAAACAAGCTGAGTTGGGGAGGACGCCTGGACACCCCGGCCCATCAGGAGAAGGAGGAGCGGATCCCCTGTCCCTGGGCTCTCACCATGATGCATGTCTTCTGGGATGGGCGAGTGCCGCGCTGCTCCGGCGATGTAGAGGGGGAGGATTTCCAGGCAAATGCCTGGCATAGCAACCTCACCGACATCTGGGCCCACCTCGCCCCCTACCGCCAACTCCACCTGGATCGCCGCTTCGACGAACTCCCCGATCGCTGCCAGCAGTGCCGGGATTGGATGAGCGGTGCGGCGGAGCGGGTCCGGGAGGGACAACTCGACCGGTTGGAGCGGCGACTCCGGAAGCGGAGCCTCCCCATGGTCTATGCCCCGGGAACCACGGCACTGGCGAAACCCTTCAACCCGCTCCCATTCCCGGAAGGGGCCTCGTCACCGCCGGCCCTGTGAACTGACCGGGGAACGCCGTGTTCCCAGCCCGGGGACGCCGGGTCTCCAGGCCGGGAACACCCTCTCGCGAGTCGGGGAACGACGTGTCTTCAAAGAAAGCGATACCCGCCATGTCTCTGGAGAGAGAAGGGGGAGGGAAGAGGGCTCCTCACCGTACCCTCTACCTCTGTGGTGCCGGTAACCCGGAGGGTGTTCGACTCGCCCTCAGGCTGGCCAGGAGTACCGGGCGTTGGCAGAGGATGGTGCTTCTGGATGATGACCCGGCTCTCCTCGGGGTCAAGAAGATGGGGGTTCCAGTGGAGGGGCCCTTCTCCATTCTCGAGTCCGTGGATCCCGCCCAGGCGGAAGTGGTGAGCCTTGTGGCCCGGACCACCCGAGGGAGGGCGGCGGTGGCGGCGCGCATTGAGGGTTGCGGTGTTCCGTGGGCGGGGCTGGTGAGCCCGGACGTGGATCTGTGGGGCACCAGTACCGCTCCCGACCTGATGGCCTATCAGAATGCCACCATCGGGCCGGAGGCGGTGGTGGACGAAGGGTGTGTCGTGTTCATGGGGGCCGCGGTGGGGCACGGCTCCCACCTCGGTCGACACTGCGTGGTGGCTGCCAACGCTGTGCTGAACGCCCGGGTCCAGCTGGGAGACCGGGTCTATGTCGGCACCAACGCCACCGTGCTTCCTGAGGTGACGATCGGGGACGATGTGACCATCGGAGCGGGCGTCACGGTGGTGGATCATATCCCGGCCGGTGCCACCGTCCTTTCGGAGCCGATTCGTGTGGTAGAGACCGGAAAAGGCATGGCACCGGGGGGGAGAGGTGGGACCAGCGCCTATGCAGACGCCGGTTCTGGTCCGCGCCCCCTCGACAGCGGAACGGCCCAGGAGGTGGAGCGGGAGTTGGCCGAGATCTGGGGTGAGGTGCTGGAGCAGGACGCCGTCCCGCTGGAGGCCAACTTCTTCGACCTTGGGGGGACGAGCCTGGCGGCCCTCCGAATCATCGGTCGGGCAAATGAGCGTCTGGGGGCGCAGCTATGTCCGGTGGATCTCTTCGAATTCCCCACAGTCAGGACCCTGGCCCGCAAGGTTACTGGGTGCACCACCAGTGGCCCCCGTGAAGCAGGTGGGCTCGCCGTGGCCCAGCAGCGAGGGGATCGGCGCCGAGCCATTCTGGGCCGTGGCTCGCTCTTCTGATCGGGAGCGGAGGTGGCGGCCTGTTTGCTGGGCAGAATCGGCAAGCGCTCCCCCAGGGCGGATTGGTCAGGGGCGGATCCCTCACTCCAGGACCCTGGCCACGCCTCCCCGGCGGGGATCCCCAGCGCCCACCCACCCTCTGGGTGACCGTTCCACCACATGGACTCCGCCGAAGAAGAGGTTGGGGCCGTCCCAGACTCGGTGGTGGGGCCAGACAGTGGAAAGGGCCTCCACCACCTCAGCCGGGAATCCCCCCTCGATCTCAAGGCACGGACCCTCCACGTGGAGCCGCGGCCGGGCCACTGCCTCTTGGGCCGGTAGCCCTCCTTCCACCAGGTCCACCACCACCTGGAGGATTGCGGAGCGGATGCGGTTGGAGCCGCCCGATCCCAGCACCCTGAGTCCCGTACCGTCGGGCGTCTCCACCACCGAAGGAGCCATCATGGAGGTGAGGCGACGGTTCAGGGGCCAGCGGCCAAATCCCTGGGGCTGCAGGTCCTCCTCGCCCAGCATATTGTTGAGCATGGCCCCTACTTCCGGGATGAGGCGGCCGCACCCCTCACCGTTGCTGGCGGTGAGGGAGGCGGCATTCCCCCATCGGTCCACGATGCTGATGTGAGTCGTCCCACCCCGGCCTCGTGGGTGGTGGGCGCGAATTCGACGGTACCGATCCAGGAGTCGAGAAGAGAGAAGCCGACGTCCCACTTCGGGAAGCACCTCCCCCTCCAGCCCTTCCCGGCTCCGTGCCTCCCGCATGGCATCAAGAGCTTGCCCGGTCCTGAGAGCTAGCTCCACGGGAGTCTTCGGAGGAGGGGTCCCGTCCATCAGGGCCAACCCGAACCCCACCAGGAGACCTCCGGACGAGGGAGGGGGATTGGTGAGGAGGCGGTGACCGCGAAAGGAGACCTCCAGCGGAGTCCGCACCTCCACCCGGTAGCCCTCCAGGTCATCCCGGCGCAGGTGGCCACCCCCGGCCCGGGACAGGGCATCCAGACCGGCCGCCACCTCCCCCCGGTAGAAGAGGTCGGGGCCTTCCAGCGCCAGCACATCCAGGAAATCGGCCAGAACCGGGAGCCTGTGCCGGTCGCCGGAGGCCAGCAGGCGACCCTCCGCGCTGAAGAGTGTCTCCACCTCCGGGCTGTGGAGAAGGATGGGGAGGAGGACCCTGGCGAGAAACGCCTGCAGGTCATTCACCTCTACGCCCTCCCGCCCGAGTCGCACGGTGGGCTCCACCACCTCCCGCATGGACATCCGACCCAGATCCTCCAGGATCCTGAAGGCTCCCGCTACGACCCCTGGGACCGCAGCCGATCCCAGCCCGATGTGGAAGGGCTGTCGGGCTGATCCGAAGTCCGCCTCGATCCGCTGGAAGTCCTCTTCGTGGGACTCCAGCCGGTGGCCCGGCGTCTGGCAAAAGAAGTCGTAGACCCGGGCCGGGCCGTCCACCGGGCGCGCCAGGAGGAAGCCGCCCCCGCCGGGAGAGACCAGGAGGGGCTCAGCAACGCACGCAGCCCAGAGTGCTGCCACGGCAGCGTCAAAGGCGTTGCCGCCGCCGTGGAGCACCTCCTCAGCGGCGTGGAGCGTGTCGCGGTGTCCGCAGGCCACGGCCCCGCGGCTCATGGGGTCCCTGCCCGATTCAAGGAATCCGCCCGGGAGAGGGAGTCCACCACCTGGGGAGAGCGATTCGCCCGGGGGAGGGGAACCGCCCGGGGAGAGGGATCCCCTCAGGGACAGGATCGGTCACTGCTGATCGGCAGGTTCCATCCGGAGGATAGGCGCCAGGTCCCCGGCCCGGTCCTCCATGACCAGGTAGATGAGGCCGTCCGGTCCCTGCCGGACATCCCGGATACGGCCTTGCTCCGGGACCAGGGTTTCCACCGTCACCGCTCGGCCATCCACTATTCTCACCCGTGAGAGCTGCTGGCCGGCCAACCCCCCGTTGAAGATGTCGCCCTGCCAGCGGGGGAAGGCATCCCCGGTGTAGATCATGAGCCCGGAGGTGGCGATGGAGGGGGTCCAATGGTGAACCGGGCCCACCATCCCCTCCGCCCGGACCGCCTCGTGGATGGGGGTGCCGGGGCCGTAGTTCACTCCAAAGCCCACCACCGGCCACCCGTAGTTCACGCCGGGTTCGATGAGATTCAACTCGTCCCCGCCCTGGGGACCATGCTCATTCTGCCAGACCTGGTTCGTCTCGGGGTGGATGGCCATCCCCTGGGCGTTCCGGTGGCCCCAGCTCCAGATCTCCGGGAGGATCTCGCCGTGGCCAACGAAGGGGTTGTCGGCTGGAACCCCACCGTCGTCGTGGATCCGGAGGGTGGTACCGATGTGGTTGGTAGGATCCTGGGCCGGGTGCGCCGCCAGGTCGCCCACAGGCCGCACCTGCCGATCCCCCACAGTCACGAATAGGTGGCCATCTCCATCGAAGGCCAGACGGGATCCGTGGTGTCCCCGACCCTCTACCCAGGCTTCGGCCACCAGAATGTCCTCCACATCGTGGAGGGCGTCACCCTCGAACCTCCCCCGGGCCACGGCGGTGGTGCCCATGGAGTCGTCGTCGTTGGGCTTGGAGTAGGTGAAGTAGACGAGGCGATTCGATTCGAACTCCGGATGGAGGACCACATCCATGAGCCCGCCCTGACCCCCGACCCGGATGGTGGGGAGCCCCGGGACCGGATCCGGGAGGAGCCTACCGTCACGGATGATCCTCATCCGGCCTGCCTCTCCGTCGGGCGCCCGCTCACCCCGCTCCGTCACAAGCATGTCTCCGTTTGGGAGGAAGGCCAGGCCCCAGGCGTGCTGAAGCCCGTCCACCACTGTGGTCAGGCGGTAGGCGTGATGCTCGGACTGGAATACGGTGTCGCTATCCAGGCGGGCTCCTTCCACATCGCCGGGGCTGCACGCCGGAAGGAGTGAGGCGACGGCCAGGATCGCCACCGTACCGGGGAGGATGGTTGAGGGCAGACGCATGGCAGACTCGGGTTCATTGAAGCGTGATGGAATTGTCTACTGCAATCATGGTGGCAGGGAGTGGTTTGCGAAAGGGACTCGGGGCAGGCGGGACCGCGAAGACGCCGAGATTGCCCATCCCCGGGGCGCCATTCTACCTTGCGGTACCCTTTCGCGAGGCGCCGTACCGGGATCCAACCCCACCCTCTGCCCCAGGCTGCCATGCAACGACCTCACCTCTACTTCACGGTGATCCCCGAAACGCTCATCTATTCCATGCTTCCGCCGGAGGAGTTCGGAAAGTACCTCTCCATCGGTTCCCGGAAGCTGAAGAGTGATCAGTCCATCTTCTTCCAGGTCGACCCCGACTTCTCCAGTGATTACTTCCCCCTGGAGAAGGGGTTGTCCCGCTGCCTCCCCCACGCTGATGGATCCACCCGGCGATCCACCTACGTGTCCGTCTACCGGGTCCTGGAGCACCTCCCCATCGAGGCCCTTGGGAGCCTCTTTCTCACGACTCGGGTCGGACTCACCCTTGAACTCACCCGGGGCGAGTACCGCGGTGACCCTACCGATCGGCTCTTCATGTTCCAGGAGTTGGCGCCAGTGTTTCCCAAGGTTGCGAGCTCCCTGGGACCGCTCGCCTTCGCCCGACACGTGACCGACCCCTCCCAGGCGGTGAGTATGCCCCGGGTGTTCTTCGCGGACCTCCAGTTGGGAGGACTCGCCACGGATCCGGCAGGGGCCGCCGCCGATGACCTCCCCTACTCCGGAGTCCTCCACATGCGGGAGACGCTGTCCTCGCTCCAGCGTAATCCGGACAAGCGGACGAAGATCATCAATCGTGACATCCGCCAGGACATCCACTTCCCCATGATCGACGGAGGGTTCTACATCGGAGACCAGACCGACTTCGCCTACTACCCGATGCCGGAGGAGGATGTCCTGCGCCGGGAGAATACGTCCTGGTGGAACTCCGCCAGCCGGACCCCCACTCTGTAACCCAAGGGAGACAGGCCTGCCATGCAGACTGGACTGCCGCTCATCACACCCATCGTGGGACTCCTGGGGCTCGCCCTCGCCTTCCTCATCTTCCGGAATATCCTCAAGAAGCCGGGGGGCGACGGGAACGTGGCCGACATCGCCGACCAGATCCATCGGGGCGCCATGGTCTTCATGCGCCGCGAGGCCAAGCTCCTGGTCATCTTCTCCATCATCGTCGGAGGGGCGCTGGCGTTCTATCAGCCCTTCACCTCCGTTGCCTTCTTCCTCGGGGCATTGGCCTCGGGGCTGGCCGGCTTCATCGGGATGTACACGGCAACCAAGTCCAA
>SKJY01000093.1 GCA_007121775.1 Gemmatimonadota bacterium
CAGGAGGCGGGGCAGGGGATCGCCCGGAGGGTCCTGGAGCGGCTGGACTACGTGGGGGTGCTGGCCATCGAACTCTTCCAGGTGGGTGACCGGCTCCTGGCCAACGAGATGGCGCCCCGGGTCCACAACTCGGGCCACTGGACCCAGGATGGGGCCGTCACCTCCCAGTTCGAGAACCACCTGAGGGCCATCCTGGGGCTCCCCCTGGGATCCACCGGGGTGAGGGGCGAGGGGGCCGCCATGGTGAACCTTCTGGGGCACCCACCTCTCCGGAGCCGGATCCTGGCCGTTCCCGGGGCCCACCTCCACCTCTACGACAAGGAGCCCCGCCCGGGACGCAAGGTGGGACACGTGAACCTGGTGGATGGCCCTGCAGTGGGTGGGGCAGGGCAGCAGCCGGGAGACTTCACGGCGCGCCTTGACCGGATCAGGCAGTTGGCGGCGGAGGCTGGAGCCGGGAACTGAGCCCTACGTCCGACACTCTTCGCAGAGTCCGTAGAGGACGAACTCGTGGCGCTCCAGCTTGAACCCTTCCGGGGTGATGGCCTGGATATTCCCCGGGCACCCTTCCACCTCGAAGACCCGGTCACAGTCCCGGCAGTGGAAGTGGTGATGGTGCCCCTTTCCGGCCACCTCGTAGCGGGGTGGCTCACCGGGGAGTTCCACGGTTTCCAGCCAGCCTTCTTCCTGGAGGGCCCGGATGTTCCGGTAGACGGTGGCGATCCCAAGCGACTTCACATCTTCCTGGGCCAGATCCAGGAGTTCCTGGGGGCTGAGGGGATGTCCTGCCTCCTCGAAGGCGCGGCGAATCGCTCGCCTCTGCCGGGTGTCTCGCTGCATGGGACGCTCTCGCTGAGGGGCCGGAACGATCCCTGTCGGAACGCTCCTGTGGGGAGAACATATTGGGAGAACATAATCAAGAAACCCGGGATCCGGTCAAGGTTCCCGGGTTTCTCTCGTCTTTGGGTGCCAACAGGTCCAGTCCCATTCGGCGCGTCGTGAGGTGGCTGCCTCCGGAGAGCGCGGCTGCCCCGCCCACCCTTTGCGCGCAAGGGCCATTCTGATACAATTAGGGAAATTCCCGGGAGACGCATTCCGCCGCAACTTCCCTCCAATAGTTCCTCAGAGGGGGCGAAGTTTGCGGCGATCGTCTCCGTATAGGGCTCGACCTCGTCTGGGGCCGGGTCCGTTTTCTTATTGTCGGACGTCCGGAGGATCCCATCAATGTTGGAGCAGATCACGGAACGGCTTGAAGCCGAGATTGAGAAGCTCACCCATGAATTGAATGTGGAGTTGCCAGACCGCATCTCCAAGGCGGTGGAGCTCGGTGACCTCAAGGAGAACGCCGAGTACAAGTCGGCGCTGGAGCGGCAGCAGTTTGTCCAGGCCCGGATCAGCCATCTGTCACAGCGTCTCTCGGAGCTCTCCAAGATCGATGTGAAGACCATGCCGGCGGACCGGGTGGGGTTCGGGTCGAAGGTCACCATCTTCGATCCGGCCATGGGTGAGGAGATGACCTTCACACTGGTGGCCGGTGACTTCATGGATCTGGATGGTGGGCAGGTGTCCATGGCCTCACCCATCGGCCAGGGGCTCACCGGGGCCCGGAGTGGAGAAGAGGTCACCGTCCACCTTCCGGTGGGGGAGCGCACCTACCACGTCCGGCAGGTGGTCACCCTCCCGCAGCAACTCGGCCTGAAGCCCCAGGAGCAGTCCGGGTGAACTGACCGGAGGGTGGGGGGGTAAGCGAGGCCTCATCAATCAAGGCCAACCCCGCCCCACCCTCCCATGCATTCTTCCTCCACTCCCGCCCCTGTCCCCCCCGTTCTGGAGATGAAGGGGGTCCGGCGCGCCTTCACTGAGGGCGAGCGCCGCCGCGAGGTTCTCCAAGGCGTGGAGATGTCCCTGGCCGCCGGCGAGTTTGTGGCGCTCCTGGGTCCATCGGGGTCGGGGAAGTCCACCCTCCTCAACCTCGCCAGCGGCATCGACGGACCGGATGAGGGTGAGGTCCGGGTGGCGGGGGTTTCGCTCCCCTCCCTGTCGGAGCGGGAGCGCACCCTCTTCCGGCGGGACCGCATCGGCTTCGTTTTCCAGTTCTTCAATCTCATCCCCACCCTCACGGTGGAGGAGAATCTCCTTCTGCCGCTTTCCCTCAGGGGGGGCGCCGACGCCGCGGCCCGGCGTCGGGCCGGGGAGCTGCTGGATGCGGTGGGTCTGGCGGACCGGGGCCCGGCGTGGCCGGACCGTCTTTCGGGCGGAGAGCAGCAGCGGGTCGCCCTGGCCCGGGCGCTGGTCCATGAGCCTGAGCTGGTCCTGGCCGACGAACCCACCGGAAACCTGGATGAGGAGACGGGCGCCCGGGTGCTTGAACTCCTGGAGCGTCTCCTGCGGGCAGCGGGGACGGCCATGCTCTGCGTGACCCACTCCCGTGATGTGGCCCTCCGCATGGACCGGATCCTGACCCTCCGTGAGGGCCAGGTCGTGACCCGAGAAGTGGGACGAAGCGCGTCGGAGCGCTTCCGGCCCGCCTCGTCCGTCGGCGCATGAGCCAGGGAAGGTCTTCGTCCCGCCCCCTGGTGAGGGCGGGGCGCCGGCATCTGCTTCGCCATCCCTGGCAGCTCATCCTCTCGGTTCTGGGGGTGGCCCTGGGCGTGGCCGTCATGGTGGCCATGGATCTGGCCATCCAGTCGTCCCGGGAGGCTTTCCGGGTGTCGTCGGAGACGGTGGCGGGCCGGGCCACCCACCAGCTTCTCCCGGGAGCCGCCGGGATCCCGGACCGGGTGCTGGCCGAGCTCCGGGTGGAGGGTGGGGTGCGGGCAGCGGCCCCGGTGGTGGAGGGTTTCGTCACCTCACCCCTCCTCCCGGATCGCCCCCTCCGTCTACTGGGGCTCGACCCCTTCTCCGAGGCGCCCTTCCGCCCCTGGCTGGCTGGAGGTCCGGGCACCGGCGTGGACGGGAGCCTCCTCCTGGTCCGTCCCGGCGCGGTCTTCCTCAGCCGGGAGACGGCAGAGGCCGCCGGCGTGGAAGAGGGCGACCGCCTCCCCGTCCGGGCCGGCGCCAGGGAGGGGGAGTTGGAGGTGGCGGGTGTGCTGGAGCCGGAGGATCGAGCCAGCCGACTGGGGCTCCGGGACCTCCTGGTGGTGGATCTGGCCGAGGCTCAGGTGCAACTGGACCGAACCGGGCGGCTCGACCGCATCGACCTCATCCTCCCGGACAGCGCAGGGGAGGAGGAGCGGGTTGGTGCCCTCCTTCCCGAGGGAATTCGCCTGGAGCGGGCCGGTTCCCGGGAGGCCACCATGGCCGAGATGATCCGGGCCTTCGACCTGAACCTGACGGCGCTGAGCCTCCTCTCGCTGGTCTTCGGGGTCTTCCTCATCTACAACACCATGACCTTCTCGGTGGTGCAGCGTCGGGGAACCCTGGGGACCTTCCGGGCGCTGGGCGCCACCCGGGGGCAGGTGGTGGGCAGCGTGCTGGGGGAAGCGCTCCTGCTGGGTGCTCTGGGTTCGGCGCTGGGGCTGGTGGGTGGAGTCATCCTGGGACGAGGGTTGGTGCGGCTTGTGACCCGCACCATCAATGACCTCTACTTCGTGGTGTCGGTGGAGGGGCTGGCCCTGCCGCCGGGCGCCCTCATCCAGGGCGCTGCGCTGGGAATCGGCGCGACCCTCCTGGCGGCGCTCCCTCCGGCGTGGGAGGCCGGATCTACCTCGCCCCGGGAGGCCATGAGTCGTTCGGCGGTGGAGGGGCGGGTCCGGAGCGTGGTGCCGCGAGCGGCGCTGGCCGGGAGCGGACTCCTCCTGCTGGGAGGCGCCCTCCTCCTCATCCCCACTCTGGAGCTCGCCCCGGCCTTCACCGGGCTGTTCGCCATCCTCCTGGGCTTCGCCCTCCTCACCCCCATCAGCACCGTCTGGGTGGTCGGGGCGCTCCGCCCCCCCCTGGGGCGACTCATGGGGATCATCGGGGCCATGGCGGCACGGGGCGTGGTGACCTCCCTTTCCCGGACGGCGCCGGCCATGGCGGCGCTGGTCATCGCCGTGTCCGTCACGGTGGGCCTGGGCGTCATGATCCAGAGCTTCCGGGGGAGCGTGGTGCAGTGGCTCGACGTCACCCTTCAGGCCGATCTCTACGTGTCGAATCCCTCTCTGGTCTCGGCCCGGGCCGAGGGGGAGCTCCCAGCCGGGTTGGCCGAAGGGGTTCGGGCACTCCCCGGCGTTGCCGGAGTGAGCACGTACCGCGGCGTCGACCTCCTCACCGACTACGGGATGACCCGTATCGTGGCGCTGGATCTGGACCCTAGGGGAGAGTCGGGGATCGACCTCCTGGACGCCCCCGGTGGACCGGAGCGGGTCTTCCAGGCCTTTCGGGGTGGCGAGGGTGTCCTGGCCTCCGAGCCCTTCGCCTTCCGCAACGGCCTGGCTCCCGGGGACATGGTCCGCCTGGATGGTGACCAGGGGGCGGTGCAGCTCCCCGTCCTGGGCGTCTTCCGGGATTACGGGAGCGACACCGGCACCCTCATGATGGCCCGTTCCCTCTACGACCGGCTCTACGATGATCCGGAGGTGACGTCGCTGGGGATCTTCCTGGCCGGTGCTGGTCCTGGGGCCGCGGGCGTGGACGGGGAAGGAGTGGCGGACGCCGTCCGGGCCCTGGCCGGGGAGGCGTCCCCCGTGGTGGTGCGCTCGAACCGGGAGCTTCGTGAGCTGTCGCTGGAGGTCTTCGATCGGACCTTTGCCATCACCCGTGTCCTGCGACTACTGGCCTTCGCCGTGGCCTTCATCGCGGTGCTCTCGGCCCTCATGGCGCTCCAGCTGGAGCGTCGTAGGGAGCTGGGCGTACTCCGGGCCACCGGGATGACCCCTGAGCAGGGGTGGGGACTCATCACCACCCAGACCGGCGTCATGGGAGTGGTGGCCGGAATCCTGGCAATCCCGGTGGGAATTGCCCTGGCGGTGGTCATGATCTTCGTGGTGAATCGGCGCTCTTTCGGATGGACGCTGGACATGGTGGTGGGGGCGGACCTTCTGGTTCAGGCCGTGGGGCTCGCGGTGGTGGGGTCGCTCCTGGCGGGGGTGTACCCCTCCTGGCGTCTTTCCAGGACCTCAGCGGCCGAAGCTCTGAGAGGAGAGTAGAGTATGGGAAGCGGAGTGCGATGGGGGGTGGGGGTGGTCTTCCTGGCTGTGGCGCTGGGCCTGGGACTCTTCTGGGCCATGGGAACCAGGGATGAGGGCTCCGGTGTCCAGGCCACCCTCTCGGCGGTGGGCGCCATCGCCGGAGCCGACACGGTGGGGTTCGCCCGGGCCATGGAGCCCCGACCCTTCCGCTTTCCGGAGGATCACGGCCCCCACCCTGCCTACCGGACCGAGTGGTGGTACCTCACCGGGAACCTCCGGTCTCCAGAGGGAGACCGCTGGGCCTATCAGCTCACCTTCTTCCGGAATAGTCTGGCCCCGGAGCCGGCCGGTCGGGCCTCGGCCTGGGATACGAACCAGCTCTGGATGGCCCATCTGGCCATCACGGATGTGGAGGGGGAGCGGCACGTGCTCTCGGAGCGTTTCGCCCGGGGAGCCGGAGGGCTGGCAGGCGGTCAGGCTGAACCGTTCCGTGTTTGGCTCGAGGATTGGGAGATGTGGTGGGAGCCCGGGAGGGAATCGGCCAACGGCGGGGTTCCGCCTCAGCTCACCCTGCCCGGACCCGGGGAGGGGGTGGGGGAGGAGGGACCGGACCCGGCGCCGGGCCTCTTCCCCCTGAGGCTCCAGGCGGCGGAGGACGACTGGGGGTTGGACCTTACCCTCCAGGCGGGGAAGCCCCCTGTCTTCCAGGGAGATCGGGGGCTGAGCCAGAAGGGACCCGAGCCCGGGAATGCCTCCTTCTATATCTCATTCACCCGGATGCCTACCCAGGGGGTGATCCGGCTGGGCGGAATGGAGGTTCCGGTGGAGGGGGCTTCATGGATGGACCGGGAGTGGAGCACCTCAGCGCTGGATGAGGAGCATCTGGGATGGGACTGGTTCTCCCTGCAGCTCGATGATGATCGGGAGATCATGTTCTTTGAGCTCAGGCGCAGGGATGGGCGTCCGGAACCCCTGAACCACGGGATCCTTGTGGAGGCCGACGGCTCCTCTGTCCATCTGGGAGCCGACGATGTGCTTCTGGAGGTCCTGGACCACTGGGAGAGCCCGCTGGACGGCGCCCGCTATCCGTCGGGGTGGCGGGTGGAGATCCCCCGGTTCGGTCTGGATCTGACGGTGGATCCCAAGGTCCGGGATCAGGAGATGAATGTATCCGTCCGATACTGGGAGGGAGCCGTGAGCGTCCGTGGGGAAGGACCCAATGGTTCCGTAGGGGGCGTGGGGTTCGTCGAACTGACTGGGTACGGGGAGCCACCCGAGGCCCAGGAGGGATCCGGCGGCGATCCGGTCCGGGGGGGCTGATCGTCATCGGGATGACGAACCTGATGACGGTCCGGTGTGGTTCTTGCGAGGGTTGTCTGACCGATGCATCGTGCCCCACGATCCATCTCCCGAATTCTCCCTGAACCCTTCAGGAGTAGCCGCTGTGGCCAGGATCCTCATCATCGACGACGACACCAATCTTCGCCGGGTCATGCGGAAGGTGCTGGAGCGGGCCGGCCACACCGTCTATGAGGCCGAGAACGGTCTCCGGGGGATGGAGGTGGTGGAGACCGAACTCCCGGATCTGGTGGTCACCGATCTCCTCATGCCCGAGAAGGAAGGGATCGAGACCATCGTGGAGCTGCGGGAGCGGTTCCCCTCCATCGGGATCGTGGCGGTGTCGGGTGCTGGGGGAGTGGGGGACCGGGGGCCCCTTATCGATGCCGAACTCTTCGGCGCCGACGTGGCCCTCCCCAAGCCGTTCAGCATCGATGAGTTCCTGTCGGCCGTGGATGCCTCCCTTAGCGGGAACTGACGGCCCTGTCCCGGTTTCCGCCGGAACGGACCGCCTCCACCACTTGCCGTAGCGCCTCGAGCCCTTCCACCAGACGGGGACCCGGGCGGCCCAGGTATGCTTCGGGAATGCACACCACCTGCCTGTTGCGGATGGCGGGCACGTCCCGGAAGGTCTCGTTCCGGTAGACCACCTCGGGTCGATATTTGGACGGGTGCACCCCACACCACGCCACCACCACGGCATCCGGCGCCAGTTCCGCTACCTCCTCGTCGGTGAGGGGACGGCTCGGCCGGTCTTCGTGGCCCAGAGGGTTGCGGCCACCGGCTCGCCGGATCAGCGGATCCACCCAGCTTCGCCGCCCCGGCGAGATGACCGGCTTGGGCCACCACTGAATCAGGATGGAGGGGTCGGAGTCGGATCCGGTCTCTGCTTCCGGAGCCGGATCCAGCGCTTCGCGCATCCCACGGACCAGCTCCCGGGCTCGCTCCAGGGTGCCCGTCACCCCTCCCGCCTCCAGATGCTCCGCGATCCGGATGATGTTGTGGTAGACATCGTCGATGGAGGTGGGCTCCAGCGTCAGGTGGGGGATGCCCCGGACCTCGAGCCCCTCTACCACGGTCTCGTGCCCGGGGACGGTGAGGGAGGCCAGCACAAGATCGGGGGAGAGGGCCTCCACCCGATCCATGTCGATCTCCAGATCCGGCCCTACCCGGGGAAGCCCTTCCAGCCCCTCAGGGGGATGGTCGGAGTGATCATCCACGCCCACCAGGAGATGGGCACAGTCCAGGGCCGCCAGGATCTCGGTGTTGGAACAGGCGAGAGAGATGAGGCGCATGGCAGCGGTGAGGGATTGATGGGAGCGGGTTGGGATGGAAGGGTTCCTGGGCCAGCGTGCCGGGCATGTCGGACCCCGCCTCAGGGGGGCGGGTAGGTTCAGCCCAATGGGGCCGACTCCAATACGGAGGGCCTCGATCCATCCAACCCAAACAACCCAAGAGAGGTCCACCCATGGCGAGAACGCCTTCCACCATGTTGGAGCTGGGCACCGAGGCCCCCTCCTTCTCCCTTCCGGATACCGAGGGCCGTACGGTTTCGATCCACGACTACCGGGAGTCGCCCGGCCTGCTGGTGGCGTTCCTCTGCAACCACTGCCCCTTCGTGAAGCACATTCGCGATGAGTTCTCGGCCTTCGCCAGGGAGTACCAAGCCAGGGGCCTCACCGTGGTGGCCATCAACTCCAACGACGCGGAGCGCTATCCGGCCGACTCCCCGGAGAAGATGGCGGTGGAGGCGCGAGAGGCGGGGTATGTGTTCCCCTACCTTTACGACGAGACCCAGGAGGTGGCCAGGAGCTACCGGGCCGCCTGCACGCCGGACTTCTTTCTCTTCGACGGGGACCGGAAGCTGGTCTACCGGGGGCAGTTCGACGGGAGCCGGCCCGGCAACGAGGTGCCGGTGACCGGCCAGGATCTCCGGGCCGCCGCCGACGCTGTCCTGGAAGGCCGGGAGGTGCCGGGCGAGCAGCAGCCTTCCCTGGGGTGCAACATCAAGTGGAAGCCCGGAAACGCGCCGGAGTGGGCCGGCGGTTGAGGCGGCTGCCGCCGGAGATGGAGGCTGGGGGACCGGATCGGTCCCTCCGGAAACGGAAACGGCCCCCCGCAAGCTTACGCTCGTGGGGGACCGCCCGTTTTGGCCGTCCAGCCTGACGCGATCGATCACGCAGGGCTTGAACAGCTAGCGAACCGTTCGGCTGTCAGAGGCCGATGCGGCGATCGCTTGCCCGTGTCAGGCTGGAGTGGCTACTGGGACTAGACAAGGGATC
>SKJY01000168.1 GCA_007121775.1 Gemmatimonadota bacterium
CCCACGGCGACCGTCTCGGTGAGGGCCCGGTATCCGATCATCTGGACCCGCAAAGTCACCGATTCGCCCATAACGCCGGAGACCTGAAAGCGCCCGCGAGCGTCAGCCAGGGCCCCGAGGGCCGTACCCTCCACGGAGATCTGCGCGCCTGCCAGGGGTTGCTGGGTCCGTGAGTCCACCACCGTCCCCCCGACGGACTGCTGCTGGGCGGCGACAGGATGGACCAATGCGAAGGTGACGCCCAGCACCACCGTGAAGCCGCCGAGGAGGCGGCTCCTCATCTTGCTTCGAACAAACCATCCCATCGATACCTCCAAGTGTAGCGAAGTGGGACTGCATCCCCTGCAAAGGCCGGGGACAAGGGACCATCGCTGCATGCGGTAGCGCATAGACAAACGAATGCAGCCATGTATACAAATGTGCAGGCGCAAGCTACGCCCTGCGCGCGGGCCCGGCAATGGTGACGCGATCCGGCGGCGGCATGAGATGGTCCCACCGGGCGGATGGGCGGTTAGGTGTAGGGCAAAGAGGCATATTTCGGCACCTGGTACCGACTGAGCCCCACGGATACAGCACGGCCCCGGGAGTCCGCTGCCGGGCTCCCGGGGCCGTTTCGTCCCCCTCATCGGCTGGACGTCAGCCCATCACCCCTCCCTCACCAGCCGCAGCAGTTCGTCCACCGCCCGCTCAAGCTGCTGGTCCCGACCCCGATCCACCACGCCCCGCTCGTTGGGCACCAGGATGTCGGGCTCGGTCTGCCAGTTTTCCAGGAATCGACCACTCCGAGCATCCTTCACGCCCCGGGCCGGAATCCCGTAGGAGACGCCGTCCAGGAGTCCCTGACCACCGCCGAAGGTACAGGTTCCATGCACAGGCATGCCGATGAGGGGGCCGATCCCCATCTCCTGGTAGGCCCAGGCAAAGCAGTGTCCATCCGAGTAATTACCCTCGTCGGCCAGGGTCACCGAAGGCCGGGTCCACCGGAAGTTGGGCTCGAATCCCGAGCTCCGGTCGTCGGTGGTGTACTCGAAGAAGTGCCGACCGCTGAAGAACATCTCCAGGTCCGCCACCAGGTCCCCGCCCCGGTTCGACCGGGTATCCACTACGAGACCTTCCTTATTGAAGAAGCGCCCCAGCACCTCCTCGAAGGTGGTTCGGTAGGCCGGGTCGTTCATGCCTCGGATGTGGATGTAGCCCAGGCGTCCTCCACTCCGCTCTTCCACCTCCCTGCGGTTTCGTTCGACCCAGCGATCGTAGAGGAGCTGGGTTTCCTGACCCCGTGACACGGGCTGTACCACCACATCGCGGGTGCTGCCGTTCGGGCTCCTCACCCGGAGCAGAACGTTGGTGTCCGCTTTCCGGTTGAGGAGGCGTGCCGGGTCCAGCTCCGCCGTGACCTCATCCCCGTCAATGGCTTCGATGACCGAGCCGGGGGCGATGTCGAGCCCCGCCCGATCCAGCGGCCCGCCGGCCAGCACCTCGGTGATGCGGATCCCAGGCTCCTGCACCGCCTCCGGATCCTGTGCGAAGAGGATCCCCAGGGAGGCCGTGGCATCATCGGTGGACGAGGACGGATTGTACCGGGCCCCGGAGTGGCTGACGTTCAGTTCTCCCAGCGCCTCGCTCAGGAGCTCGGCGAACTCATGGTTGTTGCCCACGTGGGGCACGAAGGGCTCATAGATCTCCCTCACCGCCTCCCAGTCGGCGCCGTGGAAGGTCCGGGTATAGAAGACATCCCGGACTCGTCGCCACATCTGGTCGAACATGGCGGCCCGCTCGGCCTGGGCACTCACCACCATCTCGCCCTGGACCGGGATGTTCGTCCGGCTCCACCCCGAGGGGTTCACCACCGAGGCGGCACCATTGGCTACCAGGATGATCCGGTCTCGGGCGGCGTTCCACTCGATCCGGGCCGAGCCGGCATTGAGGGTTAGGACCTGTCGGGTCTCCCGGGTTCTGAGGTCGGTTGACCAGAGGTTGAGTCCCCGCTCGAAGCGGGCCAGGTAGTAGAGGGTTTCCCCGTCTTCACTTACCAGGAAGCCGCCCAGAGACGAGGAGTGGATGGTCAGGCGGGCCCGGCGATCCCTCCCGCTCCGGAAGTCCAGCTCCAGCTCGGTGTCCTCATCACCGAGACTCCCGATGGGAACCCGCTGCGCTGAATCGGCCGGGATTCCCATGGCCTCGCGCCGGAGCTGCCTCTCCTCCTTGGAGAGGCGGAATTCGTCCCAGGCCTCCTGGGTGAAGAACATGGCGAAGACGTCGGACTCGGTGGCCCCGCTGGCCCTGAGTGACCGGAGTCCCTCCCGGTTGCTCCGCCAGATCATCCCCCGTCCGCCCAGGATCCACTGGGCGTCTGAGTCATTAAAACCGCTCTCGGTGAGGTTGATGATCTCTCCGGAGCCGTCGGTGCGGACCACTCCGATGTCGCCGGTGGCCCGACCGGGGACTGCCCAGCGGAAAAGGATCCAGTTTCCGTCCGGGCTCCACTCGAACTGCCCGCCCAGGAAGATGTGCTCCTCGGTGAGGAGCGTGACCACCTCCTCGCTCTCCCGGTCCAGGACCCGAAGGGTGTGGTAGTCCTCGATGAAGGCCAGCCGCGCCCCGTCCGGCGACGGGAGAGGCTGGGAGTTCTGGCGGTCATTGACCACCACCGGTACCTCTTCGATCAGGGTCGAGGCGAAGAAGGTAGGCTCCTCCTCGGCCCGCACCCGCCTAGCCTCATAGATCCCCCACCGCCCGTCCCGCTCCGAGGCGTAGAGGATCCCCAAGCTGTCCGGGGTGAAGTGGATCTGCGTCTCCCGAGCTGGGGTGGAGGTGATCCGCTTCGTGGTGTTGGTCTCGATGGAGGTGGCGAATACGTCGCCGCGGAAGGTGAAGGCGATCTCCCGTCCCGTGGGGGAGACGGCGAACTCGCTGATCCCGCCGGAGATGGGGATTACTCGCTCATCGTTGGCCCGCCAGTCCGAGGCGATGCGTACCGGGACCCGCACCGGCTCCGACGCTCCGGGAGCCAGGGTGTAGAGGAGGCCGTCCTGTCCGAAGGCCAGCGTCCCGTCCCGGGCCGCCGAGAGGAACCGGACCGGGGCCCCGCGGAAGCGGGTTACCTGCTCCGACGCACCTCCCGCCAGGGGAATCCGGTGTACGTTGAACGACCCCGACGACTCGCTCAGGTAGTAGACGTGCTCACGCCCGGGGATGAGGACGGGGGTTCGGTCCTCGGGGCCCTGCTCGGTGAGTTGACGGTGGGTGTCCTGGTCTCGGTCCCATACCCAGAGGTCCCGGGTGATGGCCGAATTCTGGTACTTCCGCCACTCATTCTCCCCTCCCTTCACATCGTGGTAGACCATGGTGCGGCCGTCTTCGCTGAAGGCCACATCCTCGGCGGGGAGGGTCAGGAGCCGACTCACCCTTCCACCCTCCACCGGTACCTGGTAGAGCTGGGGAAGGGCTCCGGTGGGGAACTGCCGGTCATCCGCGTCCGGGAGCTGGCCGGAACCGAAGACCACATGGCTCCCGTCGGGGGTGAAGGCGAAGGGCCGCTCATCGGCGGAGTGGAAAGTGAGCCGCCGCGGCTCACCCCCCTGGGCCGGGATGAGGAAGATCTGGAAGTTTCCGAACCGGTCGCTGGCGAAGGCCAGATGGCGGCCGTCGGGGCTCCACACCGCCCGGTGATCGTGCCCCGGGTGGCTGGTCAGCCGGGTCGCCTCTCCCCCGGATACCGGAACCCGCCACAGGTCGCCCTGCCAGGTGAAGACCAGGGTGGTCCCGTCCGGTGAGATGGCGGGATAGCGGAGCCAGAGCGCTTCCCCCTCGGGTAGCGTCCTGTCTGCTGCGGCCCGCTGCAACTCGGCGTCCTGCGCCGCCACCGGGTGGGGGGCGAGGGACGCCAGGATGAGGCAAAGGAAGGGGATGAGGAGGAGCGGGAGGAGGAACTCCTGTGCCCTGACAGAGCGGACGGTCGAATTCACCATGGGGATCCGGGGGAGGTGCGACGTGTGGCAACGCGGGGAGCGTCGCCGCGGACCCTGCGAATCTCGGACCCCCTGCCCGGCGGAGCAAGAGATTACCCGTCCGCCGCCCGGCGACCAAGGGCAGCCGGCCCGGTGCCCGATTCGGGTCGGGGGGCGGCCCCGGCAAGGGCCCGGGCCCCAGGCTTCAGGGCCGAGTGGGCGTCGGTCCCAGCTTCAGGACTACCTCGCTCAGTCCCTCCCGGAGCTCGGGCAGGTTCTCGGTGGTGGGCACCATGATTCCCCCGGAGTCCGGGGTGAGCCCCCCGAAAGCCACCTTCAGACGGACCTCACTCTCCCGCACCGATAGCCCTGAAAACCCTTGGGAGATGGAGGTGTGGAACTGGTCCAGAAGCCGGCTCACATGTTCCGGTGAGAGGAAGGGGGTGCGACCCTGGGCCGTCAGTTGGGCCTTGAGGGAGGAGATCTCATCGGTCCGGGCCTGCAGTTGACTGCGGAGCGATGCCACCTCCGTCTCCGCCCGCTCCCGGCTCCCCCTCACCGCCTCGGTGACCCGAACCTCCTCCTCCTGGGCCCGTTCCCGCAGGAGTTCCACCTCCTCGCGGAGCCCGTCTGCCTCTTCCTGCAGTTCCCGGTTGAACTGAAGGAGCTTCCGGAGGTCCGGCGGCACATCCTCCTGGTCTTCCTCAGTCGGCCGGGCCGGCTCCGCAGGAGCTTCGCTGGGCGGGGCCTCGGCGGTGAGGTGCTCGATCCGTTTCTCCAGTTCCCTGATGCGGGTGGTGGACTCTTCCAGTTGGAGACCGAGCTTCCGGTTCTCCTCCAGGAGGCGAACCACGATGGGATCCTCGCCCGGCCGATCGGAGGGGCCGGGCAGGGGGGGCGGGGGGCGGCGTCCCGGCATGATGTCTCCTCTATCCTTGGTCAGGAAGCGTGAGTTGGCGGAGGAGGGTCCCATGGGCGTCCCGGACCTGGGCGGTCCATATTCCCATCTCGCCTACAAAGGCCGCATCCACCCGGACCTCGCCCACTAGTTCGGAAAGTCGCTTCACATCGGCACGGGCAGTGACGGCCTCCACCACGTCCTTCCGGCTGCGTGTGGGCTGGTCTGGCCCCTCCTCAGATCGAGCGGCCACGAACCGGACCTTCAGAGTGGATAGGGCGCTGGAGTCCAACGCCCCCCGTACGACCCCCTCGCTTCCCACCGGCTCGATGTGCAGGCCCCTGTCGTCCAGGCGGAACCCGGCCCGGATCTCCAGTTCGGCCTCACTCAGAACCACCTGGGGGGGACGGGTCTCTCCTCCCAGGATGCTGCGCTGGGCCTGCCCCAGGGAGAGTCCCGCCGCCTCCAGGAACTCATTCAACTCTGCATCCCTGGCCATGATCAGCTCTCCTCGCCGGCGCTTTCGCTGACGCGCACCGGTTCCATGCGGAGAGGCATGGGAACGGGAACGAGGGTGGCCGTGAGCTTTGAAGAGACAGATACATCCCGGTTCATCTTCCGCTCAAAGCGTACCGAGCCCGTGTCGGCGAGGAGCGCCAGCCGCTTGCCAGCACTACCTCCGGATTCCGAGAGGGATTCGGTGAGCTTCAGGTCCATCTGGACCTCCACCACCGTCTGGGAGAACTGGTAGAAGGCGGGCATCACCCCCAGGTCCAGAAGCGATACGGTCCGAGGCTCCCCGTGTTCGAATGTGACACCGCCCTCCGGGTCGATCACCTCCCGGATCGTCGGGATCACCTCGACCCGGGTTTCGGCGAGTTCCCGCACCAGGGAGGCAGAGGACCGGTCCAGGGCCGCCTGGGCATCCGCCACACTCTCCGCCACCAACCGGAGTAGGTCAGCGAACGACACGGCGTCCGATTCACGAAGGCGCTCCGTGGGAGGGAGTAGCGGGGCTTTCAGCGCCCGGATCCCGGGATTACGCTCCATCGTTCGATCCACCTGTGACTGGGGAAGGGGGGGTGGGGCCAGGGGCCTGGGACCGCAACAACTCCAGGGTCCGGCGATAGCGCTCCACATTCATCTGCACACCGCCCACGGAGCCGATCCCGGGGACGTGCTCCAACGAAAGGGCCTGAGCCAGGGTGAGGCGGGCAATCACCCCTTCCCGGCCCCCGGGACCGGCCCCGACTCGAAGTACCACCGTTCCTCCGGCGGTCCTGACGGCGGGTTCGGCGGTCCCGGAGCGGGAAGCAGTGACGAGGAAGAGTCCCACCGGCGTTGCCTCCAGTCGCACCCTGGCTCCAAAGCTCCTTTGAAGGCCAGGAGACTCAAGTTCCATTAGCTTTCGTCAGGGGCCGGGCGGTTGTCCACCACGTTGAGGATGGGTTCGATACGGGCTGGCGGAGGTACCGGAACCATCCGGGTAACGAGGCGGCTCGTTCCCTTGACCTCCTTGCCGAACTTCCGGTTATGGGAGACATCGGTCTTGACCGAGGCGCTCCACATGGAGAAGCCGACCTTCGCCTTGGCGCTTACCTTGACGTTGGTCTCCCGAGACATGGTGGTCTTGATGTCCATGGTGACTTCGATGGTGGCCTCGGCGAACTGGTAGAAGGTTGGCATGAGACCGATCTGGAGGAGCGACACATCGATGGGGTCCGCCTGGGTGAAGCTCACTGTTCCGTCTGCGGCGATGACCTGGGTCATGGCCAGGACCAGGGGGACGGTGGTTTCGGCCAGGAGCTTGGAGGTCTCCACCGAATTCTCGTCCAGGGCACGCTGCGCTTCGGCAATGCCAAGACCAAGCTTCATAACCATTTCTGGTAACGGCACATCCAGTAGTTCCTGTCCGACGCTGGCCATGTCGAATCTCCTGCTTGGGGGGATCGGGGGAGGGGAGGGGTTCCCAACAAAATCATAGCATTACGCAAACCTTGCACACAAGTCGGGGTGTGTCGGGTTTCTGTGAGATTGCTTCACACCGACCCCAAGCAAACGATTTCTCGGACCGGGAGGTGCTCGTGGTCCAGGTGGATGGAAGGACGTTGACGTTGGAAGCGGTGGACGCAGTAGCCCGTTCCGACGCCCCTGTGGAGCTCGATCCCGCAGCGCGAGAACGGATCATCCGGGCGTGTGAAACGGTGGATCACCTGGTAGCCGAAGGGCGCCCGGTCTACGGGGTCACCACCGGGTTCGGACGCCTGGCTGAGAGGCCGATCTCGGAGAGCGGGCGGGGGCGCCTTCAGGTGAACCTCCTCCGGAGTCACGCCGCCGGGACAGGGGCCCCGCTTGGCGTGGCGGAGGTTCGGAGTCTCCTTCTCCTCCGGGCGAACGCCCTCGCAGGAGGGCACTCCGGATGCAGGCCCGAGGTGGTGGAACGACTCCTGGAATTTCTGAACCGACACATCCACCCGGCGGTGCCGGAGGTTGGCTCCGTGGGAGCGTCCGGGGACCTGGCCCCGTTGGCTCATCTCGCTCTTCCCCTCATTGGAGAGGGCTGGCTTCTGGACCCGGGAGGGGGAGAGCCTAGACCGGCAGGTGACGTTCTGGCGGAGTTGGCCCTGAACCCCCTCACCCTCCAGGCCAAGGAGGGGCTCGCCCTCATCAACGGAACCCAGGCCACCACCGGCCTCGGACTCCTGGCCCTTCTGGGGGCGGAGCGGGCGCTGGACCAGTTGGAGGTGGCGGGCGCCATTACCCTTGAGGCTCTGAAGGGTACGCCCGACGCCTTCGATCCGGCGGTGCATGCGCTACGCCCGCACCCCGGCCAGATCCGGAGCGCTGAAATCCTTCACACCCTCCTGGCCGGATCTGAGATCCGTGAGTCCCATCGGCATGGAGATCCCAGGGTGCAGGATGCTTATTCAATGCGCTGTATGCCCCAGATCCACGGTGCGGCTCGGAACGGCCTTGCGTACACGCGTGCCGTGCTCGAAACGGAAGTCAACTCCGTGACCGACAACCCCCTGGTGTTCCCGGACGATGCCCGGGTCATCAGCGCCGGGAACTTCCACGCCCAGGTCGTTTCCCAGGCCCTGGACCTGCTCTGCATAGTGGTGGCGGATCTGGTGTCGGTTAGCGAGAGGCGGATCGAGCGACTCCTGAATCCGGATCTGTCGGGGCTTCCGGCCTTCCTGGCGCCGGAGCCCGGTCTCCAGTCCGGCTACATGATCCTTCAGGTCACCGTAGCCGACCTGCTAGCAGAGGCTCGGGGGCTGGCAACACCGGCATCCGTGGATTCCGTTCCCACCAGCGCTGGTCAGGAGGATCATGTGTCCATGGGCATGTGGGCGGCCAGGAAGGCCAGGCGGGCGACGGAGATCCTGGAGGTGGTCGTGGCGGCTGAACTTCTGGCGGGAGTCCAGGCGCTCGAATACCGGTTGCCCCTGCGTCCAAGCGCACCCCTCGTCCGCGCCCGGAACCTGATCCGGGAGCAGGTTCCGGTCCTTACCGACGATCGACCCGTGTCCCCGGATCTGGAACAGGTCCGGTGCTTGGTGAAGAGCGGGGCTCTGCTGCCAAGTCGCCTACTGCATTTGAAATGAGTGCAAAGCGGTAGCGGCCATTGATGTCGGGGAAGCACTCCCCCAAAAAATGGGTCTTCTCCAAACTCAGTGCAGGCGGAAGACTGAAGGGCTGGCTGAGGGAGCCAGAGGAGGACCGGGCGTTCCCGCAGATTTTGTGCGGCCGGGAGGGCCGCCGGGAGCGGCTGACGGG
>SKJY01000326.1 GCA_007121775.1 Gemmatimonadota bacterium
ACCCGCTGGCCCCGGGAGTTCCAGGGGAGCTTCGTTTCCTTCGACAGTTCGCTCAGCGCCGCCTTCATCCAGCCCACCCTGGCCTACCGCCTTCACGACCGCCTCTCCATCGGGGTCGGCGGGATTCTGGCGGTGAGTTCGGTGGATTTGAACCGGCGCCAGGACCTCTCTCTCCTGCGGCTCTCGGAGGGGTCGCCGCGCTTCGGTGAACTGGGCGTGGCGCCGGGGACAGCTTTTGCGGAGACCAACCTCTCGTCCGATCGTGCTACAGGGTACGGTGCCCACTTGGCCCTTCAGGCTCGCCTGAGCGATCGGCTTACCCTGGGAGCCCGGATGCTCTCCCGGGTCACCCTGGACTATGAGGGGCGGGCCTCCTTCCAACCGGTGGAAACGGGGATCGTCCTCCCGGCCGGCAACCCACTGGGGCTTCCGGCGGGCACTCCTCTGGATCTGATCCTGGCCCAGGCCTTTACCCAGGGTCCTCTGGTTCGCCAGTGGGCTGCCACTGAGATCACTCTGCCGGCCCAGGTGGTGGTGGGGCTGGGGCTCCAGGCATCGCCGGATCTCCGGCTGGCCCTGGACTACCAGTGGATCAATTGGTCCACCTTCGATTCGGTGGAGCTCCAGTTTGAGAACCCCGATCTGAACGACACGCTGATCCAGGATTACCGAAACGCCGACGCCATCCGGGTGGGCGCCGAATACGCTCTCGGTGAGCGATGGGGACTACGGGCCGGGTACCTCTACAATCGGAATGCGTCGCCGGACCAGACGGTGACCCCCCTGGTTCCCGAGGGCGAGAGGAACCACCTCACCGCCGGTGTGGGCGTCGAGTTGGCCCCCGGTGTCCGTCTGGATGCCGCCTATCACTACATGCGTCAGAATGATCGCCGCGGGCGAACCCTGAACCCCCTCCCGGGCGATGTGCCCAGTGTGGACCTGAACGACGGCCTCTACCGTGTCCACGCCCACCTCCTTGGCTTCACTCTCTCCCTGGGGCGCTGACCATGATGACCTCAAGCCATCGCGCCATCCGCTCCCTCCTACTCTTCCTGGTTGCCGCCATGGCGCTGACGGCGTGTGACGACCAGGGACTCGTCTCACCGTCACCGGAGTTGGAGGATGATCTCTTCGCGCGCTACGTGGCGCTGGGCAACAGCATCACGGCCGGATTCCAGTCCGAGGGGATCAATGAGGAGACCCAGATGGAGTCGTATGCGGCGCTCCTGGCCCGTCAGATGGGGACCCGCTACCACGCGCCCCTCCTGAACATGCCCGGTTGCCCGGCCCCGGTGGTGAACCCCATCACCCGGGAGCGGGTCGGCGGGGCCGGCCAGGGGGACTGCGGGCTCCGGTCCACGCCGGTGCCCCGATTCCTGAACAATGTGGCCGTGCCCGGGGCGGCGGTGCTGGACCTCACCGCAAATCTGGGCCCGGGTACGAGTCCGAATCCCCTCACCACCCTCTTCCTCGGAGGCCGTACGCAGGTGGAGGCCGCACTGGATGCCGACCCCACCTTCGTCAGCATCTGGATGGGGAACAATGACGTTCTCGGTGCCGCGCTGCAGGGGATGGTCACCGAGGACAATGTCACGGCCGTGTCCACCTTCCAGACCCGCCTGGTCCGGGCCCTCGACGCCCTCGAGGCCGGCGGGGTGCAGGGCGGTGTCCTCATCGGAGTGGCGGATGTGACCCTGATCCCCCATCTGACGCCTGGTGTCGCCTTCTGGAACGCCGCCCAGCAGGGCCTCCTTCCCCCCACCTTCCAGGTGTCGCCCACCTGCCGACCGGGTGACGCCGGAGGAGTGGGAGAAACCACCCTGGTCCCCTTCGGCTTCGGGTTCGGAGACCTCTTTCTCCGGGCGCAGGCCGGCCTTCCCGTGGTGTTGAACTGCGCTACCGCGCCCAGGGTGCTCTCTGCCCAGGAGATCGGGATCCTGGTTCAGACGGTGGACGGGTACAACGAAGTCCTGAGTGCCCAGGCCCAGGCTCGGGGGTGGGCCTTCCTGGATCCCAATCCCCTCTTCCAGGAACTCCGTCGTGACGGCCTGGTCCCGCTCTTCCCGAATCTCGGAAACCCCACTGAACTCTTCGGCCCCATGTTCAGCTTGGATGGGGTGCATCCCAGCGCCGAAGCGCATCGTCTGGTCACCAATGAACTCGTCCGGGCCATCAACGGGGTGTACGGGACGTCGCTCGAGCCGGTGGAACTCACCGACCGTATGGCATCGGCCAGTCACCGCATGACGTCCGTCGGTCGGTGATGGATGGGAGTGGGGTGTCGGATGCCGAGGATCAGTCCACAGGCGGATGGCCGGGGCCTGCCCGAAGCCTGAATGGGATCCGGGTCCTGGACCTCTCCGGGAATCTGGCGGGACCTTACTGCGGCCAGATCCTGGCCGATCTGGGAGCCCAGGTGGTGAAGGTGGAGAGACCCGGCCGGGGGGATCCGGCCCGGGCCTGGGCTCCACCGGACTGGGGCGGAGACGGGACCCTGTTTCTGGCCTCCAACCGCGGGAAGCGCAGCCTGGCTCTGGAGTTGGGATCCGACCAGGGCGCTACGATCCTGGAGCGCCTCCTCTCTCGGAGTGATGTGGTGATCCAGGCGTTCCGACCTGATGTTGCCAGGAGGTTCGGCCTCACGGGTAAGGAGCTCCGCTCCAGGCACCCAGGGCTCATCATCTGCACCCTCACCGCCTTCGACCCGGAGGGCCCGCTGGGCGACCGGCCGGGGTACGATCCCCTCATCCAGGCCCACTCCGGGATTCTATCGGTCACCGGGCCTCGTGGGGGGGCTCCCGTTCGGGTGGGGACCTCCATGATGGACATGGGAGCCGGGATGTGGGGTGCCCTCGGGATCCTGGCGGCGCTCCGGAGCCGGGATCGGGATGGGGAAGGCCGTGAAGTGCAGATCTCCCTGGAGGATGTTGGGCTGGCCTGGGGGGCCTATCACCTCATGGGGGTAGAGGCCTCCGGGCAGGTTCCCGGGCCCATGGGCACGGGGCTCGGGATGATCGCGCCCTACGGCGCCTTCCCCACCCGGGACGGAGCGGTCATCCTGGCCGTAGGGACCGATGAGCTCTTCCGCCGATGCTGCCTGGCCCTGGGCATGGATGAGGTGGCCCGGGACCCCCGATTCACGCGGAATGCGGACCGGGTGCGGCACCGGGAAGGGCTGGAGGCGGCCATGGCCGAGGCCACCCAGGGGCTCACGAGGGAAGAGGTGGAGGTCCGGATGGTGGCGGCCGGCGTTCCCTGCGCGCCGGTTCGAGACATGGGAGAGGTCGCCGCCGATCCCCTGGTCCGAGGCGGTGCCTTCCGCCCTGAGCCCCACCCCCGCATCCCCGCGTATCGAGCCGTTGCTCCCCCGCCCCGCTGGGACGGGGAGCGCTCACCCCCCGGTGGACCGCCGCCCGCCGTGGGTGAGCACTCCCGGGAGATCCTGGACGAGTTGGGATACTCGCCGGAGGTCATCACCCGACTCATGGAGGAAGGGGTGGTGGGAGGACCCTGAGGGCGAAGCGGTGCCCCTCCGTCCCATGTGGGGGCCTATGGCGTCCGGATCCGGATGGAGCCGTTGGTGGTTCGGAGCAGGATTTCCGGTCCGCCGGCTCCCAGCGTCGCCGTGGCTTGCCTACTCCCACGTTGACCGGTTGTATCCAGCGGTAGGTCACCGCCGATGGATCCATTGGTCGTGGTGGCCTGCAGGGTGGCGTCCAGGCTCCGGGGAACGGTCAGGGTGATGCTGCCGTTCGTACCTTCCACCTGCACAGACTCCCGGAGACGGGCTCCCTCCCGGAAGCCCACATCCACCGATCCGTTGGTGGTCCGTGCCCGCACCCACCCGTCCACGTGGTCCAGGCGGATCCGACCGTTGGTGCTGGTGGCGGCGACGGGTCCCTCGACCTGCTGCACCTGGATCCGGCCATTGGTCACATCCAGCTCCAGTTCAGTACCTCTCGGGACCTGGATCCAGTAGCTCACCGACCAGGAGGTCCCTCCCAGGAGGCCCTCGGGGCCGGCTGCACTGATTCGCCCGTCACCTGCCTGGATCTCCACCCCCTCCACGATGGAGGCCGGGCTCCTCCCCAATCGGGAGCGGGCTGTGATCCGGGCCTGGACCCGGGCTCCTTCACCGTCCCAGCCTTCGACCATCACCGACCCGGATGCGACGTCGGTGATCTGGAGCCGGCGGTCCGGCAGATCCAACTGGAAGGTGCGGATCTCGCAGGCCTCCCCCCGGGAGGGTGCCGGGCAGGTGGGAGCGTCCTGGAGGGCTGCCCCTGCCGCCGGGAGGAAGAGAAGTGGGAGTAGGCCAACCCCCAGCCACCGGACGCGAGGGGCAACGGGACGGAAATGACGGGGTGATGTGGGCATGGGGGCTTTCCGGGCAGAGGGGGAACTGATTGCTTCCCCCACCCCTACGAGGCCAATGGAACCTAGGTTTCGCCGTCCATGTACCGGGTTTCGCCGCCCACATACCGGGGGCTATCTTCGGCTCCCGCAGTGCGGTGGAGACACCCTTTCCCTTGTGCTTCGGTGAAGCCCACCCGAAGACCTCCCCGCCTTATCCCCGATCCCCGCGCCGCCCCACTCCATGTTCCGCTCCGGCTCCGGTTCCACCGCTCCATCTACATCCATGCACCGGCCCCTGGGGGTGCTCACCATCCCCATCCTGGCTGCGGTGGTGGCCATACTCCTCTCCAGCGGGGGATGCGCGCTCTTTCGGGCTCCGGTGGAGCCGGCTCCTCCCCCGTGGGACTCCATCTCCCCTCCCCCCCTGGTAGAGGGTGTCGAACTGGAAGGGCCTGAGCCTCTGGCGGTGGGAGTGCCCCCGGCCCCTGGCCGGTACGACCGGGACATGGATGTGATCCACTACGATGTGGAGTTGGTGATCCCCCCGGAGAACGACCGGGTCTCGGCCCGGACCACGATCCGATACCTGCGGGAGGTGGCAGGTCCCCACCTGGTAACGTTGGACTTCACCGGGATGCGGGTGGAGGCCGTCACGTGGGGTGGCCGTGCCCTGGACTTCTACCACGAGAACGGTCTTCTGCAGTTCGCCGCCCCCGGAAGCCCCGGTGTCTTCGATACTCTGCAGGTGGAGATCATGACCCGAGGCGTGCCCGCCGATGGTCTGCTCCTCCGGGACAACGTCCACGGTGAGGCCACGGCATTCGCCGACAACTGGCCGGATCGCGCCCGCTTCTGGTTCCCCTCCAACGACCACCTGTCGGACCGGGCCACCGTCTCCTTCACGGTCCATGCCCCCGCCCGGCGGCGGGTGGTGGCCAACGGGGTGCAGGTGGCCGGGCCCGAGCCTGCGGATACCACCCGAACCGGCGGTCTCCCGGACCTCATGACGTGGCGCTGGGAGAATACCGTGCCCATCCCCACCCATCTCATGGTGGTGGGAGTCGCCGATATGGAGGTGCTGGATCTGGGAACGGCTGCCTGCGGGCAGGCTCCGGCCTCTCCCATGGCTGACGGGTGTGTGGAGGTCACGGCGTGGGCCTTCGCACCGGATACGGCCCACGCCCGCCGGGTCTTCCAGCGTACGCCTGAGATGGTGGACCTCTACGTGGACATGTTCGGCCCGTATCCCTTCGAGAAGTTGGCCCATGTCCAGGCCTCCACCCGGTTCGGGGTGATGGAGAACGCCTCCGTCATCTTCTACCCGGAGGAGGCCATTTCCCAGGGCCGGGACCTGGTGGATGAGGTGGCCCAGGAGATCGTTCACCATTGGTTCGGCAATTCGGTGACGCCTGCCGACTGGTCCCATCTATGGCTGTCGGAGGGGTTCGCCGGTTATTTCGGCCCCTACTTCTGGGAGTACACGATGGATCGCCAGGAACTGGTGGACCGGATGGATGCGTACCGGGGGCGGGTCCTGGACGCATCCGAGGTTCGGGACCGGCCGGTGGTGGACCGGAACCCCGCCAACCTCCTGGATCTCCGGAACGCCAACTCCTTGGAGAAGGGCGCCCTTGCCCTCCACATGCTCCGGTGGGTCACGGGGGACCGAGCCTTCTTCCAGGGGGTGCGGCGCTTCTACCAGGCCCACAGCGGCGGCCACGCGTCGACCGACGACTTCCAGCGGATCATGGAGGAGGTGCACGGGGAGCCGCTGGAGTGGTTCTTCCGTCAGTGGCTCCACGCCCCCGGATACCCGGAGTATCGGGTGGAGTGGAGCTGGAATAGCGCCCGCAACGAGGTTCACCTCCGGGTCCGACAGGAACAGGCGGCGGAGTGGCCCACCTTCCGGATGCCCATGGAGGTGGAATTCCAACTCGATGGAGGGGTCCACCGGCAGGTACTCATGATGGACGGGCGCGATTGGGACCGGACGCTACCCCTCCCCTCCCGGCCGGTGGCCGTACGCCTGGATCCGGACGGATGGCTCCTGGCTCGGATCCACGACGACCGCCCCTGAGCCCACTCGAGGTTCAGATCCGGGAGGGCAGATACACATCCAGGGGGGCTTCGTCCAGCGATTCTCCGGCGGCTGCCTGACGGAAGGTCCGCACCCACCAGTAGATGTCTTCCTTCCGGATCTTCTCCCGCATCCGCTGCATCCGCCGCCGCCGCTCGTCGTCAGGCATGGTACAGGCCCGATAGATGGCCTCTGCCACCCCTTCCACATCGTAGGGGTTCACCAAGACGGCGTAGTCCTGGAGCTGAGCGGTAGCGCCGGCGTGTTCACTCAGGATGAGGACCCCGTTCCCCTCGAGGCTTGCGGTGCAGAATTCCTTCGCCACCAGGTTCATCCCGTCCTTGAGGGGGGTCACCAGCGCCACCGCCGCCGCCCGGTAGTGAGCGATGAGTTCCAGCCGGTCCCACCGGCCGTACTGGTAGTGGATGGGTACCCAACCTGGCCGGGTGAATTCGCCGGAGATCTGCCCCACCAACCGCTCGATCTCCCGCTTCATCTGGTCGTACTCCGGGATGTCTTCCCGGCTGGGGACCACGAGCTGCACGAGCGAGACCCGGCTCTGGAGTTCGGGATAGCGCTCCAGCGCCAGCCGATACCCTTCAAGCTTGTGGGGAATGCCCTTGGAGTAGTCGAGGCGGTCCACCCCCAGGATCATCTTGCGACCGGGGAACTCGGCCCATAGGCGCGCCACCCGCTCCGAGACCTCCGGAGACCGGGCCGGGCCCGAGAACTCCTCCACATCAATGGAGATGGGGAAGACCCCCACCCGGAGTGTCTTCCCCTCGAACTCCAGATCCACCACGCGGCCGGACCCGTGGACCTGCGTGCCCGGCCTCAGAGCCCGGAAACAGTTGATGAAGTTGGTCCGGTCCCGATCAGTCTGGAAGCCGATGAGGTCGTAGTGGAGAAGCGCTTCCATGACGTCCTGTCGCCACGGCAGCTTGAGGAATAGGTCCCGGGGAGGGAAGGGAATGTGGAGGAAGAAGCCGATCTGGCTCTCCACCCCCCGCTTCCGGAGTTCCTGGGCCAGCGACATGAGGTGATAGTCATGGGCCCAGATGAAGTCTTCTTCCCGTGCCTCGTCGGCCACAACCTCGGCGAATTTCTCGTTCACCCGGCGGTAGGCCTGCCAGAACGCGGGGTCGAAGTTGCACTGGGCCGGGAAGTCGTGGAAGAGGGGCCAGATCACCTGGTTGGCGAACCCCAGGTAGAAGGCGTCCCGCTCTTCCCGGGAGAGCCCCACCCCACGGACCCGGTAGCCCAGTTCGTCAGATCGATCCCCCAGGAACCCTTCGGCCCGGGCCAACCCCTCTGGGCTGAGGCCAGGCCACCCGATCCACACACCGGAGGTGTCCTTCAGCACCGGTTCGATGGCGGTGACCAGTCCGCCGGAGCCCCGCTCCAGATGCCACTCTCCCGCCGACGATTCACTGAGCACCAGGGGGAGGCGGTTCGAGACCACGATGAGGCGTTCGTCGTTGGGCGCCGCTGGACCTTCGTTGCTCATGGGAGGGGCGTCTCGGGAGTGGAAGTTGAAGGGAGAAGCCGGCGGCTGGGCATCAGGGGGGGTTGACCGTGTCGGGCCCGGGGCGGTTCGTTCATGAGGTCCGCCACACCTGACCCCGGAGTCCGTCACCTTCGGGAAACGTATGATGGGGCTAGGAGTGATATGGGGAAAGGGTATCCATGCGAAAGGTGCGTAAAATATGTTCGAACCGGACGGTCGTGCGCCGTGGCCCACCATCCTCATCCGACTCCTGGTGGGCGGAGTCTTTGTCTCTGAGGGGATCCAGAAGTTCCTCTATCCCGAGTCGGTGGGGTCGGGACGCTTCGAGCGCATCGGCCTCCCGGCGCCGGACCTCCTGGCGCCTATGGTGGGGCTCGCCGAGATCGTATTCGGCGCCATGGTCCTGGTGGGGCTATATACCCGCATCGCCGTCATCCCCCTCCTGGTAATCATGGCCGTGGCCATCATCACCA